>REAR01000080.1 GCA_004295245.1 Sphingobacteriales bacterium | reverse complement strand
CCTATTTAGGCCATACTAATACTACGCAAACCCAATACCAGCTTATTCACATTGGTGGATAAGCTGGTTTGATTTTTGCCCGGTTTATTGTGGTATTTTTAACGCTGATAATAGTAGTTTTGAGCACTAAAAAAACGCTATCTCCGTTTGTATCTAAGATATTTCACTTATGCTTAAGGCCATTTACTTTGTACTTATTCTAACCTGTTTTCATGCAGCGGTGGCACAAACCAGTGCCAGTTCCTTCAATTTTATTGATTACCAATTATCATTTCCCAAAGTAAATGATGCATTAAAAGCAAAAGAAGACACACTAAAAAAACAGTTTGTAGAAAAGAAATTAAAATGGCCCGCTAAATATTTATACATCCGCTCTTTTAAGTACGATAGCAAAATGGAAGTTTGGGTAAAGCAGGAAAGAGATGATACGTATCGCCTGTTTAAAACCTATAAAGTATGTGCCATGGCGGGTAGCCTGGGCCCCAAAAGAATGGAAGGCGATTATCAGGTGCCGGAAGGGTTTTATTACATTAATGAGTTCAACCCCAAAAGCGAGTTTCATTTATCATTAGGGCTTAACTATCCAAACGCATCTGATAGATTACTGAGCGATTCTTTGCAACCCGGCGGCGATATTTATATACACGGCAGCTGCGTAACCACGGGTTGTATACCTATTACCAATGAGCAGATAGAAGAATTATATGTATTGGCCGCACTGGCAAAAAACCAGGGGCAGGATTTTATACCTGTACACATTTTTCCCATCTCTTATCAAAACACCAAAAGTGCAGATTACCTTACTAAATACATTAAACAGTTTCCGGAGTATAAAGACTTAACCGATCGCATGCGGGATGTATATTATTACTTTGAAAAAAATAAAGCAATCCCGGTTATTCTTACCAACGCAGAAGGAGCATATATTTTGGGCGAACCTTTTGTAATAACAAATGAAGCCCCCAAACCTGCTGAAAGAAAAATTGTAAAAAAGAAAGAAGCTACCCCGGTTGCGTTTGACGATAAAGAACTGGTAACAAGTGTAAATAAATTGCCTGTTTATCCGGGCGGTAGCGATGGGTTTCAAATTTTTTTAAATGTACTTTCTAAAGATTTGGCTAAACTGTTGCCAGAAGAATTATCTAAAAAAAGAAGGCCGCGTTATTTTGCCCAATGTTTTAAAAGGCGCTACTAACGAAATGAATAATTTAATTATTGAGCGTTTTGAAGCCATGCCACAATGGTCTCCTGCAATACGGCTGGAAAAAGCTGTGCCTATTAAACTGAAACAAACTATTTACGTAGAATAAGTTTACGCTTCTTTCAGTACTACAAATTCCTGTTCTGTAGTTAAAGAAAAATTGTAGAGCATTTGTATAAATGCGGGGCCATGTTTTGCGTAAAAAGGCATAAAATTTTCCACCCGCTCCTGCAAAGAATTTTTAGGAAACAGTGCATTCTTTATTAATTCTAACTGGCGCTGTTCATTTTCATATTTTCTTTTCTCGCTGCGTAATAGTTTTTGTTGCAATTGCTGTAATGGCTTGGTAGCTTTTGCTTCTAATGCAGCTATATGTTTTTGCAATGTAGCATCAACAGCTACTGCTTTTTGCTGCAGACTATTATAAAATGCCGCAGCTTGGGTTAACTCGTTTTGCAAAGAGAGTTTGCCATTACTGTTTTGCTTAACCAGGTTGGTTAGCAATTGCGTTGCGGGTAAAAAAACCTGTTCATCATGTAAGGCCAGTTTTGAAATTTTATCAGTCCATTTTTTTTCTATTACTAAAAACGAGTTGCGCAATAACAAAACCGGCAAGTTTACTTTGTAATGCGCAAACAGGTCTTTAAACTCCAGCCAATAAGCCAATTCTCCCCCACCGCCAATGAAGGCAATATTGGGCAATATCATTTCCTGAAAGAGGCCCCTTAAAATTACATTGGGGCTAAATCGCTCTGGGTGTTGGGCAAGTTCTTCTTTTAATGCCGCAGTTGTAAACCTGATATCTGTATCCACCACCACAAAGTCATCACCGGCTTTTTCAATTCGGTTACGAATGGCATCTTTTAAATAAAATAAATTAATAGCCCTTGGCTGGGCCTGCACTTTGTATTGAGGGGAAAGGCGTTCAATTGTTTTTTCTACAATTGCCGCAGAACGATTATTAAATAACTCTTCTTCAAAAACATTTTTGGCTAATGCTTTTAAAGCGGGGTTATCGGGTATCAGCACTACCAGCCCATATTGTTGAAACAGCTGATGCAATAATTGTAAAGTGGCGGCCTGCACCGTAGTATTGTTTTGCAGGTAACAATCTTTTAGTAATTGTACCAGCTCGTTTCCATAAGGCTGCACACTCAACTCACCTTCTATGCGATGAATGATTTTATCCAGGCCTTTTGTATTCATACGGCCAACAGCGCCGGTTTGTTTGGTATCCCATGATATGGTATCACCACTCAGCCAGATATTCCCTAATTCGTCAAGATCCGCATCCTCACTGCCCATATAATATACAGGCACAAAATTATAAGCAGGCCATTTTTCTTTCGCAGCAGCGGCCATTTTTATAGCATGCAAAATTTTATAAATAAAGTATAAGGTGCCGGTAAAAATTGCCGGTTGGTGGGCTGTTGTAATAGTAAATGTATTGGGTAAAGCCAGTTGGTTAATGGCTTTATTTACCGCCTCGCTGGCAGGTAAGGCTGCATATTGTTCTTTTAAGGCCTGCACTAATACGGCGTTGTTTGTACCATACTCTTTTCTGGCTGCTATTGCATCTTCAATACCTTGCCAATTTGGGGTATGTTGGTAAAATGAGCGCAGGTTGGTATCTTGTTGCAGATAGTCGTTAACAAGTTTACTAAAATAACCAGTAGCGCCGTAAGACAATCGAGTAGCAGTTACCTTCATAGATTGTAAAAATACAAAGAACCAGTTACTAAAAAATCTGCCGGTACTATTTAACAAACCGCTTACATAAAAAAACGCTGATGGCCAGCAAGCCGGGGAAAGCCCTTTTTCTTTTATCTTCGGTTATTAAACCACGCTATGACCATTACTCATACCTGTATTTACAAATACTCCATTCCCATGGTGCCTTTTACTATTGCTACCGGCACTATGCATTATGCACAAAATATTTTCATTCGTATTTATACCAATGCCGGTATTGTTGGTGTGGGCGAATGTTCTGCCTTTCCTATGATAGTAGGTGAAACCCAGGCCACCTGTTTTGAAATGGCGAAGGACTTTGCAGCTTTTTGGAAAGACAAAAACCCCCTGGAAATAAAAGAGCGCATGAACGAACTGCATGCGTGTACGGCCTTTAATGCCACCGCTAAAAGTGCTTTTGATATGGCATTGTATGATATTGCTGCTAAAGCAGCCGGCCTGCCATTGTATCAATATTTAGGGGGCGAAACCTTAAAGCCATTGGAAACAGATATTACAGTGGGTATTGATAGCCCTGAAGCAATGGTCAAACAAGCTGTTGCTTTTAAAGAGCAGGGCTACCGTATTATTAAAATTAAATTGGGCAAACAACCGGAAGCCGATGTGGAAAGAGTGAAACAAATAAGAACAGCAGTGGGGCCCAACTTATTACTACGCATTGATGCCAACCAAGGCTGGACCTATGAAGGCGCTTTGCTAGCGCTGCAACAAATGGGTGCTTTTAATATACAGTTTTGCGAGCAGCCCATGCGCCACTGGAACGATCATTTACTGCCGGCATTGAAGCAACAGTCTCCTATAAAAATAATGGCCGATGAAAGCGTATTTAACCACCACGATGCGGCCCGGTTAATTGCTGCCAATGCCTGCGATTATGTAAATATTAAGTTTGCAAAAAGTAGTGGCATTGCAGAAGCGCTTTTAATTAATACTTTGTGTGAAGTAAACAATATTCCCTGCATGATGGGTGGCATGCTGGAAAGCCGTTTGGCATTAACTGCTTTTGCGCATTTTGCAACAGCTAATAAGAACCTGGTATTTTATGATATGGACACCTGCCTGATTGGGCATAAAATAGACCCTGTAATTGGCGGCGCTCAATACAACGGATACTATGTTGAACTACCCAACGCAACCGGCATTGGTGCTGATGTGGATGAAGCTTTTCTGCAAACATTAGAGCAGGTAGTTATTTAATACCGCCGCCCAAAGCGATACGGTTGAAGAGTGCGACGCAATAACAGCTGCAATGAAAAGCCACCGCTGGTTACCCAAATATTGTTTTAATTAATGCAACCCGCATCGTAGCTTTACGCCACAATATTTTTTATATGAATGTAGAGCCGCGTAAAGCCACCGATAGTTTAGTAGTAATGACCGAGCTGGTTTTACCCAATGATACCAATCTTTTTGGTAACCTTATGGGCGGCCGTTTAATGTATTGGATGGATATTGCCGCAGCACTGGCTGCCGGTAAACATTGTAATGCACCGGTTGTTACGGCATCGGTTGATAATATTAGTTTTGAAGCACCTATTAAATTAGGTAATGTAGTGCATATAGAAGCAAAAGTAACACGTGCTTTTAACTCATCAATGGAAGTGCACTTAAATGTATGGGGCGAAGATTATACACACCAATATAAATATAAAAGCAACGAAGCCTATTATACGTTTGTGGCATTAGACCCCAACCGCAAACCCCGCCAGGTACCCCCAGTTATTATTGAAACCGAAGAAGAAAATAAATTATACGAAGGTGCATTAAGAAGAAGACAAATACGCCTGATACTGGGTGGAAAAATGAAACCGAATGATGCTGCTGAATTAAAAGCACTGTTTGTAAAAGATTAATTGCAAGTTAAAAACCCTGTTACTTATTTATCAATCTTCAACCAATGATGAGGGCCCTTCATCATATATTCTTTGCTTTGTTCAATAGCGTCCATTACTTTTTCTAAGATGGTTTCTGCCGGCGCTTCATAATCTATTTGCAATGGTTCTTTAAACGTAACACTCAGGCTGGAGCCTTTCTTTTTAAACTTCAATCCTTTTTTATTAAAAGCCCTCCAAAAACCGCTGATAACAACAGGTATCACAACAGGTTTTGTTTGCTTAATAATATATGCAGTGCCTTTGCGGCCGGGCGCAAAAGGTTTGGTTGTACCCTGCGGAAAAGTAATTACCCAATTATTTTCTAAAGCCCGTTGAATTTTTCTGGTGTCAGATGGATCGAGGTTTCTCCGCACTTCTGTACCATCTGCCCGCCAGGTACGTTTTACAGTTAGCGCTCCGGCAAAAGCAAACAGCCGGCTTATCCAACTGCCTTTCATGGTTTCTTCTGCTGCCACATAATTTACTTTTGTAAACGGGTTTAATAAGTAATAAGGTGCCCCCAACTTATTTTGTTTGCGCCATTTTACTGCACAAAAAATATGTAAGAAGGTAATTACATCTGCAAAATAGGTTTGGTGGTTACTAACAAAAAGCACGTTTGTTTTAGGCAGGTTACGCAGGTGTTCGGTACCTTTTATTTCAAGTTTATTAAACAGTGTAAGGCCCGGATACGATGCTGCGCCAACAACGGCATATATCATTTTTCGAACCAGGTTAGTATTTCTTATACGGGTAAAAATATCACTCATACAGTCTTTTGTTTGGCAAACAATCTGCTACGAATATAAGGCAAAACCAAATCCGTTTCATTATTGATTAATGTCAGCCGTTTGCAGGATAAGCAGTATGAAACAAGCAGTAGTTTATATAGTAGCATCGTTGCGTCGCACACTTCAACAGCAGTGCAGGTGGCGGCAAAAACTATTTTCAGCACCCGCTTAAAAATTATATTTTTACTACCTACTAAGCAACAATTACTATGGATAATTATAGCATTGCCGACCAATTTTCTTTACTGGCCAAATTAATGGATATACACGGAGAGAATTCCTTTAAAGCAAAATCGTACAGTGCCGCCGCATTTGCCATAGAAAAATTACCCGTTCAACTAAGCGAAACCAGCAGCGATAAATTTGCTTCTTTTAAAGGCATTGGCGATTCTGCAGCAAAAAAAATTATTGAATTATTAAGCACCGGCAAACTAGCAGCGCTGGAAGAAATAATAGAAAAGACACCTGCTGGCATTATTGAAATGCTGAACATAAAAGGTATTGGGCCAAAAAAAATTTCTACCATTTGGAAAGAAATGGAGATAGAAAGTATTGGTGAATTGTTGTATGCCTGTAATGAAAACCGCTTACTGCTTTACAAAGGCTTTGGAGAGAAAACACAAAATAACATCAGAGAATCGCTGGAGTTTTATTTAAAAAACCAGGGCAGCTACCTGTATGCAGAAATAATTGCCTATGCAATGGCTATAGAAACAAAACTGCAAGACAGTTTTGCAGATGCGCAAGTTGCATTAACCGGTGCTGTGCGCCGGCAGTTAGAAATTATTAATGAAATAGAATTAGTAACCACGGCAATACCAGCAACCATTACCAGCTTTTTTAGCAGTAATAATTTTACTGCAGCAGCGGCTAAAGAAAACAGCCTTGTGTTTAAGGGGCCTGAGAATATTTCCATTATTATTCATTGCTGCGCAGCGGAAACATACTACCCTGTTTTGTTTAGTACCAGCGCTGGTGATGAATTTTTAGCTACTTGCAAAGCTCACCCAAACTGGGCCGATACTGCAACAGCTAAAACAGAAGCTGCTATTTTTAAAAGCCTTGATATAGCGGCATTACCCCCCTATTTAAGAGAGCAACCCTGGCAGGCTGCATTAAAAGAAGTACCTGCTGTTATACAACTCGGCAATATTAAAGGCATCATTCACAGTCATAGTAATTGGAGCGATGGTGCAGTATCTATTGAAGAAATGGCGCAGGCTTGTATTAAAGATGGGTATGAATATCTTGTTATAAGCGACCATAGTAAAAGTGCATTTTACGCCAATGGTTTGCAGGAAGAGCGCATCAGAGAACAACATATTTGCATTGACGAACTAAATAAAAAATTAGCGCCTTTTAAAATTTTTAAAAGTATTGAAGCTGATATATTAAACGACGGCGCTTTAGATTATGCTGATAATATACTCAGTACGTTTGACCTTGTGATTGCCTCCGTACATTCTAATTTAAAGATGCCGGAAGAAAAAGCAATGAGCCGGCTTTTGACAGCTATTGAAAATAAATACACCACCATTTTGGGGCATATGACGGGGCGTCTTTTATTAAGCCGCAAAGGCTACCCAATAAACCACAGTAAAATTATTGACGCTTGCGCCGCCAACAAAGTGGTAATTGAATTGAATGCACACCCCCGGCGTTTAGATATTGACTGGCGTTTTATACATGAGGCAACAGAAAAAGGGGTATTGATTTCCATTGACCCGGATGCCCATGGCACAGAGGGTTATAAAGATTGTTTGTATGGAGTACTTGCTGCGCAAAAAGCAGGATTAACAGCCGCACAAAACCTTAGCAGCTTTAGTCTGGTGCAATTTGAAAACTTTTTAGCTACCTACAAAAAAGGGTAAGAACGTGCTGCAATTGCACTTTGGTTAAAGCAGCAAGTGTGGGTGTTATTGCTATTTGCTGCTCTTGGCGTTGCAGCTAACGTGTGCGACGCAACCGGAGTTGAGGATTGCACTACTGCTGGTAACAAAATAAAAAAGCGTTCCATAGAAATGGAACGCCGTTTCGATTGCTTGCCTATTAGAAATTCTTAGAAAGAATATATTACAGCCATTAAAAAACTACCTGCTGATTTTGTGGCAGCGCCATCTTTATCAACAAATAAATTTTTACTGCCTTTGTCAATCCTGAATTCAGGAATAAAAATAAATCCATCTACTTTAAAGTTAGCCGATAAAGTGGTGGCTAATATGTTACCGCCTTCAGGAGCTGCAGCGTAAACCTTTAACTGGTTCTTATCGCTAAACAACTCACTGCGCAGTGTTAAACCAAACCACGGTTTAGGATCGAGGTTTACATACAGGGCCGAACCCCACCAACTTTTACCAGCTATATTTTTAGCACCGTCCCATGCCTTTGTACTGTTTACTGTACCATTGAAACCAAAGCTCAATTTGTCGTTTACTTTTGCAGTAATTACAGCGTCAAACTGACTAACTTTTGAAGTATCTGGGTTTTTACCACCTACATAGTTCAGGTATAATTTCACATTCTCGCTGGCAGCTACACTATATTGAGCTATCAAAAACTTTTTGTTAATCTGCCCTGTTGGAGGAATACGATAATCTGTGGCATTAGAAATACCCACCATAAAGCCGCTTTTACCAGAAGAAGCTTCTGCTTTAATACCTGTATGAGTAAATGGGCCATTGGTAAACATATAGCTCATGCTATAGTTACGGTTTAATTGAGGATCAACCAGTTCATATCCGATATGTGTAGCCCAAGAACCTGCGGTTAATTTTAACCAGCTATTAGGAGAATAGGTAACATACAACTGCTTAATGGCAGATAAAAGCCCGGATTCGTTGTACGCAAATTCAGCAGCACGGGTACCAAAATCCAAATCGGCTACCATGCTCACTTTATCAGTTTTATGTTCCAGCTTAATACTGGCCATACCCAATGCAAAGGAGTTATGAGAATTGGTGAAACTTGTAAAATTGTTTGCTTTGGTTTTAGCAAAGTCGTACCGATAGTAAATATCTGCAAAACCAGAAACGGTTAAAGCAGGTTTTTTTTCTGGTTCCGGATCCGGAGCATTTTCAGCAACCACGGTGGCGGCTGGTATATTTGCTTCCTGTGCTAAAACTTGATTTGAAATAAATAATGAGCCTGTAGCTAAAGCAGCCACGAAAAATTTGTGTAACATTGTAAATAGATTTTAAGTGTTAAGAAAAGGGTATGGCGATACAATACTTTTACCAGAAGCATTGCATCAATAAGCTATACCTTTTTCGTTTTTAATGAGCCTCTTCAATTTCTTCTTCTTCTACTTTACCATTTTTGCTAACCAGCAACGTACCCTGAAGGTATTTTTCGTTGTGCTGTGAAGCGTCCAGACCTAACTCTTCATCCTGAGAGCTAACTCTTAATGGCAAAATAAAATTGATGAAACGGAAAATACCGTAAGACATGGCAAAGCTGTAGCTGACTACTATTAATAAAGCCTTCACTTGAGTGAAGAAAAAATCAAAATTACCATAGAATAAACCGTCGTTACCAGCACTGTTAACGGTTTTAGTGGCAAAAATACCAGTAAGCAACATACCTACTATACCACCCACACCATGACAAGGGAACACATCTAAAGTATCATCTAATTTAGAACGTTGTTTGTAGTAAACCGCAATATTAGAAATGATAGCGGCAATAACACCTATAAAGATACTTTGAGGCACGGCTACATAACCGGCAGCAGGAGTAATAGCAACCAACCCCACTACAGCACCAATACAAAAACCTAATACAGATGGTTTTTTACCACGGGCTACATCAAAAAACATCCAGCTTAAACCTGCTGCTGCTGCTGCAGTATTTGTGGTTGCAAAAGCCGATACAGCCAATGCGTTTGCACCTAAAGCAGAACCAGCGTTAAAGCCAAACCAACCAAACCACAGTAAACCGGTACCAATTAAAACGTACGGAATATTTGCTGGCGGTATTTCTTTTTGTTCAATATGAGCTTGTCTGCGTTTTAATACCATTGCACCAGCTAAAGCAGCACAACCTGCAGAAATATGAACTACTGTACCACCTGCAAAGTCTAAAGCACCCCATTTAAATAAGAAACCTTCCGGATGCCAGGTCCAATGCGCAATTGGAGCATATACTAATAAACCAAAAAGGGCTATGAATAATACATACGATGTAAAGCGAATACGCTCTGCTACGGCACCCACTACTAAACCTGGGGTAATTATAGCAAACATCAGTTGAAATAATGCAAAAAGACCTAATGGAATGGTTGGAGCCAAACTCCATGGAGCACCAGACATTACACCTTTAAAAAACATAAATGTAGTAGGGTTTCCAATAAAACCTCCTATACTATCACCAAAAGCCAGACTAAAACCAATTACCACCCACAGAACACTTACTACTCCGGCGGCTACTACGCTTTTAATCATTGTTGAGATTACATTCTTGCGGTGTACCATGCCACCATAAAAAAATGCTAATCCGGGTGTCATTAAAAATACAAGCGCTGTGGCAACTATAATCCAGGCAATATCTGCTGCATTATAGGCACCCGCTTTGTCTTCAAAGGCAGGCAATGAGGGAACGAAAATAGCGGCCAGTGCTACCAAGGCCAAAACCACAAAGGGCGTAATCTGTTTTGCTGTCATTTTACTCATACTGGTTGTTTTTAGTGTGAAATATTACAAATAATAAATATTTGAATAATTTTAATAAAAATAGCAAATTAGTAATGTAACATGTGTTAGCTAATCAAATTATTTTCTCGTTTTTCAACAATTTTATGCGTAAGATCAATTTAAAACAACATATTATGTATTTAAAGCATAAAACCCCGGCCAATGGCCAGGGTTTCAGTTAACTGCTTACATATTTTTATACAAGTGCCATGGACAGACTTCTATCCTTCGACTCCAGCAATGATTTACTCATTAAAAACTCATCTACCTTACGGGCACATTCCCTTCCTTCACTTATGGCCCATACCACCAGGCTTTGTCCCCTTCTCATGTCGCCCGCAGTAAACACTTTATTTACACTGGTTGTATAATCTTTTTCAGTTGCCTTTACATTTTTGCGCTCGTCTAACTCAACCCCTAATTGCTCCAGCAATCCTTTATAACCTGGGTTTACAAAACCCATTGCCAGTAAAACCAATTCGCAAGGCATTATCTTTTCAGTTCCTGCCCGCTCTACAAAAGAAGCTGGACGACCATCCACCCCACTCTTCCATTCTAACTCAACCACTTTAATTGCTTTTAAATACCCTTTTTCATCTCCTATAAATTCTTTTGTTGCAATAGCCCATTTACGGTCGGCACCCTCTTCATGAGATGAAGATGTTTTTAACGTCATTGGGTAAGTAGGCCAGGGCATAAAATCAGTTCTTTCTTTTGGTGGTGTTGGCATCAACTCAAACTGGGTTACTGTTTTTGCTTTATGACGGTTACTGGTACCCACACAATCACTACCGGTATCGCCGCCGCCAATTACCACTACGTTTTTGCCAGTAGCTAAAATATTCTCGCTATAAATATTGCTTTCAACAGAAGCGTTTGCTAATGGGTCTAATGATGCATTTCTTTTATTCTGCTGCTTTAAAAATTCCATAGCAAAATGTACCCCTTTCAATTCTCTACCCGGTATTGGCAAATCTCTGGGGTCTGTTGAACCACCAGCCAATACAATGGCATGATACTCCCGCAGTAAATCGTTTACATTTACATTTACACCCACATGAGCGTGGCATTTAAAACTTATACCTTCTGCTTCCATCAACTGAACTCTGCGATCTATCACCCATTTCTCCAGTTTAAAGTCAGGTATGCCATATCGCAATAAACCACCGGGCTTATCATCTCTTTCAAAAACGGTAACGGTATGCCCTGCGTAATTCAGTTGTGTAGCTGCAGCTAAACCAGCGGGGCCACTGCCTACTACGGCCACTTTTTTACCAGTGCGTTTGTTTATCTGTTTGGGTTTAATAAACCCTTTTTCAAAAGCAATTTCAATAATATGCTTTTCTATTTCTTCAATAGTAACCGCGGGTTGGTTAATACCTAACACACAAGCTGTTTCGCAGGGTGCCGGACAAATGCGGCCTGTAAACTCAGGAAAATTATTAGTAGAACTGAGTATTTCATACGCTTCTTTCCACTCTTTGCGGTATACAGCATCGTTAAACTCTGGTATAACATTACCTAAAGGACAACCACTGTGGCAAAACGGCACTCCACAATTCATACAGCGGCCGCTTTGTTCATTTAATTTTTCATCCGGAAAACGATTTACAAATTCATTGTAATCATTCACCCTTTCTTCAACGCTTCTTTTAGAAGGCAGTTCTCTTGAAAATTCTAAAAAACCTGTTGGCTTACCCATTTAAAAAAAAATTATTGCGTTATTCTTTTTATTTTTTTTTGATCCAGCAGTGGTGCTGCTATCGGCCACTGTTGCGTCGCACACTTGTACTGTTTTGCTAACAGCAGCTTTTTGTTTAGTATTGTTACCCCCGTTAACTGGTGCGACGCAACTACTGCTGCTACTGGCACCAAAGCTGGTAACAAAAAATTATACTTTCTCTTTAACACCGCCCGCTTTTTGCAACAGCGCTTTCTTATAATCTTTAGGAAACACTTTTACAAAATGAGCTACCTGATTGTCAAAATCGTTTAATACAAATTTGGCAACAGTACTACCCGTATAATTAAAATGCTTTTGAATCATTTCTTTTAATTCCACAGCATCTTGCTCATTTACCGGATCCAGATCTACCATTTCTTTATTACAGTTGCCGGCAAATTTTGCTTTTACATCATAGATGTATGCAATACCGCCACTCATACCTGCTGCAAAGTTTCTACCAGTATCACCCAATATTACCACGCGGCCTCCTGTCATGTATTCGCAACCATGGTCGCCTACGCTTTCTACCACCACACTGGCACCCGAGTTACGTACGGCAAAACGTTCTCCGGCCTTACCGCGTATAAAAGACTCGCCGTTGGTTGCACCATAAAACGCAACATTGCCAATAATGATATTATCTTCTGGTGTGTATGTTGATGTTTTATGCGGATACACAATTAAACGTGCACCACTTAACCCTTTGCCAAAATAGTCGTTGGCATCTCCTTCCAGCTCTAACGTTACGCCAATGGTATTAAATGCACCAAAGCTTTGTCCGGCAGTACCAGTAAATTTAAAATGAATCGTATCTTCCGGTAAGCCCGCTGCACGATATTTTTTGGTAATTTCATTAGACAAAATAGTACCTGCTGTACGGTCGGTATTTTTTATAACAAACGCTGCTTTTACTTTTGTTTGCTTTTCTATTGCAGGTTGTGCGGCTGCTAATAACTTCCAGTCTAACACTTCTTCCAAGCCATGGTCTTGCTGTTCTGCATTAAACAAAGGCATAAACGGAGAAGAAGGTTCTTTATATAATACGGGCGATAAATCTAACTTACTAAATTTCCAGTGGTTAATATTTTCTCTCATGCCCAGGCAATCTACCTGCCCTACCATTTCATTAACGGTTTTAAAACCAAGTTCGGCCATTATCTCTCTTAGCTCTTGCACCATAAACCGAAAGAAGTTTACAACATGGTCTGCATTGCCTGTAAAACGTTTTCTTAATTCAGGGTCTTGTGTGGCCACGCCTACAGGGCAAGTATTTAAATGACATTTGCGCATCATAATACAACCCTCTACTACCAGCGCTGCTGTAGCAACGCCCCATTCTTCTGCACCTAACAATGCAGCAATAGCAATGTCGCGGCCCGTTTTCATTTGTCCATCGGCTTGCACCACCACACGGCTGCGAAGTTTATTTTTCACTAAAGTCTGGTGTGTTTCTGCAAGCCCTAACTCCCACGGTAAGCCAGCGTGTTTGATAGATGAAATAGGTGAAGCACCCGTACCTCCATCATGACCGCTGATTAAAACAACATCTGCTTTTGCTTTGGTAACACCCGCTGCAATGGTACCTACCCCTGCTTTACTAACCAGCTTTACATTTATACGTGCAGCACGGTTGGCATTCTTTAAATCGAATATTAATTGAGCCAAATCTTCAATAGAATAAATATCGTGGTGTGGTGGCGGAGATATTAAACCTACACCGGGCGTTGAGTGACGGGTTTTACCAATCCACTCATCTACTTTATGACCGGGCAACTGTCCACCTTCGCCCGGTTTTGCACCCTGTGCCATTTTAATTTGTAATTCATCTGCCTCAGTTAAATACAAACTGGTTACACCAAAACGGGCAGATGCCACTTGTTTAATAGCAGAACGCATAGAGTCACCGTTCTCTAATTTGTCGTAACGGCGTTCATCTTCTCCCCCCTCACCGGTATTACTTTTTCCACCCAGGCGGTTCATAGCAATAGCCAATGTGGTATGTGCCTCCCAACTGATAGAGCCAAAGCTCATAGCACCTGTAGCAAAACGCTTATAAATATTTTCTGCAGGCTCCACTTCATCAATTGAGATAGAAGGCCGGTTTCTTTTAAATTCAAACATGCTTCTAAGTGTTGCCGCTTTTTCACTCTGGTCGTTTACATGTTTGGTATACTTTTTAAATGTTGCATAATCATTCATTTTAGTTGAATACTGCAACAAATGGATGGTGGTGGGATTAAACAAGTGGAATTCCCCCTTACGCTTCCATTGGTAAACACCGCCCACTGGTAAACGATCTACCGGTATATCTTTACGACTGAAACCAAAATAATGTTTTGCTAATGCTTCTCGGGCAATTTCTTCTAAACCGATACCTTGTATACGGCTGGTTGCACCCGTAAAATATTTATCTACTACTTCTTGGTTTAAACCCAATATTTCAAAAATTTGCGCTCCCTGGTATGATTGAAGCGTAGAAATTCCCATCTTAGAAAATACTTTCAGCAAACCATCGCACACTGCTTTAATATAATTTTTACGCAGTTCATCCCAACCCAAATCTGTTTTCAATACGCCGTTCACTTTCATATTTCTAATGGAAGCCAATGCCAGATATGGGTTAATACCAGTAGCTCCAAAAGCAATCAGGCAGGCAAAATGATGCACTTCCCATACATCGCCGGCTTCTACTACTATACCAACCTGCCCACGCAGTCCTTTACGAATTAAATGATGGTGCACTGCTGCAGTTGCCAGCAATGATGGTATGGCAGCATGATCGCTATCCACCGCACGGTCGCACAAAATCAATACCTCAAAACCATCATGCACCGCATCTTCTGCATAGCGACATAAACGGTCCAATCCTCTTTTCAAAGAATCGGGTTTGCCATCTGCTCTAAAATAAGTTTGTAATGTTTTTGCCTGAAAAATTCCGGTATCAATACTCCGTATTTTCTCCAGCTCTGTACTCGTTAATACGGGTTGTTTTAATGCTACCGTGTGGCAATGCATCGAATCTTCTTCTAATAAATTACCGTTGTTGCCAACAAATCCTGCAAGGCTCATCACCATTCTTTCTCTTATCGGATCGATAGGTGGATTAGTTACCTGTGCAAACAATTGTTTAAAATAAGAAGAGATATGTTGCGGCTGATCACTCAACACCGCCAACGGCGTATCAGTACCCATTGAGCCAATCGGCTCTTTGCCATCTAAAGCCATTGGCTTTATAATGGCATCAATATCTTCTGTAGAATAACCAAAAGCTTTTTGATATTTCAGGATGCTTTCATCGCTTAAGTGCGTAAAAGCAACGCGGGGTTCTGGCAGTTCTTCTAACCGAATTTTATTTTGATTTAACCAATCTGCATAAGGCTTCTGTGTGCAAATGGTTTGTTTTAATTCTTCATCACTAATAATACGGCCCTGCTCCATATCTACCACAAACATCTTTCCGGGTTGCAAGCGGCCTTTTTCTATTATAGTAGTTGGGTCAACCGGTAACACACCCGTTTCACTGGCCATAATAACCCTGTCATCTGTTGTTACACAGTAGCGTGATGGGCGTAAGCCATTTCTATCCAATGTGGCGCCAATAATTTTACCATTGGTAAATGAAATAGAAGCAGGTCCATCCCAAGGCTCCATAATAGAAGCATGGTACTCATAAAATGCTTTTTTTACCGGATCCATATCTTCATTACCATCCCAAGCTTCTGGTATCAGCATCATCATTACGTGTGGCAAACTTCTGCCCGTCATTGATAATAATTCAATCATATTATCAAGGCAGGCTGAGTCTGATTGACCACTGGTAACAATGGGCAATAACATCTCCATTTCTTCTTTACTAAAGTTGGGAGACGTAAAACCATGTTCGCTCGACTTTAACCAATTCAAATTACCCTGCAATGTATTAATCTCACCATTGTGTGCTATGTAACGGAAAGGTTGCGCCAATTTCCACGATGGAAATGTATTAGTGGCAAAACGGCTGTGCACCAAACCAAAAGCACTTACTACCCGCTTATTATTTAGATCAGGAAAATAATTGCGTACCTGGTTGCTGGTTAGCTGCCCTTTGTATACTACAGTTTTATACGACAAAGAAGCAATGTAAAAACCAATAGCATCTTTCTTAACTGTGCTATTAATTAAATGAGAACTATGATTGCGTAAAACAAAAAGTTTGCGTTCAAACTCTTCCGGGTTATTAATATGATCGGGGCAGGCAATAAATACATGCTCCATTTCTGGCTCCACACTCAAAGCAGTTGGGCCAATACCATCAGGGTTTACCGGCACTTTACGAAATGTCAATACTTCTAAACCCAGTCTTTCGGCTGAGCGGTTAAAAATATCGCGGCACTCTTCTCTTAGTTTTACTTCTTTCGGAAAAAACAAAACACCAACACCATATTTTCCAAAAGAGGGTAAATGAATACCCAGCTTTAAACACTCCTCAAAAAAGAATTCATGCGGGGTCTGAATCATAATACCTGCACCATCGCCGGTATTGTTTTCGCAACCACAAGCACCACGGTGCTCCATGTTTTCTAAAACCGTTAACGCATCACTAATGTGTTGGTGAGATTTATAGCCTTTAATGCTGGCTACAAAACCGATACCACAGGCATCATGTTCAAATGCAGAAGAATACAAACCCTGATTACTCGCCATTGTATTAGCTTGTTTAGAAATTATTCAAAAAAAATATGTTAGCTTTAGATGGATATCAAATTGGCGGCAAGCAACGCTTTGAAATTACAACAAAAACTGTACAGATAGAGCATTTTGTTCAGTTTTTATCCTAACGTACGTTTGCGCAATCGTTATCAGTGTAAATAATGTGTATTACCCCAATGCCACAATAACTTTTTTTATACGATTGACTTGCTAATAATTGCAGTGAGTCAATCACCTATCTTTGTTTTTATGCGATTATTAGTTACCCAATTCTTTGCCACTTTATTGGTCTGCAATGCAACTAACCTGCAAGCTCAAAAACTTACCATACCACAAATAAAAAACGGTTTAGAAACTGCAGTAAACCCAATGGCTTATACCCGCGATGTGTTAAAGAAAAAATACAAGCTGGATACGGTGGCAATTATGAATACCACCTATTTCATGAGCGTGGCAGATAGTATAGCCTACAAAGGCAAACTAAGAAAAGTGTATGGACCTTACGATAAAAAATACCTGGTTCAGGTATTGGGCAGGGTGCCAAACACGTTTAATCACATTAGTCAAATATTTATTGATACCACTGTGTTTACCCGCCGCATTGCAGATTCATTATCGGCTTCCATTATCAATCGCATTAATAAGGGCGAAGTAAGTTTTGAAGATATGGCGCAGGCTTACAGCATGGGTGGAGAAGGACTTACCAAAGGTGATTTGGGCTGGGTGGCCCGTGGCGCATTGCAGCCCAATATAGAAGCAGAACTGGCTAAAAGAAAAAAAGGAGAAATCTTTAGAGTATGGAGCAATACCGGTTTACATATTCTTAAAAAAACGGCAGCCCCCAAACAAGATACTGGCTTTGCTTTAATGCTGCGTGTTATTTTATAGGTAACCAGCCACAGTTCTTTATGCAGCAGTTGTTGCGTCGCACCCTTCAACATTTGAGTATGAATGAAGCAACATTTATTTTTTAGTAAACCATTCTACAGCCAATACATACCCCTTTAACCCTAACCCAATAATACTACCCGCTGCTTTTGCTGAAACATGAGATAGTTTTCTAAAATCCTCTCTTGCATGTACATTAGAAATATGTACTTCAATAACGGGTGTGGTAATTGCGGCAATAGCATCTCCAATAGCAACAGAAGTATGCGTGTAACCACCGGGGTTCATAATAATACCATCGTACGTATAACCAACCGACTGTAATTGGTTAATCAACTCTCCTTCTACATTGCTTTGATAATAGGTAAAACTAATTTGCGGATACTGTGCCTTTAAGATTTCAAAAAAATTGTCAAAGGTTTCGCTACCGTAAATGCCGGTTTCTCTTTTACCCAGCAGATTTAAATTAGGTCCGTTTATAATGGCAATTTTCATATACATTTTTCTAAAAGCGAATGTAATTAAAACAATACATGCAAGGTTCAATTATTTGTTGCCGCTGCAGTGTGCGACGCAACAACAGCCGGGCTTTTTGCAATGCCGGTAACAAAAAAGCCACTAAAAAATTTCAGTGGCTGGCTATTTAGTTTTGGTGTTGCTTTATAAGATTTATAAAATCATCAAAAAGATAACGGCTATCGTGCGGGCCCGGTGTTGCTTCGGGGTGGTATTGCACAGAAAAAGCAGGTTTGCCTTTTATACGAATGCCTTCAATAGATTGATCGTTTAGATTTACATGTGTAATTTCAACGTTGGGCGATTGTCGCACGGCTTCTGGGTCTACACCAAAGCCATGATTTTGTGTTGTTATTTCGCTCTTACCACTTACTAAGTTTTTAACCGGGTGGTTTAGCCCACGGTGGCCATGATGCATTTTAAAGGTTGGAATATCATTGGCCAGTGCCAATAACTGATGGCCCAAACAAATACCAAAAACAGGTTTGTTTTCTTTTAAAATTTCTTTTACGGTGGTAATGGCATAGTTCATTGCAGCAGGGTCTCCGGGGCCATTAGAAATAAAGTAACCGTTGGGATTAAAGCTCTTTAAAGTGGCCGCATCTGTTTTTGCTGGAAACACTTTTACATAAGCGCCTCTTTCTACCATGCAGTTTAAGATATTCTTTTTAACACCATAATCCATAACAGCAATACGAATAGAGCTGTTAGCATCACCCAACTCATAGGCTGCAGTAGTAGAAACATGGCTGCTTAATTCTTGCCCGGCCATATCGGGCACATTGTTTAATATTTGTTGTAGGGCAACAAGGTCAGTTACATCAGATGAAATTACACAGTTCATAGCACCTTTAACACGCACATGCTCTACCAGCATGCGGGTATCCACACCATCTATACAAACTATGTTTTGCTTTTTTAAATATTCATCTAAAGAACCCTCTGCCATTCGGCGGCTATATTGATCTTCCAGGTTGCGGCCAATAAGGCCTTTTATTTTTACAGATTCAGACTCAACATCTGTAGGCCTTACGCCATAATTACCAATATGTGCATTGTTCATTATTAAAACCTGGCCATAATAACTGGGGTCGGTAAAAACCTCCTGGTAACCTGTCATACCGGTATTAAAACATATTTCACCGGTAGCAATGCCTGTGGCACCAAAGGCTTTGCCATAACAAACGGTACCATCTTGCAGTAAAAGGATGGCTTTTTTTTGTGTAGCAGTATTCATGTTTGGAAAATGTTTTGCAAAGAAAAGTAATCGGTTATTTTTTTAAGTATTTATTTTTTCACATAAAAAAAGCGGAGCTGTTAAACAACTCCGCTTTGTATAATAGTTTGAAAAAACATTAGGCGTTATCTGCTTCTTTCGTTTCTTCAGCCGCTGGCGCATCTGTGCCATCCGCTTTTTTCTTACCACGACGGGTTTTCTTAGCAGGCTCTGCTTTTGCAACAGCTGTTTTACCGTAAACTTCATTAAAGTCTACCAGTTCAATCATGGCAGTTTCTGCATTATCACCCACACGGGCACCCAACTTAATAACACGGGTATAACCACCGGGGCGACCAGCAATTTTTTCAGCAATGGTGCTAAACAATTCTGTAACCGCTTCCTTGTCTTGCAGGTAGCTGAATACAATACGACGCTGGTGCGTGGTGTTACTTTTTCCTTTAGTAATTAATGGCTCTACATAAACACGTAAAGCTTTGGCTTTTGCTAAAGTAGTAACAATACGCTTGTGCTGAATTAGCTGGCAAGCCAGGTTGCTTAATAAGGCTTTTCTGTGAGAAGCCGTTCTGCTTAAATTTTTAATCTTGTCTCCGTGACGCATGACGATTTAATTTTTAATTCTCACACCGTGTCAAGGAATTGTGAGAAGCGGCTAAAGCAAATCTTTAACCTGGTTATAAAATAAATTGGAGGAAGGCATTGCTGCTTTCCTCCAATTAATTAAAAGTCTTCTTTGTCTAACCCTAATTTACCTAAATCCATACCAAAATGCAAACCACGCTCACCTAATACCTGCTCAATTTCTGCTAATGATTTCTGGCCAAAGTTTCTAAACTTCATCAGGTCTTCCTGCTCATACTGTACCAATTCGCTTAAAGAATTAATTTTAGCAGCTTTCAAACAGTTAAAGGCACGTACAGAAAGATCTAAATCTTCTAAAGGAGTTTTTAGAATCTTACGCAGTTGCAATGTTTGCTCGTCTACTAAATCTTCTTTCTTCTCTTCTTTGTTATCAAATGTGATGTTTTCATCGGTGATGATCATCAGGTGCTGAATTAAGATGCGAGAAGCTTGCTTAACGGCATCTTCCGGGTGAATGGTACCATCTGTAGAAACTTCCATAATCAGTTTCTCATAGTCTGTACGCTGCTCCACACGGGTATTTTCAATAGTATACTTTACATTTTTGATGGGGGTATACACAGAGTCGATAGGAATATAACCAATTGGGGCATCTTTTAATTTGTTGTCTTCTGCAGGAATATAACCACGGCCTTTACCAATTGTTAATTCAATGTCTAATTTAGCAGAAGGGTCAATAGTGCAAATTACCAGATCCGGGTTCATGATCTGAAAGCTTTGTGTGCCTTCCTGAATCATACCGGCTGTAAAATCCGGACGACCTTTTATATGCAGGTTAATTTTTTCGTTGTTCACATCATGATCAACGGTTTTCTTAAAACGTACCTGCTTCAGATTTAATATAATTTCATTTACATCTTCAGTAATGCCTTTGATGGTAGAAAATTCATGATCTACTCCATCAATACGTATACCAATAATAGCATGGCCTTCCAGAGAGTTTAATAATACCCGGCGCAGGGCATTACCAATAGTTACACCGTATCCGGGTTCTAACGGACGGAATTCGAACTGTGCTTCAAAATCGTTTACTTTTTGTAAAACAATTTTGTCTGGTTTTTGAAAATTTAAAATTGCCATATTTGATTTTCGGTTTTTGTTGAGATTTAAATTATTGAACCAGCATTTTATCTTTAATCAACATCGTTGTGTCACTCACTTGTACAGTTTGTTCATTACTGTTCTGCTGTTAAAGTGTGCGACGCCACCACTGCCCAAAAAAGAACTGCCGCCGGTAACACCAATACAACACCCGGCCATAAAGGCAAGCCTTTATTACTTAGAATACAATTCTACAATCAGTTGCTCTTTAATATTTTCAGGAACGCTTTCACGCTCAGGGTAAGCAATAAATGTACCCTGCATAGAAGTCTCATTCCAATCTAACCAATTGTATTTTGTGTTTTTTCCACGAACCTGGCTGGTAATACCGGTAAGGCCGCGTGTTTTTTCTTTTAGTGTAATAATATCACCTGGTTTTAATTGAAAAGACGGGGTGTTCACCACATCTCCATTTACCACAATGTGCTTATGACTTACTAATTGGCGTGCCGCCGGACGAGAAGGAGCAATACCTAAACGAAATACGGTATTGTCTAAACGTGCTTCTAATAATTTAATAAGGTTTTCGCCGGTAACACCTTTACGGCGTGCAGCTTCTTCAAAAGTTTTACGGAACTGGCGTTCTAAAACACCGTAGCTGTATTTTGCCTTTTGTTTTTCGCGTAACTGTAAAGCGTATTCACCTAAAGTTTTACGTTTACGGGTAGCGCCGTGCTGACCGGGAGGGTTGCTATTTTTGTTCAACCACTTACCATTGCCCAAAATGGGCTCACCGAAAATGCGGGAAATTTTGGTCTTAGGACCATTGTAACGTGCCATAATTATTATTCATTTAAGCTTTTTTAGAATCCGGTACAACGATCAGTAAAAAGCTTTAAAAAAATCAATCGCGTACCCTTTTTAAAAATGAAACCAATCTGGCTCAATATGTTGTTTCTGCTACTCCCATTGGAGGCAAAAATTAAACTCTTCTCTTCTTAGGAGGACGGCAACCGTTGTGTGGTAAAGGAGTAACGTCTTTAATCATTACTATTTCTATACCATTCTGAGATAAAGAACGGATAGCACCTTCTCTACCAGAGCCGGGGCCTTTTACAAATACATCTACTCTTTTTAAACCTGCATCCAGTGCTGTTTTAGCAGCATCTGCAGCAGCCATTTGAGCTGCATATGGAGTATTCTTTTTAGAACCTCTGAAGCCCATTTTACCAGCACTGCTCCAGGAAATAACCTGGCCTGTTTTGTTGGTTAAGCTGATGATGATGTTGTTGAAACTGGCGTTAATGTGAGCATCGCCGTGCGCATCTACCTTTACAATTCTTTTTTTTGCAGCGGCTTTTGCGTTGTTTTGTTGTGCTTTTGCCATAATTTAATTATAGGTAATCTTAAAAAATTTACCCTTGTTGCCAAGGGGCGAATCAATCCTACTGCAGGCTTTATGCTATCTGGCATTGATTCTGAAAATAAAGCCTATAAAAAATAAGGCTGGTTATAGCCTTATTAATACGATTACTTCTTAGCCACTTTTTTCTTGCCGGCAACAGTTTTACGCTTACCCTTACGAGTGCGGCTGTTAGTACGTGTACGCTGACCACGCAAAGGCAATCCTTTACGATGGCGTAACCCACGGTAGCAGGCAATATCAAGCAAACGCTTAATATTCATCTGCACCTCGCTACGCAATTGACCTTCTACTTTTAATTCGTTGGTAATGATGTTACGGATGGCATTTAGCTCATCATCATTCCATTGATTCACTTTTTTGTTTACATCAATACCAGCCTGGCCAAGAATATACTTGGCAGTAGAAGGGCCAATACCGAATATATAGGTTAAACCTATTTCTCCTCTTTTATTTTTGGGTAAATCTACACCGGCAATACGAGCCATAATTTATTGTTTCAATTTTTAATAACTATCATTCAGGTTCCAAAAAAACAGTTCAGCAAATGTATTGCTGTTGTTATTGGCTGCTTTACTTATCCCTGGCGCTGCTTGAAGCGGGGATTCTTTTTGTTAATAATATAAAGCTTACCCTTACGGCGAACGATTTTACAATCGGCACTGCGCTTTTTAATGGATGCTCTTACTTTCATTTTCTGTTGTTTTATCTGCTTTTACCACAGTTTTTTTGTGGACTAATTACTTGTAACGGAATATGATTCTACCCCTTGTTAAATCATACGGACTCATTTCAACACCTACCTTATCGCCGGGCAATATGCGGATGTAATGCATTCTCATTTTGCCTGAGATGGTGGCCAATATTTCGTGACCGTTTTCCAGTTTAACTTTGAACATTGCATTGCTCAAAGCTTCCACAATGGTTCCATCTTGTTTAATTAGTGCCTGTTTAGCCATATATATTTTGGGGTCGCAAAGATAGGAGAACAACATGGAAATAAGAAAAAAATGGGGATATTTTCCACAATTTGGTGGAAAACTTCCCCATTATATTCAGTATTATGGGCAGATAGACGCTAATCAGCGTTCAATTCCACTTTGGTCATGCTGTAATAATGGTTTTGCAACTCATGTAAAGATATGGGTTGTTTAATATGTCTGCGGTCTTCGCGGTACCACATTTCAAAATCAGAAAAATTACCTTTTTTAGGTATCAGTATTCTGAAAGCACCTTTCATGTATTTTACGCCATTGGCATTTTCCAGGCTTTCAAAATTTAATTTTTTAAGGCCGTCTTCATTTAGCGGAATGGCATGCAAGTCGGCTGGCTTAAACCAATACTGGCTTTCGCCGGTTTGTATGCATACTTCTTTATCCTCCCGGTTAAGGGCTTTTACAATGCCTTCGTTTTGGCTGCCTTCAAAATCGGCAATTACAATATCTCCGGGTTGTAAATCAGAAAACTTAATCATATGGCTTTTTTTTGGTTTACTGAATTTACGGAATTCAGTTTATAAATTGCGGCTTACTAGTTTTAAAAATATGCTATTACAACCCGGTTCTTTTATAAAAGCCACCCCAGCCCTGGCAACTACCTTTTTTGAAAATACACTTGTATATATTACAGAATACAATAGTGCAGGGGCCTTGGGATTTATTATTAACCAAAGCTTTGGCAGAACATTGAACGAGCTGGAGGAGTTTAAAAACTGCCAGCCCCTACCCTTATTTACCGGCGGCCCGGTAGACCAGGAACATTTATTTATGCTGCACAACCGTCCTGACCTTTTAGATAAAAGCCTGGCAATTGCTAATGGTATTTATATGGGTGGCGCATTTAAACAGGCTATTGATGCTTTTAATAATAACATGCTTACTCTGCAACATTGTAAATTGTTTATTGGGTATTGCGGTTGGGATGCTGAAGAACTGGAAGCGGAGATTGAGGAAGGGAGCTGGACGATTGAAGATTTAACAGACGCTCTTTTATTTAACGCTCAATAAACATTCTACCGCCCAAGGGCTGCCGGATTGAAGCGGCACCGGAGCGGAGCGCAGGTACAGCGTAAAGCCGGAGCCACCGCTACTAAAAAGGGCAAGTGCCCAAAGCCCCATGCCCTTTTTTACATTATATAAGGTGAAATTCTAATTACCTACTCTGCCCAGCTCATTGTATAATTATTGTTTTCAATTTCCAGCGCCTGTTTGGTAAGCATAAGTGGTTTGAAAGTGTCTACCATAACCGCCAGTTCTTGTGTTTCTTTTTTACCAATACTTTTTTCTACAGCACCGGGGTGCGGCCCGTGCGGTATGCCGGCCGGATGCAACGTAATCATACCACGGGTTACATTTTTACGGCTCATAAAATCTCCATCAACATAATAAATTACTTCATCGCTATCTATATTACTGTGGTTGTATGGAGCGGGGATGGCATTGGGATGGTAATCGTACAGGCGGGGCACAAAACTGCATACAACAAAAGCATTGGTTTCAAAAGTTTGGTGCACGGGTGGCGGCTGATGTACGCGGCCGGTAATGGGTTCAAAATCGTGAATGGAAAATATATAGGGATAACAGCAACCATCCCAGCCCACCACATCAAACGGATGTGTGCCATAATGCAAGCCATATAACATGCCTTTCTTTTTGGCACGAATGAGAAAGTCTCCTTTCTCATCAAAAGTTTGCAGGTCTTGCGGCGTACGAATGTCACGTTCGCAATAAGGGGCATGCTCCATTAATTGTCCGTATTTACTCATATACCGTTTGGGGTAGCGCAACGGTGTAAACGATTCTACTATAAACAAACGGTTTTTATTGGTAGCAAATTCAATTTGATAAATAGTACCGCGGGGCAATACAATATAATCTCCGTAATCAAAAGGCAGTTGTCCGTATTGAGTTTTTACTATACCACTTCCTTCGTGCACAAAAATCAGTTCATCGGCATCGGTGTTTTTATAAAAATAATCTTTTGTGCCGCTAACAGGTGCAGCTAATACAATATGGCAATCGTTGTTTACCAACACCGGCACACGACTTGCTAAAAAATCGCCACCCGGTTTTATATGAAAGCTTTCGAAGCAACGGTGCTGCAGCATTTTTTCTTCAGCAATTACGGGACTTACATCAACCTGCGGTTCTGTTTTTATAATTTGTGTGGGCGGGTGGCAATGATACAGCAACGAATAATCATCGCTGAAGCCTTCTGTAGAAAACAATTGCTCGCTGTATAAACCACCATCTGGTTTTCTAAATTGAGTATGTCGTTTATGGGGAATTTTTCCAAGTTTAAAATAATGGGCCATAGTATAATTTGAAAATTACTTATTTGAAAATTTTAAAGTAGTGGCTGCCAACAGTAGTACTGCTATGCAGCATTTGTTGCGTCGCACATGTTAGCTGCAACGCTACTAGGAACAAATAGCTGTTAAGCTTCATTCCGTATTTAGCGGAACTTGTGCTGTAACGCTTTGTTCAACACTTATCACCGAGAAAGGGCTAAGGTAGCCAGCAGGAAAATATATTTCCAACGGCGCTTATCTATATAATATGTAAAGTTGCGAAAGAAAGGCATATTTAAATTACTCTGCTAAAGTTAGGAAATACTAATTTCATTTTTTTAAAATTAGTTTACTGTTATGCAATTATCCACAGCCGGATTACTGGTTATTAAAGATCGCAAACTATTACTGGCTTATAGCAACAACAAACAATGCTACTACCTGCCCGGTGGCAAAATTACACCCGGCGAAACCAGCTTAACCGCATTACGCAGAGAAATTGAAGAAGAATTAAATGTAATAGTATGCGAGGACGATTTACAGTACTACACCCATATTACCGCAGCTGCTTATGGAGAACCCGAAGGAATGATAATGGAACAGGATTGCTTTATGATACACCAACCCATAAACCCAGTTGCCACTGCTGAAATTGGAGCGTTACAATATTTCTCTCTGCAACAATACCTCAAAGAAAAGAACACTGCACCGGGTGCCGTACAAATTTTACAACAATTAAAAGCCGAAGGCTATATTGATTAATATGATGAAGATTGGACTAGTATCAGACACACACGGCTATTTGGATGAAGCCATATTTGAGCACTTTAAAAACTGCGATGAAATATGGCATGCCGGAGATTTTGGCAACGATGCTGTAGCCAACCAACTGCGCCAGTTTAAACCGCTGAAAGGTGTTTATGGTAATATTGATGGACAGGATGTACGGGCTAGCTACCCAGAACAACTGGTATTTACCTGCGAGCAGGTAAAAGTAATGATACGCCATATTGGTGGCGCTCCGCCCCGCTACAACCCAGATACCAAAAAGCAACTATTACAACACCAACCGCAATTATTTATTAGCGGCCATAGTCATATTTTAAAAGTAATGTATGATGAGGCCTTGCAATGCCTGCACATGAACCCCGGTGCCGCCGGCAAACAGGGCTGGCATAAAGTAAAAACCTTAATACGCTTTGTTATTGATGGCAGTAATATGAAAAACTGCGAAGTGATTGAACTGGGCAAACGGTAGCAACCAATACAAGATATACAACCACTTATTGCTGCTATATTAGTTGCCGTTGAAGGGTGCGACGCAAGAATGCTGCCACCACTACTGCAGCTGGTAACCCAAATAAAAAAACCTCTCTTTTAAGGGAGGTTTTCTATTTTTTAAAAATTCCATCCCAGAAACGGAATTGGCAATGCCAATTACTTTTACAAACTATTTGATAATTAGGCAATTAATTTTTGGCAGCTAATTAGAATGTTTACCTGCGTAACCATTGAAAGAAAAATTATGAAACAAGTTTACACATTTACACTGGCCTTTTTGTTAACAGCTACTGGTTTTGCACAGGTTTGTTCTGGTAATGAGACCATTCGTTTTAAAGAAACCTTTGGTACTGGCAATGGTGACGCTTCTTTACCTGCAGGCAGAACTACTTACAATTATGTTAGCACTAATTATCTGGAAGATGGTCAGTACAAATTAAACAAAAGCACACAAGGCCGCCCAGAGTGGCATAATACCACCGACCATACCGGCGATAACCGCGGCCGTATGATGGTAATTAATGCCAGCCATGCCGCTGGTGAATTTTACCGCGATACTGTAAGCAACCTGAGTGCAAACAAAATGAACAATGTGTATTTATATATAATGAATGTAAACAC
>REAR01000026.1 GCA_004295245.1 Sphingobacteriales bacterium | reverse complement strand
CAGCGCATCAATATACGTGCGGCGGGCACTAACAATAAAAGAGGCTTTGTCTTTTTTAATAGGCCCCTGCACACTAAAGCGGGAAGCTATTAAACCAATGCCGCCATCCATTTGCCATTGGTTGCTATTACCATCCTTCATGGCAATATCTAATACAGAAGATAAACGGCCACCGTACTGCGCCGGCATACCCCCTTTAATAAGCGATACATTTTTAATAGCATCGCCGTTAAATACAGAAAAGAAACCAAACAAGTGGCCAGTATTATACACCACGGCATCATCCAGTATAATCAGGTTCTGATCGGGGCCACCGCCCCGCACATATAAACCCGTGTTGCCCTCACCAGCATTGCGTACACCGGGTAACAGTTGCAGGGTTTTTAATACATCCACTTCGCCTAAAATAACGGGCAGGCTTTTTACTTTATTCATGCTCAGTTCAAACTTACCCATCTGTGCATTTTTCACATTGGCATCGCGGCGCTTGCTGTATACCACTACTTCCTCGGCCATTTTAATACGTGGCGCTAATAATAAATTAATGGTTTGGTTGCTGTTTAGCCGCAACTCTTTTACCATGGGCTGATAGCCCACAAAAGAAGAGGATAAACTATAAACGCCTTCCTCCAGTGTAATGGAATAAAAGCCATAGGCATTGCTGCTAACGCCTTTGCCCTTGCCATTTACATTAATGGTGGCACCAATAAGGGTTTCGCCGCTCAGCGAGTCGCGGATATAACCGCTAACCGTAAACTTGTTTTGAGCACTGAGGTGGTTTACAAAAAATAAGCCCCCAATAACAAGGGCTATTTTTATAATTTTTTGGGCAGAGGTAAGGTTATTCATCATCGTTGCGTCGCACACTTGTGCCACATAATATAAGTGATCATTTTTGTGGCACCCCGCGTTAGCGGTGGTACAGTTGTTATTAAGTTGAACTATTACATTTAAGTTTTACAAAAGTTTATTGCTTTCTAAAATCAATAGAATCTTTTACCTCTCCACAATGCAGCATGCCTTCTTTATACTTGGGGTGTTTGCTGCCCAGATAAGGGTTTACAATTTTATTGCTGGTGCTTATCCATGCGGCTTCTTCTTCATCGTTAAAAGCCATGGGGCAGCTTTGGTGGTATATTATCTGTTTATCGTATTTAACAGTACGCACCAGGTTATACATTGCTTCAGAAATCATCTGAAACTCACGTTTCTTTTTGGTTAAATCGGTTTCACCAACCAGCCCCTTGCAAGAACCCACAATGGTGCCGGCAAAATCTTTAGCCACCTGTTGAATGGTGCCGGTAGTATCTCCTTTAATTTCAGTTATTTTAAGGCTATCTGCTGCTTGTTCTAAAACAAGGGCTGCAGCATTGGCTTTGGCAGTATCGTACTCTACCAACGCATCTTTAACGCTTATATAGGCATTCAGTAGTTTTTCAAAGCTTTCATTAAAAGCAGGGGTGTTTTTACTGGCTATGGGCTGTTCTGGCACTATAACTTCGGCAGGCTTATCTTCTCCGCTGCCACAAGCTGTTAATAAAACAATACCCGCAGCTAAAAACAAACGATATAACATGTGTATAAAATTTAAAAAGCAAAGATAAGTGATATGGCTTTTAACAGGCGTTTATCATACTTTTGCCCCGCCGTTTATAAAATAAAACAACTCATTTTTAACAGGTGGTGCCCGCTGCAACAAAGCTGCAGCGGTTGAACTGAGCGTAGCAACAGTGTTGCCCCGGAGCACTACCGCCCGAACCATAAAAAATAATTTACAAGAATGCTGGCAGGATTAACAAATGTTACGTTTGAATTTGGCGCAAGAGTGATTGTGCAGGATGCCACCTGGCATATACAACCCAATGAACGTATTGGATTGATTGGCTATAATGGAACCGGAAAATCGACCTTGCTGAAACTGCTGGTAGGGCAATACCAATGCAGTGCCGGTACGGTAGAACGCAGCCGCACCACTACTATTGGTTACCTGCACCAGGACCTGCTGAGTTTTGACACCAACGATTCTATATTAACTGTTGCCCTGAGTGCTTTTGAAAGAGTACAGCAATTAGAAAAAGAAATTGAAGCACTGGGTATTGAACTGGAAAAAACAGGCGACGAAAAAACCCTGCACGAATACACCGATAAACTGCACGAACTGGATACACTGGGTGGTTATAATATTCACCACAAAACAGAAGAAGTGTTGCAGGGCCTTGGTTTTAGCAACAGCGATTTGCAACGGCCTTATAAAGAATTTAGCGGGGGCTGGCGCATGCGGGTGCTGCTGGCAAAAATGATTTTGCAGCAGCCCGATTTGCTATTGCTGGATGAGCCTACCAACCACCTGGATTTGCCGTCTATTGAATGGCTGGAAAAATACCTGCAGCATTATCAGGGCAGCGTGGTAATTGTTAGCCACGATAAGTATTTTTTAAACCGGATGATTACTAAGATTGTAGAACTGTATCAAAAAGAACTACACATATACAATGGTAATTACGAGTATTACGAAAAAGAAAAAGTGCTGCGTATAGAAATGCAGCAGCGGGCTTACGAAAACCAACAGGATTATATACGCCAGCAAGAACGGTTTATTGAACGCTTTAAAGCCAAGGCCAGTAAAGCAGCACAGGCCCAGAGTATTGTGAAGCGCTTAGACCGTTTAGACAGGGTTGAGAATGTAGAACTGGAGCGACCCAATATTAAAATAAACTTTAGAATAGATAAAACACCCGGCAAAGTGTTGGTAGAGTTGGATGAGATTAGCAAATCTTTTACCAATGCTAAAATTTTAGAAAATGCCAAGGCTGAAATTAACCGGGGCGATAAGATTGCGCTGATTGGCGCTAATGGTAAAGGAAAGTCGACCCTGCTGCGTATTGTTGCCGGCACAGAAACTTTTAACGGCAACCGTAAGTGGGGCCATAATGTTGATGAGGGTTTTTATGCCCAGCACCAGTTAGAAGCATTAAATATTGCCAATAATATTTTAGAAGAGTTGAAGGATTGTGGCAGCCAAATGACGGAGCAGGAACTGCGCAACCTGCTGGGCTGTTTCTTATTTGGGGGCGATGATGTAGATAAAAAAATACGTGTATTGAGTGGCGGCGAAAAAGCCCGTGTGGCGCTGGCAAAAACCATCATCAGCAAAGCAAACTTTTTGTTGTTAGATGAGCCTACCAACCACTTGGACATGCACTCAGTAGAATTATTGGCGGATGCGTTAATGAAATATGAGGGTACATATATTTTTGTAAGCCACGACCGTTATTTTATTTCTAAGGCCGCCAACAAAATTTGGGAGATAGACAATTACGAGATTAAAGAGTTTGATGGCAACTACGAAGAGTGGGTAGCCTGGAAGAAACGCATGGCTGAGAAAAAAATAGTGGAAGAACCCAAAGCTGCGCCTGTTATTGTAAAACAACCAGAGGCCCCCAAACCCGTTAGCAATACACCTATTAATAAAGAACTAAAGAAAGAGTTGCAAAAACAGCAGCGCCTGTTTCAGCAGTTAGAAGAAAAAATTGCTGCTTTAAACAAAGAAAAGCAAACGCTGGAAGCCAATCTTGGCCACCCTGATACCTACGGAGACAAAGCCAAATTTGTGGCAACAGAAACCCGGTACAAGAAAAATGCACAAGAGCTGGCAGCGCTTAATAAGGAGTATGAGGTAATTTTTGAAAAGATAATGGAACTGGAAAGTCAAAGCAATGCCTAGGCTGTGCAAAACTTCATATTAATTTTACCCAGTTGCAATGCAACCCATCGCAATATTGGTTTATCTTATGAACATTATTCATTAAAAAAAGATTAACCATGCGAACCAAAGCCTTACAAGTGATGTTGCTGTGCACATCACTTTTTTTATTGGCCACTGCGCTGCCTTCCTGCAAAGGCAAAATTAAAGATGCCGATATTTCTACGGCTATTAATGAGAAAATTAAAACCATGACTGACATGAGTGGCTTAACAGCTGCTGTAAAAGATGGTGTGGTTACCCTTACCGGAGAATGCAAAGACGAAGCCTGCAAAACAGTATGCGAAACAGCTGTTAAAGCTATTGCGGGTGTAAAGTCTGTAGTAAACAATTGCACCATTGCACCGCCACCTGCCCCTGTGGTTGTGGTACCAGAAGCTAATGTAGATGCATTAACCAAAGCCATTAACGATGCGGTTAAAGATTTTCCCGGAGTAAAAACAGCATTGAACGATGGCGTATTAACCTTAACTGGCGAAGTGGCAAAAGACAAATTGCAAAAGCTAATGATGGGTTTGAATGCTTTAAAAGCAATGGGTTTGAAAAAAATTGAAAGCGCAGGCTTAACTAAAAAATAATTGGAGGAAACAAACTATGGCATTACAAGATAAATACAAAGAATTAATAGATGCTGCCACCAATGCGGGTGTAGCTAACTTACAGGTGCGTGAACAAGAAGGCGTACTCTATATTGATGGAGACACCAGCGGCACCACTAAACAACAATTGTGGGATATATATGGTAAACTGGACCCCGACTATTCTGGCGGCGATTTAATGTTAAACATTAACAGCATTGCCGGCGTATCTGAAGGGGCTAAATTAAAAGTTACCACCAACCGTACCAACCTTAATATTCGTAAAGGCCCCAGCACAGAAGATACCGTTGTTGGCAAAGCAGCCCGCCACGAAATTGTAACACTGGTAAAAAAAGAAAACGACCAGTGGTGGTATATACAAACCAAAGACGGAGAAGAAGGTTACTCCTACACACAGTATTTAACCCCTGTAGAATAAAAGAAGCCCCGCAGTTTGCGGGGCTTTCTTTTTCACATTATGGGTTTCTAACTTATAACGGTAAGCGGATTACTTTTTCACCAGTAGCCCATTTTAAAAGAGCCAGGTTATCACAATCACTGTTATTGTAACTATAGTCCAGGTACAAAATGCGATCGTTAATTTTAATTTTTAATACGCCTTTACTAATCCAGTTACAGCTTACGGCTTTCACCAGCGGGCTTTCGGTATTTTTTGTAACCGTAACGCCGTTGTTATATTTTAATTCGCTTCTGCCTTCAATGGTATACACATCATCCCGTATGGTTCTTGTTTCCATGCCACGCACCTGTGCTACATGTTTTACACCGTTGTAACTAAACCCTCTGCCATTGGGAAAGGTAACTTTGCCATTTACCACTGCTTTGCTATAAGCAACTGCACCATTCTCACTTTCATTCTTAATAATTTTAGTGCCTTCTATATGTGCACGGTTTACATAAAACCCACGAAAGGTAATGGTAAGCACAGCGCCGGGGCGGCGGATGGGTGCAGTGTAATGTAATACAACAGCCCCTTTTCTAAACTTACCATCGCGGCAAATACAACCATCACCATAATCAATAGTAATTTTCTTAGGAAAAGTACTGTCCATTGGCTCTACAGTAATTTTAGTGCAAGGGCCAACTTTTGCAGCAAGGTCTTCAAACAAATTCAGGTTAAATTCCAAACGGCCATCGGCAGCACCATTCATACCAAAACTGTTTGTACCATTGTTTACTCCACCAATCACAGCTTCCACATCACTGCTTAATGATAAACCAATTTCAGCGGCATCATCGTAAGAGGCATCAGCCTCTGCACTTTCTTCGCTAATGGTTTGTGCTTCTTCTTCAGTAACCTGTACGGCAGGTGTACTGCTTTCTTTTTTACAAGAGAATAATACAACCGACATTAAAATAAATAAGGCGGTTGCGTAGGTTTTAAATGAAAATTTCATGGCTATACTTTTTTAGGTGAACGAAAATGGTTTCGTTGTTTTGTTATACAGTATGAGATAGCATTAGGAAAAAATAGTTTAACGGAATGCTAAAATTATTTTGCATGCAACCGTTAAACAATTGATTTTTATGAGGCCAGCAGTTGAAAAAAAGCAGCCCCGGTTGCGTCGCACGCTTTAACAGCAATACTTTACTCAGCGTTATTGGCACTATAAAATTTGCCTTGGTGTTTATGCATTTACTTATTTTCGTTCTGCTTAATTAATTGCTATGATTA
>REAR01000232.1 GCA_004295245.1 Sphingobacteriales bacterium | reverse complement strand
GTATTTAGGTACACCACGACTTTTTGAAGACAAGAAATTTTTCACTCCCTCTCAAAAAGCAAATATTCATTCTTTTGGCGACGCCAATGAAAGTGAATCGCTGAATGAAACACATCCACTGATTCTGACCACCGGCCGAATAAGAGACCAGTGGCATACCAGAAGTAAAACGGGTAAAGTAAATAAACTCAACCAGCATATAAGCGAATCATATCTGGAAATACATCCAGCTGATGCAGCTAAGCGAAACATTAAAGACAATGATGTAATAGATGTATTTAATACAAGAGGAAATGTAAGAGTAAAGGCGAAATTTTCGGAAGATATAAAACCCGGCGTAGTGTTTATGCCCATGCACTGGGGTAAAGTGTTGAACAGCGATTTAAACCGGGTAAATAATTTGACTAATAATTTGGTTGACCCAAAAAGTAAAGAACCCGATTTTAAATTCAGTGCTGTTGAAGTACAGTTGTATAAAAAGCCAAAGCAAAAAATTATTGTGGTGGGTGCCGGTGCTGGTGCCTGCGGTTTTGTAAGAAGTTACCGGGCATTAAATACCGAAGATGAAATAGAAATTTTTAGCAAAGAAAATTTTCCTTTTTATAACAGGGTGCTGCTGCCGGATTATATCAGTGGTGTTTTGCCCTGGCATAATTTGGTAAAAATGACGGATGACGAGGAACATGATTATCATATAAAACTGCACCGTGGTGTAAGCATTGAAACCATTGACAAAGAAAATAAAATCGTAACCGATAGCAATGGCCAAACGCATAGTTATGATGTACTGTTAATGGCAACAGGCAGCCGTGCTTTTATGTTGAAAGACGTTCCATCGCTTAATGGAATTTTTACCATGCGCAGCAGAACAGATGCTGATAGTTTTAAAGCACATGTTAAACCAGCAAATGGCAGAGTGATTATTGTAGGCGGTGGTTTGCTGGGTATTGAATTGGCAGCATCACTTAGGGAAGTAGGTGTGGAGGTAACTATTATACAGCGTATTTCCCGTTTAATGGACAGACAGCTGGACCCATTGGGCAGCCAGTTGCTGCACGAAGAATTAACTGCAAAAGGCATTGAAATTTTTTACAACGATGAGATAGACCGCTTCATTGGCGAAAAAGAAATTACAGGCGTACGGTTAAAAAGTGGCTTGTTAATTAATTGCCAGGCATTGGTAATTGCCATTGGCACCGTGCCAAATATTGAAGTGGTTAAAGCAGCAGGCATTGAATGTAAACGTGGCGTGGTGGTAGATGAATATTTACGTACCAGCGAAGAAAACATTTTTGCTATTGGAGAAATTGCGGAGTTTAAAGGATTTTTATATGGCATTACCGCAGCGGCAGAACAGCAGGCAGAAATTGTGGCCCGTTATTTATGCGGTGATATTGCAAAATATTATCAGGGCAGTTTGTTGATGAATATTTTAAAAATGCACGGCACAGATTTGTGTTCACTCGGGTTAGCGGAAGCTACCGACAAA
>REAR01000231.1 GCA_004295245.1 Sphingobacteriales bacterium | reverse complement strand
TGTCCCCTTCCCTTATACAGTAACCAATTAAAATTGGAGAAAAATCATTAATTTTCCCAACAATAAAACGGTTAAAAAAATGAAAGCATCAAAATTTAGTGAGAGCCAAATCGTGGCAATTCTCAAAAGCCAAACAGCAGACAAAACAGTAGAGCAAATCTGTCGTGAACACGGTATTGCTCCTGCTACCTTCTATAATTGGAAAAAGCAGTATGGCGGCATGGAGAGTGAAGAAATCAATCGTATGCGTTCCTTAGAGGCGGAAAATGCACGACTAAAAAAGCTCTTAGCTGATAAAAGTTTGGACTATGATATACTCAAAGAGGGGTATGAACGCCTAAAAAAGGCATAGCCCCAGCTACTACCCAAATGGTGGTGAGAGAAATTTCCACCCAGTTTGGCGGGTCTATCAGACGCACAAGTAGGGTACTGGGGCAACGCAGGGCAGGTTTGTACTACCATCACAAGCGAGTGAACCAGGACAGCCAGATTCAGGCTGAACTAACAAGGTTGGCAGGCGAACACATCAATTGGGGCTTGGGGCTGCTGTATGGAAAAATACGCTTAGAAGGACATCTTTGGAACAGAAAAAGGGTATATCGCAACTACAAAGCCCTAGATCTTCATTTACGAAAACCCGTAAAACGCAAGAAAATCAAAAGGGATAACCCTGGTACCCTTGCAGCTACTTGCATCAATGAGGGTTGGTCGATAGATTTTTTAAGTGATACAGTCATAGAGGACAACAAAACTCGTATCCTCAACGTCATGGATGAGTACAGCAGGAAATGTTTACTCACGGTTCGCCGCTGCGATAGATGCTCAGAAGACTTACAAGGCAAAGGCATTGGTGGCTTCCTTAAAACAGCTCATCATAGACTATGGCAAGCCTAAGTATATCCGATGTGATAATGGATCCGAACTGATTAGCAAGCAGTTAGAGAAATTTTGTGTGAAACATGAGACGGTTCGCCGCTGCGATAGTACTTAGATTTATCCAACCAGGCAAGCCAATGCAAAATGGGTTGATAGAAAGACTCAATGGCACAGTAAGAAGCGAGTGTTTAAATTTGAAAGTGTTTAAAACTATTCCACAGGTACAGCAAGATTTGGATAGATGGTGGAATGTTTATAATTTTGACAGACCACATACTGCATTGATGGGGAAGACCCCGCAGATGGTGTATCAAAATCAAAGTTATCTCCAGTCAAAAGTGGTTACCACGTAAGGGAGGAGGACACAACCTCATCGCCGATGGCATCCACTGTGATGTTTGTTTTCTTTGACAATAGCTTGCAGGCTTCATTGATTCGATATTCATTGACAAAAAGAGTAAAATTCTTCCCCAGATTGTCATTTAAAAGTTGTGATAATTGATGCCCTGAAATATTGATTTCCTTAGCAACTTCATTTATTTTCAGGCTTGGGTTTTTGAAGAGTTCTTTCTCTGTCATCGCCTTTTTTAATCTATCGATGATCAGTTCTACCTCATCCTGCATCTTGCCCTGCT
>REAR01000230.1 GCA_004295245.1 Sphingobacteriales bacterium | reverse complement strand
CCAAACCAGTTCTTTTACACCATTGATGGTTCCGGCGCAGGGCACCAACTGCGGATTGTTCATCCATTGCTGGTATTGCTGCAGCATTATTTTAGAAACGCGGTTGTGCAATTCCAGTACCGGTATATGTGCATGAATAGTTGCATTGTGCTGCCACACTATATGCAGCACTACGTTTTTATAATTTGCATCACCATCGTGCTGGTGTTTTAACCAATCGCTGGTTTGCAGGTGCAGTTCTGCAGTACCCACTAAAACAGTAGTACCAATTTTAACAGAGGCTTGTTGAAAGTCGGGCCCCTGGTTACTATTTAGCAAGCCGGGGTGTATTACCTGTACAGCTTCTCCGCCAACAGTATGCAGCGCTTGCTTATTAAAGTATTGAAACTGCCAGATGAATTGCAGCAGCCGCTCATTCATGTAAGAAAGGTTAATGGTTAAAACAGTTACTAAATGTAAAACTTTGGCAGCAGCCTGCCAAAGCACTGTTTAATGCAGTAGTATATCTTTTAATGCTTTTACCACGCGGCTAACCGGCAGCCCCATAACATTATAAAAATCGCCGTTAATAGAATGTATGCCCACCACACCAATCCATTCTTGTATGGCATAAGCACCCGCTTTATCGTAGGGTTTGTATTTGTCTACATAAAAACAAATTTCATCGTAGGTAAGTGTATGAAACTGCACTTTGGTAATATCTGAAAAAGCAATTTCCCGCTCACCTTTTATAACAACCACCCCTGTTATTACCAAGTGCTGCTGGCCCGACAAAGACTGAATAATTTTTATAGCATCGTTGCGGTCTTTGGGTTTGCCAATAATGGTTTCTTTTAAAACCACAATGGTATCGGCAGCTACAATAATACGTTCGTGGGTTAATTCTTCTTCAATAGCCAATGCTTTATTACGGGCAATATAAACAGGCACCTGCTCCACCGGTAAATGCGATGGATACATTTCATCGGTTTCTTTTACAATAACATCAAAAGGTATTTCTGCCCACTCTAAAAGTTGTTTGCGCCGGGGCGATTGAGAGGCAAGAATAATGCGTTCCATAAGCAGTGCATTTATACAAAGATGCTGCTAAATATGCCATTTAAAAAAGATCATTGATAAAATGCCGGTAAGCATTACCAGCTTTATTAACTGGCTGATGCGGTGATAGTCTTCCACCGTACTGGCTTTATAAAATTGGCGAAGCATATATACCAACGGCGCCACAATGGTTAGCAAGCCATATACTGGTGCCACCCACCAAAACTGCATTAACCCGTAAATATGAATTATTACAATAGCCAGTAGTAACACCACCAGCCAAACCGCTACAAACATTTTGCTGGCTGGCACCCCCCACACAATCGGCATAGTGCGACAACCATATTTAGCATCGCCGTGCATATCTTCAATCACGTATTAAAGATATTATAAAAGCAAAGCCACTGTAAATAACCGCCAACCTGAACAAGCGCTGCAGGTATTGCTGATACGCTGCTTTAGCTGCTGCTTCTAAAGTATTATCATTATTTGCAGCCGCTATCCATTTAACGGCATTAAACTCGCAAAAATATATTACCAGCACCACCCATGCTGTTAATAAGGCTATTACTATATTGCCAATAAGCAAGCGCTTTTTAAGAGAGGTAGAATATACCCAAAGCAGCAACACGCATATTAAATTCATCACACCCAAAAGCAGGTTACTAATTTTGTAGCCCACATAAAAAGCCAGCCCCACACCAATGGCCGATAAACTCAAATGCCAGATGATAGCCCAGCGCCGCCGGATAATTTTATTAATAACAATAGCATCGGGTTTATTAACCTGATCAATGTTTAAATCAAAGTAATCGTTAATAATATAACCGGCCGCAGCTATTAATACAGATGATGCAATTAACAAGAATAGCAAAAAAGGTGTTACTGTATTTGAAGCACCCGGTTGCAATGCCGGTGTTACAATGCAGTAGTAAAACAACAATTGAGTTAATATAATAAACACCAGGTTGGGCCATCGTACCAAGCGTAAAAAAGCAGCAAATAATTTCATCTGGTGTGTATTGGCTGCAAGATAATTATTGCACACTGAAGTAAAAAGTAGCAAGCCTTTTAATTCTGCAGCAGCAACTGCATTTTTATATCTGCCGTCTCAAACGGAGAATTTTCAAGCGGCATATAGGTAAAGCCCATGCTTTCATACAGGCCCAGCGCCGCTTTCAGCTGACTGTTAGAATACAACTGAACTTCGGTTGCCTGCCACTGTTTGGCCTGTTGCAAACAAGCCTGCAGCAATTGCCGGCTAATGCCCTTGCCTTGGTGCTGCGGCGCCACACTCATTTTAGCCAGCTCATACACTCCATTGTGTTCTTTTATTAAAGCAGCGGTACCCACTACTTCATCATTAAGCAGGGCTAAAAAAATAATGCCGCCCTTATCAATAATCACTTCCTGCGGATGGTTTAACATCTGCAAATCGGCTTCTTCCGTAAGGTTATACTGCTCCAGCCAAACCAGGTTCAGTGCCTTAAAAGCCGCCGCATATTTTTCTTCAAACAAAGCAATGGTTACCATGCATCAAAAATACAATCTTCATTTATTGCAGTATCATTTTTTTGTAGCCGGCAGTAGAACGGCTATTGAGCAGCTGTTGCGTCGCACACTTGTACGGTAACATAGTATTGAACGGAGTGAGTTAGTGGTTTGTAGTTAGTAGTTTGTGGTTGCGCCGCTGGTTTGCATCCACGTCCATATTAAAGGGTGAGATAAAATTTTGTGCAGCGCTTGATACAAAAAAGCTATTACGCAAAGTTTCACAAAG
>REAR01000025.1 GCA_004295245.1 Sphingobacteriales bacterium | reverse complement strand
CTTAGTTTAAGATTAAAGCGGGGTTGTTCTAAAGAACCAAAAATACGCACCGTGTTTTCTTTATTAAAACCGCTGCTGTTAGAAAAATTAAAACTGCTAAGCGGGTTAAAAATAAAAGAAGGCGTTCTGTTTACGTTTTGAAAACCGGCTTCCAGATAGCCAATTTTTTGAGAGAGCAATCTTTTTAAGCTGGCATAGGCATTGTAGTCTCCGCCATTTAAACCGGTAAGATAAAGTTGGCCATTCAATTGCATATCCCACTTGCGGTTGCGGGTTCTGTTACGGTATTCTGCATGCAGCCAGGTATTGGTATAATTAGCACTGGCGCCATCAAAATTGCCACGCAGTTGCTGCAGCGTGGCGCCTACCTTAATAAATTGGTTTACGTTTTTTGAATCTGGAAACTGCCACAGTGAAAGATCATTGCTCAGCTCATTCCATGTATCGTTTACCAGGTATTTAGATGGGGTGCTTAAAAAATTATAATTCTTACGGTAAAAACCAGTATCCGTAAATTCAGAAACCTGGCTATCATCAAAGCTATAACTGTAGCTGTTAGATTGAAACGTATGTTCAATACGCAGCCTTGGGTAAAACAGGCGTATTACCACGGTGTCTTTTACAATAGAATCTTTTTGGCCAATATCATATTGCTGGCGCACCAAAAAACTTTTGTTGCGGTATTGTGTGCCGGTATTAACTGCAGATTGAAAAGGGTTAACACCACCGGGGTTGGTAGCCCCCAAATGTACAGGTATGGCAGTTCTTGTTTTGTAGGTTGGTAAGCGGTCTATATCGTTTACATCTACCAATCCGCCATTTTCTGCAGAAGAAATTTTGTTGTTTATTAAAACCACAAACATTTTGTAGCGCCGGTTAGGGCTTTGGTAAAAACTGTTTATATTATAATTGTTGTGTACGGTATTTTGATTTTTAAAAAAACCATTGGAGTTTATTAAACGAAATTGGGCCGACATATTCCAGTTACGGTTTATGTTTTGTGTGTGCAGGGCATGTACCAATTGCTCTGCATTACTGCCAATTAAATAACCCAGCTCTGAGTAGGGGCGGGTGGTATTGTAAAAGCGACTGTCTTCTGGCTTAAAAAAATACAAATCGTAGGCATGAAAACCAGCATCCCAACCCGGTTTTAATATTGGGTTAAACAAAAGCGATTTGGTAGCATTACCCAAATTACCCAGGTGTATATAATTTGCCGGAACAGGCAGGCGTTTGGTAAAATCCAACACACTTGAGTCAAAAGTTTGGTAGCGGCTGCTATCCAGGTACCTGAAGTTAATGGTAATAGAATCTTCTAAGCCCGTACGTTTTTTAAAGCTGGAGCTGTCTTTACCGGTGCCCCCACTTTTAAAACTGCTGCCAATATTGCCCATTTGTCCGCCCGAAAAATTGCGCAATTGGTTGCGTTGCGCAACAGCAGGTAAAACCAGTGCCAATAAAAAAACTGATATGGTAATGTATCTTATCAAAACAAAGAATGCCGCAAACTTAGTAAGTAAAATGCACCAACTCTACAGCGGTAACGTTAATATTATAAACCTGCTACCAGGTGTTTGAAAATAGCAGTCAGTTTAGGCTCTGCGTCCTTGGCTGCCTGCAATACTTCTTCATGGGTTATTATATTTTCTTCATCTCGTATACCAAGGTCAGTAATTACACTCATTGCAAAAACTTTCATGCCAGCGTGTACGGCAGTAATTACTTCTTGCACGGTACTCATGCCCACTGCATCGCCACCCAGTTGCTGTATTAATTTATACTCAGCCCTTGTTTCAAAAGTAGGGCCGGTAACACCGCAGTAAACGCCTTTCTTTAAATCTATGTTTAGCTCTTTAGCAATTCCTTTGGCTTTTTTTATAAGCTGCTTATCATAGGGCTCACTCATATCCGGAAAACGCGGCCCCAACTCGGTTTCATTTTTGCCAATTAGGGGGTTGTTTATAAAAAGGCTGATGTGATCTTTAATAATCATCAGGTCACCTACTTTAAAATCGCTATGGGTGCCGCCAGCCGCATTACTAATTAAAACAGTGTGTACGCCCAACCATTTCATAACCCGTATGGGGTAAGAAACCTGTGTGGCCGTATACCCTTCATAAAAATGAAAACGCCCCGCCATACATACCACCGGCTTACCAGCCAGTTTGCCAAATATCAATTTACCGCTATGTCCTTCTACTGTAGACACCGGAAAATGTGGTATCTCATTATAGGCAATTTCTTTTTCTATTTGTAATTCAGCAGAAAAATTACCAAGCCCACTGCCCAATACAATACCCACCAAAGGGGTGATGGCATAGTTGCTTTTAATAAAAGCAGTTGTTTCGTTCAATTGATTAATTAATACACTCATATATTTTTTATGTTGTCAGCAGTATTGCAAATTTCAGCTATTGTTGCGTCGCACCCTTCAGCGGCAGTGCGTATTGCAACAAGCCTATAAGCAACCACTTGTTATTATGCAAAAACTTTGTAATCTAATGCCAGTTTTAGATTGTTAAAAGAAGGTAGCAAATATACGCAATGCAATTGCCCCGGCTATATTCTTTTTATGTTAGTGCAGGCACCATTTATAAGCTATATTTGAACACTAAAATAACCAGGCCATTAAACACATTTTTTACATACTGTTATGCATGGCTGCTTTCTTTATTGCCGTACCCGTTCAGGCGCAATTATGTACCGGCAGCCTGGGCGATCCGCTGGCAATTAAAACATTTGGCAGTGGTAGTAACCCGGGGCAACCCTTGGCACCTGGCGTAACCACTTACAGTTATACATTTAATGGCTGCCCGCCCGATGGCAGTTATACCATTTACAACAGTGCAGGCACTTGCTTCAACGATTCGTGGCATGTACTTACCGAAGATCATACCCCCGGAGATGTAAACGGCTATATGATGGCAGTAAATGCTGCACTTACCCCAGGCGTTTTTTATTTAGATACTGTAAAGGGTTTATGCGGCACCACTTTGTACGAGTTTTCTGCATGGGTTTTAAACATATTAAAACCTACTGCTTGCAATGGCAGTGGCACACGCCCCAATCTTAGTTTTAGTATAGAAACAATTACAGGCACGGTATTGCAATCGTACAACACCGGCGACATAAACAGTACAGCTACACCATTATGGAACCAATACGGTTTTTTTGTAAGCCTGCCCGCAGGTGTTACCGATGTAGTATTACGCTTAACAAACAATGCCCCCGGCGGATGCGGTAATGATCTGGTACTGGATGATATTGCATTCAGGCCTTGCGGCCCCAAGCTGGATGCTTTGTTTGCAAATGTTGCTGGTAATAATGGTACTGTTAATTATTGTATTGTAAACAGTCAGTCGGTAAGTTTTACCGCCAGTTTGCAAAATGGTTATACCAACCCTGCCTACCAATGGCAGGTAAGTGCAGATGGTGTGGTGTGGAATGATATTGTTGGTGCAACAACGGCAAATTATACAAGGGCCTTCAATGTTGCAGGCACGTTCAGGTATCGTATTACCGCTGCAGAAGCTTCCAATATTGCCAGTACTAAGTGCAGGGTAGTATCTAATGTATTAACAGTTATTATAGACGCTGTGCCACAACCTGCTGCTGCCAGTAATGGGCCGGTTTGCGAAGGTGATGTAATAAACCTAACAGCTAAAGATGGTGTTACCTATCAATGGACAGGACCTAATGGCTATACAGCCAGCGGCACGCCGGCCATTGTAAATGCAATACAATTAAATCAATCGGGTAAGTATTATGTTTTGGTAACTACAACAGGCGGTTGCACCAATACAGATTCTGTACAGGTAACCGTTAACCCCAACCCAATTGCCGCCGCAGGTGCCGATGAAATTATTTGTGATAACGAAACAGTGCAATTAAATGGTAGTGGCGGCACGGCGTATGATTGGCAACCGGTAACAGGTTTATCAAACGCTTCTATACCCAACCCCGTGGCAGCACCTAAACAAACCACTTCTTATGTTTTAAGAGTATTAAATAGTTTTGGCTGCGGTGATAATGATACTATTACGGTATCTGTATTAACAGCACCAACGGCAGATGCAGGGCCCGATTTAACGATTATAGAAGGTATGGCTGTTAAAATTAATGCCCAGGCAACAGGAGGCACACTTAGTTATTTATGGTCTCCATTCATTTATATGGACGATGCAACCATATTAACACCAACAGTTGCACCACCAAACAATATTGTATATAGGTTATCGGTAGTATCAACCAATGGCTGTGGTGCTGCACAAGATGAAGTAAGTATAAGGGTGTTTAAAAAGCTAATTATACCCAATGTGTTTTCTCCTAATGGAGATGGGCAGAACGATAAATGGATGATTGAAGCTATAGGCTCTTATCCGGAAGCTGTGGTAGAAATATTTAACCGATACGGGCAAAAACTATTTCGTTCTATAGGGTATAGTAAACCATGGGATGGAACGTTGAATGGGCAGTTATTACCAATTGGCACTTATTATTATTTAATTGACAGAAAGAATGGACTGCCGGTATTAAGTGGTAGTGTAACTATTCTTCGTTAGTAAAAAAAGAAGAACAGGGCGTTGCTGTTAACGGGTGCGACGCAAGGATGTTGAAAAGAATTGGCACTGCCGGGCTCAAAATTATCTTTGCTACTTTACCTTCGCCAAAATTTTTTATAATGAAAGAACTGATACTGGAAGCATGGAGTAACCGGGAGCTTTTAAAAGATGCAATATATACAGATGCGGTAAGAGCGGTAATTGAAGAAGTGGATAAAGGCCGGTTGCGTACTGCTGCGCCAACAGATAATGGGTGGCAGGTAAATGAATGGGTAAAGCAAGCCATACTACTATATTTTGGTATACAGCAAATGCAAACATGGGAGGTGGCACCTTTTGAGTTTTATGATAAGATGTTATTGAAAAAAAATTATAAAGAGTTGGGCGTACGTGCGGTGCCACATGCTGTGGCCCGCTATGGTGCTTACCTGGCAAAAAATGTGGTGTTAATGCCTAGCTATGTAAATATTGGTGCGTATGTGGATGAAGGCACCATGGTAGATACATGGGCAACAGTTGGTAGCTGTGCGCAAATTGGTAAGGGCGTGCATTTAAGTGGTGGGGTGGGTATTGGCGGTGTATTAGAGCCATTGCAGGCAAGTCCGGTAATTGTAGAGGATGGTTGTTTTATTGGCAGCCGTTGTATTGTAGTGGAAGGTGTGATTGTAGAAAAAGAGGCGGTGCTAGGCGCCAATGTGGTTTTAACACAAAGCACTAAAATTATTGATGTAAGTGGTAATGAGCCGGTAGAGATGAAAGGCCGTGTGCCTGCAAGAAGTGTGGTAATACCGGGCAGCTATACAAAGAAGTTTCCTGCGGGTGAGTATGGCGTGGGTTGTGCCCTTATTATTGGCCAGCGCAAACCCAGTACCGATTTAAAAACAAGTTTGAATGATGCCTTGAGAGATTTTAATGTAAGTGTATAATACCGTGGTTTTTTATTATTAAGCTATTGCAAACCCCGGAAATTTTTCCGGGGTTTATATTTTTATGGAACAAAAAACAGTACAAAAAATTTCGTGGGCAGGCATTATTATTATGCTTGCAGGCTCTATATTTTTTTCTACCAAAGCAGTAATTGTAAAGTATGCTTTTAAGCACACGGCTATAGATGCAATATCGCTGCTGGCACTGCGCATGCTTTTTTCATTACCTTTTTATTTGGTAATGGCCTGGCTGGCTGCTAAAAATGAACCCAATAAAAAGCTTACAACAAAACAGTGGTTGTATATTTTTTTACTGGGCGTTTTTGGTTATTACTTAAGCAGCCTGTTTGATTTTATGGGTCTCAAATTTATATCTGCTGGTATAGAACGATTAATACTTTTTTTATACCCCACGTTTGTATTGCTTATAAATACGGTGGTGTTTAAAGAAAGTGCCAATAAAACACAATGGGTGGCAGTGGCATTTACGTATATTGGTGTAGTGCTTGCCTATTTCGGAGAGCTTTCGGTACAAGCTAATAACGCTCATTTTTTATTGAGCAGCGGGCTCATTTTTTTATGTGCTATAACCTTTGCTATTTATACTGTTGGCAGCGGCAGGTTAATACCTGTAGCAGGTGCTACCCGGTTTACCGCCTATGCCATGCTTTTTTCTACAGCAGGTATTTTTATACACTTTATTGTAGCGGGTAATTATACCATTTTGCACAGTGGCAGCAAGTATGTGGGCTATGGGTTTCTTATTGCCATAATTGCCACTGTAATACCCA
>REAR01000229.1 GCA_004295245.1 Sphingobacteriales bacterium | reverse complement strand
GCATAGGCGTAAGAGAGGGCACCCATCATAGCAATCCACGGGTTTACCCGCAACACACATAAAAGAAAATAAGCCATCATACTGGCCAAAAAGAAAAAGTTTACCGGTTTGGGTAAGCCCAGCGTAAAAATATAATTATGCAGTACACCTATAGATATTTTATTGGGCGTTTCAAAAGCCACCTGGTAACCGGGCATACCGCTAAATTGGCTATTGGTCCAGTAAGGGTAATGGCCATATTTTTCTTTAAACTCCATACTCTGCTGCGCCATGCCTTGCCAGCCCTGTGTATCGTGCTGACTCACCACCATGCCATCAAAAACAGGTTTGCAATAAAAAACCGCTACCAGTAAAAAAACAATCATCGCCACGGCATGCGGCCAGTTGCGTTGTAAGAAAGATTTGTTCATAGTAATTATTTCTGCGAAGCAAAATAATGCTATTTTACGTATAAATACACGCTAATTGTTTGGCAACTACGGTAATGAATAAACTTTCGTTTTGGCATAAACTGGCTTTTATAACCAATGCCTGCTGGCTGGCCGCCTGGTTATTGAAATACTATACTATTATCAGCGCCGGCGTTTTACAATCAACCATTTTGGTAAATGGTTTGTTATTAGCTTATATGGTAAATATTCCGCTATGCCTTTTCACCCTTTTTTTATACATACGCAAGCAATTGCCTGCTGCAATACCGCGGTGGCTATTAATAATTAACGGACTGTTTTTTTTAATGCAGACTTACCTACTACTTAAATGATACATTATATAATAAAAGACAGGCCCACCCGCCTGTTTATAATACTGGGTGGTTTTTTTATTGCCAATGCATTAATTGCAGAAGTAATTGGCGTAAAACTATTTTCTTTAGAAAGCACCATGGGCATGGCCCCGGCTAACCTAACCCTGTTGGGCGAAAGCGGCCTTGGGTTTACACTATCTGTTGGGGTACTGCCCTGGCCCATTGTATTTATTATGACCGATCTGGTAAATGAATACTATGGTGTTAAAGGCGTTCGTTTTCTATCGCTGCTTACCGCCTGCTTAATAGCTTTTGCATTTTTTGTTTTTTATTTTGCCATACATACGGCCCCCGATGCCTTTTGGGAAAGCTCTCAACAAAAAAATGGCGTGCCCAGTATGCAGGCTGCGTTTAGCCAAATATTAGGGCAGGGCATGAATATTATTGTGGCCTCACTCACCGCATTTGTAATTGGGCAGTTAACAGATGCAACGGTGTTTAAAAGCATTAAAAAAATTACCGGAGAAAAAAACATCTGGATGCGGGCCACCTTCTCCACGCTGGTATCGCAGTTAATAGACACCATTGTGGTATCTTATATGTATCTCTATTTTTCATTGGGTTTTTCCTTTGCAAGGGTTACCGCCATTGCCACCACCGGCTATTTGTATAAGTTTACCATTGCCGTTTTATGTACGCCGCTCATTTACCTGGTGCATGCCTTAATAGAAAAATACCTGGGCAAAGAAAAAGCCACCGAAATGAAAAAAGCAGCGCTGGCAAAAGGATA
>REAR01000228.1 GCA_004295245.1 Sphingobacteriales bacterium | reverse complement strand
CATACGGCTAATATAAACCAATAGCGTTCTTTTTTGGGCATGTAGTATTGCAGGTTGTTGCTTATAATTACAGTAGCCCCGCATACCAATGCGTTTGAAATAACACTATCGGGCAATGCCATTTCCCAGGGTATGCCATAGCTGTTTAGTAACCATGCATGCACCACCGCCCAAACCAGCCAGCTGGCAATAAATGCCCACAGAAATTTTTTTTGAGATAAAGGTGTTTTAGCCACAGTTATTTATTTATACCAATTGCAGTAACTCTAAGGTATTGCTGTTTTGAATATGGCTTGCTTTTTTATGAACACTGTTTATATAGCGTTGCGACTCCTCTATCTCGTGTACGCAGGAAAATAGTGCAGCACCATCTAACAACGCTTGTAACTGATACAGGTCGGTTATATTAATAAACTTCCAGTGTATTAAACTGCCGTTGGCAATATTGGATACACTGCCTTCTTCTGCATAGCCAATAGCCGTAGCTTTTTCAAAAGCTGCTTCTTTAGAAACAGCCTGTACAATTCGCAACTGTTCTTCAAACTGCAATACCGTTTGGTTGTTGCAAATGGTTATTTGAAAAACAAGTTTGGTTAAGTACCAGTTCATATTGGTTAGTTTGGTTGCCTGCAATGCTGATAATGGCAGTGCAGGTGGATAAGTGTTTTTTTAAAAAAATGAAATTATTTACCGGTAGCAACTAATTTCTATCCCTCCCATAAAAGCGGTGCCTTTTAATACCAGTATTTTATTGGGGTCGTTAGATAGGGTGTTTATTTCACGTTTATCATCAACACCTCCAAAAATTGCGGCTACTTCCTGGCGAATGGTCCAGTGTGGTGGCACAATTAATTTAACGCCGCCTAATATGGCCGTAATATCTATTTTAACCGTGCCGTTTATATCTGCTTTGCTTAAATCTATTTCAGAGCCGCCAAAAATACTTACGGCTTCACCCCCTATAAAATTTTTGGAAAGAATATTTTTTTTTACCCCACCAAAGATGGCCGCCGCATCCAGTTTTTCAGCCTCATTGGTATAGCCGCTGTTGGTAAAATTATTGGTAGCTGCAGCATCGCTGGTTGCGGCACCGCTTGTTGGCGTGCTGCCACTGTTCCATGTTTTAGGTTCATTAAAATTACTTTTCCAGCTGTCCTTCATGGCTTGGCGGTTGGGGTCTTTTTTTTTAGGACGAACAATAAGCATTACACCAATACCCACTAAAATAGCCGGCACCAAATAACGGCGCATACTGTGTACATCCAAAATACTATCAATTAAAAAAAAGCTGCCCACAATTAATAATATTAACCAGCCTGGCCCTCTAAAGCCATGCTTAAACCCTACAAATAAACCCACGGCAATTAAAATCATAGGCCACGAAAAAAACCAGAAAGGAAATAAGGTTATACCAGCCTGCCTTAAAAAGAACAGCACACCAATGGCTATAATTAATACGCCACCCAATATTCTGCTGTTGTTAGAGCTATTGCTGTTATTAGAAAAACTCATAGTTGTAAATTTTAAACAAATCTAT
>REAR01000024.1 GCA_004295245.1 Sphingobacteriales bacterium | reverse complement strand
GATACACCAAGCCGTATTAAAAATTAATAACCGCGGTTCTTAGCTTTTTTCATTTCTTTTTTTGCATTAAAAAAACACCAGGCTGCATAAATAATTAGTACCAGTATTAAAAATGCAGCGCTACTAAATGCATAATAATACCATTCTATCAGAGCAACTATCATAAACAGTAAGGGGGTTTAGGTATTGCAATATCCGTTGCTAAATGTAACTCAGCAATACCACTTTCCGGTTAGGAAACATACGGTAACCACCATCGTAGTTTTAACATTTCCGAAACGTTTCGTATTTCAAAAAACTCCCTTATATTTGACCTACGAAAATAAACGTAGATCATAAAAAATTAATCACATGAAACCTTCTTTCTTAAACACATTTGCCTGCCTAACCGCAATGGCAATTGCTACCGGCAGCTTTGCACAAAAAGGAGCCGATACAAAAAAAACAACTGAAGAAATTGTTATTAAACGCAAAAGCGATAAAGACACCAAGCTTACCATAGAAATTAAAGATGGTAAAGTAACCATCAACGGTAAACCGGCTGAAGAATTTAAAGATGATGATATCAGCATTAATAAAAGAAAAAGCATTACTGTTATTACAGATGGACAGGGTTTTGGTGCAACTGCCCCCCGCTCTCCATTCAGGGGAGATGCTTTTAACTGGGAAGAAAAAGAAATAGACCTTGCTGGTTTGGATGCAAACCGTCCACTACTGGGGGTGTTGACAGAGCCTTCAGAAAATGGCGCTAAAATAAACGAGGTAACAGAAAACAGTGCAGCATCTAAAGCGGGTTTAAAAGAAGGTGATGTAATTACTAAAGTAAATGATAAAGCCATTAAAGCGCCAGAAGATTTAAGTGCAGTTATTGGCACTTATAAGCCCGATGAAAAAGTAACCGTTACTTACAAAAGAGATGGCAAAGAACAAAAAACAACAGCCACCTTAGGCAAACGAAAAACAATGATAACAATGGCAGCACCGGGCAATGGCATGCAGTTTAAAAGCCGCAATTTTAATGAAGATGCCTTTAAGCAATTAGAAGACTTTGACTTTCAAATTGAAGGCAATGGGTTTCCGGGTCAGTTTTACGGCTTTAGCGGCAGCAAACCACGCCTGGGTATTAAAGCACAGGAAACTGAAGATGATAAAGGCTTAAAAGTATTAACGGTGGATGAAGAATCTGCCGCTGCAAAAGCCGGTGTTAAAGAGGGCGATATTATTACCAGTTTTGATGGCACTGCTGTAAATAATATTGACAAATTAAGAGAGCTTTCTGTTGGTGCATTGCAAAAAAACAATTTTAAAATAACCGTTTTACGCGATGGCAAAAGCCAGGAACTGGAAGTGAAAATTCCTAAAAAACTAAAAACTGCCAACTTGTAAATTACTTAAGCAGTCATGAAAAACAGGGCCACGCATATTGCGTGGCCTTTTTATTGAATATTTATAAAAGGCCGGCAAAATAGAGTGCTATGCGGTATTTTTGCCAAGATAATTTTTGTAACGGGCGTTAGCGCTTTGGGCAGCAGTGGTTGCGTCGCACCCGTGTACAGCAGTACAAGTGTGCGACGCAACGGATGATGCTATGAAAAACTACTGCTGATAACAAAACAACCATGAGTAATTACGATAAATACGAAGCAGTAATTGGGCTGGAAGTACATGCACAATTACTAACCCAATCGAAACTGTTTTGTGGCGATAGTGCTGCCTTTGGTGCAGCACCTAATACACATATCAGCGAAATTACATTAGCCTACCCCGGCACTTTACCCAAATTAAATAAAGAAGCTGCTACCTTAGCCATTCGCCTAGGGCTTGCATGCAATTGCCGCATAGAGCGTAAAAATTACTTTGCCCGCAAAAATTATTTTTACCCCGATTTACCTAAAGGCTACCAGGTATCTCAGCACACCACACCTATTTGTGTGGGTGGCCATGTTGGTATACAAACTGCCACCGGAGAAAGAAATATAATTTTAAACCGCATACATATTGAAGAAGATGCGGGCAAAAGTATACACGATGCAGACGAAAATTATACTTGTGTTGATTATAACCGTGCTGGTGTGCCTTTAGTTGAAATTGTAACAGAACCTGATATGCATAATGCAGATGAAGCCTATGCATACATTACTGAATTGCGCAAGCTGGTGCGTTATTTAGATGTGTGTGATGGTAATATGGAAGAAGGCAGCTTGCGTTGCGACGCCAACGTTTCCATCCGTTTAAAAGGAGAAAAAAACCTGGGCATAAAAGTAGAAGTTAAAAACCTGAACTCTATACGCAACGTAAAAAAAGCTATTGAATATGAAATTAAGCGGATGATTGATATTGTTGAAAGTGGCGGTACCATTATACAACAAACCCGCAGCTTTGATGCAGCTACTGATACTACTTTTGCAATGCGTGATAAAGAAGAAGCCAACGATTACCGCTATTTTGCTGACCCCGATTTACCGCCCTTTATTATTACTGAAGCTGAAATAAACAGCATACGTAACGCAATGCCGGCCCTGCCTAACGCATTGAAAGAAAAATATAAAACACAATACGGCCTTACTGAATATGATGCCAGTGTGATTACGGACGATAAAGAAACCATTACTTATTACGAAGCTATAATAAAAGAATGCAATCATTATAAAGCAGCCGCTAACTGGTTATTAGGGCCTGTAAAATCATATTGCAATGATAAAGGTATTACTGCTGCTGCTTTCCCTTTATCAGCAAAGGCGTTAGCAAGTTTAATACAACTGGTAGAAGACGGACAATGCAGTTTTTCTGTGGCATCCTCACGTTTATTACAAGCAATGCTTGAAACCGGTAAAACAGATGCACTGGCTGTTGCTACAACTCTAAACTTATTACAAAATTCTGATGGAGATGCCATTGCTGCATGGGTTGATGAAGTGATAAATAATATGCCCGATAAAGTGGCTGAATACAGAAAGGGCAAAAAGGGTTTGATTGGATTGTTTATGGGTGAGGTTAAAAAAATATCGAAAGGAAAGGCCGACCCAAAAATGACCACACAATTACTTACTGAAAAATTAAACGAAAAAAATTAAGCGATACATTATGCGTGTACAAAAAAAAATTAGCTGGCTTACTGTTGTATTATTAATTCTTGTTGCTGTTACGGGTTGCAAAGAAAAAACAAAGGGCCGGTTTGAAGTGGTGATAAATTATAAAAATGCCGCTTCTATGATGCAGCCAAACCTGAGAATACTTTTAGAAGAGATACCTTACGGCGGTAATGCAGCGCCTCAAATTTTAGATTCAGCAGGCTTAAATGATAATAACGGAACTGTTACTTTAAAGGGCAACGCCAAAGAAGAAGGTGTTTACCAGTTGGTGATTGAAAATGGCCCGTCTTTAATTATTATTAACGATGTAGATAAAATGACGGTTGACCTTGACATTAGTAAGAGGGATAATTATTATACCATTACCGGATCGCCGGCCAGCCAGCAGCTGAGAGATTTTATATACAAATACAGTGAAAAAAGTTTTAGCATTAATAAATCTTTAATGGAGCTGGATAGCCTGAAACAAATGAATGCAGCTGACAGTTTATTACTGATAGCTACCGATAAAAAGAATAAAGGTATTGCTGCATTAAATGGCTATATCAAAGAGAGCATCAATAAATCTGCCAACCCGGCTTATAGTTTATTTATTTTAGGTATTGGATCAAGAACTATACCCCCGGTTGAATTTGATAAGATATTGGCCGACTTGCTAAAAAAATACCCTGATTATACAATGCTTGCGCAACTGAAAAAAATGATTGACCTGCAAAAAGCACAAATGGCCGATATGAATAGCCGCAGGCAGAGCACCTCTCTTATTGGCAAGGCAGCGCCTGAATTGAGTATGCCAGATGTAAATGGAAAAAATATCAGTATCAGTTCTTTTAAAGGCAAGTATGTGCTGGTAGATTTTTGGGCTAGTTGGTGTGGCCCTTGCCGTTTAGAAAACCCAAACATTGTAGCGGTGTATAATAAATACAAGAATAAAAATTTTGCCATACTGGGCATTTCTTTAGATAAGGAAAAGGAAGCCTGGCAAAAAGCTATTAAAGATGATCAGTTAACATGGGCTCATATCAGCGATCTTTCTTATTGGAGTAGTGAAGCTGTTAAAGTATATGGTTTTGATGGAATACCTTATAACGTTTTAATTAACCCCGATGGGGTTGTTATTGCTGAATCTTTAAGAGGAGCAGGTTTAGCTGCAAAACTGGAGGAAGTATTAAAATAATAAATGCTGATAAGTTACCCTGCTGCTGAAGGGTGCGACGCAACGATGTTGATGATTGATATGCAGTGGGTGATACAATAAAAAAGACCGCTCTTTAAGCGGTCTTTTTTATTTTTTACAGTATTTGCTATTACAGCGGATTTTGCACAACTTTTGAGTTTGCATTTAATTCAGCTCTGGGAATAAGAAATTCCCACGCTTTATCGCCTGCAGGTACATCAAACAAATTAGCTAATGCCAAAGTGTGATTAGATCCGTTTCGGTTTAATGGAAGATTTAAACGTTTTAAATCCAGGAAACGAAATCCTTCGCCCCATAATTCAACTCTTCTGTGCAACATTATCTCATCAATTAACGCCTGGCCAGTGTTGGTTGATAAAACGTAAGATGGGTTTCTGTTATTTACCAATGTAAACAGGGCAGCACGTGCGCCGGCCTCATCATTGTTTCTTGCTTTTGCTTCTGCTTCTATTAAATACATTTCTGCAGCACGCATATATGGCACATCACCCTGAGATGTGGTTGAAGGATTGCCTAATAATCTAAACTTCTGAGTCATATATGGTCTTCTGATTCCACCTGCAGGAACGATTGCTGCAGCACTTCCTGTTTTATCCCAACATTTAGTTCTTACATCTGTAGCAGGCAACGCATCATAAATTAATTTATTAATCGATTTTGGGTTGGTGCGGATATTAGTAGAATTATAGTTACAAGATAAATAAGAATGGAATGCACCAAAGAAACCAGACTGGTCATCAATATGATCTATGCCCCATATCCATTCTGGATTAGAGTTGTAGCCATCAGAAAAACCATCTAAGTATAATGCGTTTGACATTAAACTAAATCCAGCTCTTGCAGCAGCAGCCTCTGAAGCAGCCACCGCCCAGTTTTGTTGTGTTAGCGCTACTCTAGCTTTTAAACCTCTAACTACGTTTACATTAAAATGAGAACGGTTAGGCCGTGCGGTTGTAAGTAACGGAATAGCGGCATCTATATCTGCATTAATTTGTGTATAAATTTTTTCAACAGTTTCTCTTGCTTGTGCATCTACTGTTGGTGTTAACATTAACGGAACACCTAACTGATTGTTTGGCGCCGTTGCTTTGTCGTAGCGCTTACCAAATAATTGCACCAGATTATAGTGGCAAAATGCACGGTAGGCCAATGCATTTGCTTTTATATAGTTCTTATCTGCCTGTGGCCCTGAAGCATTGTCAATATTTGCAATAATTAAATTAGCATTTACCAACAAGCCGTAATAGAACCTGTAAGCATAAGATACCAACCCACTATTTTCATTTCTGTGTGAAAGCCATTTGTATTCATTATTATACCAGCCATTACCTACAGCATTCATCACTAAATCTTCTCCAAGCATATCCATATAAATCATCATAGATGGCTGGCCATAATCTCCTTGTGTTTCTCTATTGTATGTAGCTCTGTGAATACCATTTAACACCAGCAATGCATCTGAGGTGGTGGTAAATGCAGAAGCTGAGGCTACCGCATTGGTAGGCTTTGTTTCTAAATAGTCTTTTTTACATGCACTAAAAATAGTTAGTGCTAATATTGCTATAATTGAAAGTCTTTTCATTGTTTTCTGTTTTAGAATGTAATATTAATACCTGCAGAAACCACTCTTTGAGGAATAAATGCCTGGCTGGTTACACCAGTAAAAGATTCTTCAACGTTCATTCCGGTACGCTTGGTAAAAATTCTCAGGTTTTCCGCTGTTACTGCAAACCGCATGGCTTTTACATTCAGTTTAGAAATAACATTGGGTGAAAATGTATAACCAACCGACATACTTCTGATATTAATAAAAGAGGCATCTGTTAACCATCGGTCAGAGGCTGCATTTGAAATGCCTGTAAAGCATCTGCATGAACGGCAGCACCATAATTACCCGGATCCATTAAACCAGCGTAGGTAACATCGTATACCTTACCACCTTTCTGAAATGTGGTTAAAATTGTTAACTCAATTCCTTTATAAGTAAAGGTGTTTGTTATACTTCCATAGTAATCTGGTATTGCAGAACCATTGTAATGAAAACGGCCATTATTCTGATTTGTAGTTACCGTATCTCCGGCTTTACGAATGCGGGTACCTGCTAATGCCGGGTTATCTGCACGGTATAAAGCAGCACCATCTGTAGGATCAACACCTTGCCATTCTCTCAGCCAATAA
>REAR01000023.1 GCA_004295245.1 Sphingobacteriales bacterium | reverse complement strand
CCTTCAGCTGTAACGCTGCGAGGTACGCTTGTTAATTTTATTATGTATCAAATGTGTCAATTATGTCGCATTCATATAATAAGGTATGGATTCATGCCATTTGGTCAACCAAGGGAAGAGAGCAGCTTATTTTAAGCAGTATTGAAACTGCCATTTATAAATATATGCGGCAGCAGTTAGAAGAGTTGGGTTGCAATTGCAGAATAGTTAATGGAATGCCAGATCATGTTCATTGTTTGTTTCTGCTAAACTCACAAAAATCAATTGCCGATGTGCTGAAGCAGGTTAAAGGAAGCACTTCTCATTATATTAATGAGCAAAATTGGATGACTGCAAAATTTGCCTGGCAAACAGGTTATGCCGCTTATTCAGTTAGTGAATCGCAGATAGAAAAGGTAACTGCGTATATAATGAATCAAAAACAACACCACACCAAACATAGTTTTGCAAAAGAGTATGAAGACTTTTTGAAATTATATGGATTTGATACTACTGCATAAATGGTTAAAACCATTTACTGCTCCTTTTATTTTTAAACCCACGGTTAAAACCGTGGGCTGTTAATACAATTTTTATAGAAGCCCATGGTTTTAACCATGGGCTTCTGAAGAGCAGTATTTAAAACCGTTTTAACGGTTTTAGTTTATTAAACAGCAGAGATTTGTGGTTGATGTGTGCGACGCAACGATGTTGAGCGATGTACCACTGCTGGTAACAAAAAATAAATACACCAATGGTTAGACAAATTCAGTAGTAATGCAGGAATTTTGTAATCTCAAATAATTATAAAAATGGAAGCAACTAAAACAGTTATTACAGTAAGTGTAATTGTTAATGCACCTATTGAAAAAGTTTGGAATTATTTTACCACACCTGGGCATATTATGCAATGGAATAACGCATCGCCCGACTGGCATACACCCCATGCAAAGAACGATTTTAATGTGGGCAAACGTTTTGTGTACACGATGGCTGCAAAAGATGGAAGTTTTTCTTTTGACTTTGGTGGTGTGTATACCGCTATTGAAGCACAAAAGCATTTTGCATATACAATGGACGATGGCCGCAAAGCGGAGGTAAGTTTTAGTAGTGATGATAACGTAACCACTGTTGTTGAAAAGTTTGAAGCAGAGGCTGTAAATAGTATAGAAATGCAAGAAGCCGGCTGGCAGGCTATATTGAATAATTTTAAGAATTATACTGAGACATATTAGTTATGAATACACAACCTTATCTGGAAAATGAATGGGTGAAAGTTCGTCCGTTGCAGGCCGATGATTTTGAAATGTTGTATGCTGCCGCATCAGACCCGCTGATATGGGAGCAGCACCCTAATAAATTGCGCTACCAACGGGAGGTATTTGAAAATTACTTTAAAGGCGGTATTGAATCGGGCGGAGCCTTGTTAGTTACCAATGCAAAAACCGATGAAGTTATCGGCAGCTCCCGCTACAGTGATTATATTGCTGAAACGAATATTATTTCTATTGGCTATACATTTTTTGTACGCAGCGTTTGGGGGCAGGGGCATAATTATGCATTAAAGCAATTAATGCTGGATCATATTTTTAAGTATGTGGATGCTGTTACCTTTTATATTGGTGCTGTAAACAAACGTTCTCAAATTTCGTTAGAACGTTTTGGTGCAGTTAAAACAAGAGAGGTGGAACTGGCTTATTACGGCGAAGCACCCAAGCTGGACTATGAATACATTATTACAAAAGAAAACTGGCTGCAAAAGAAAGCTGCAATATAAATAAAAATGGTTGGTAACTTTTACCAACCATTTTTACATCAGGCATTTTGCTTTCTTACAAACTTTGTAAGTATTACTATTAGCTGTCCTTCTATTTTTCCTTCAATCTGTTCTGTATTGTTTGGCACAAGGCGAATGTTTTTTACCACGGTACCCATTTTGGCATTCAGCGTTGAGCCTTTTACATCCAAAGATTTTGTAAGCACCACACTATCGCCGCTTTGTAATACCTGTCCGTTACAGTCTTTATGAAGATCTACACTGCCATCGTTTTCATGATCGCCGGTGGCTTTGGCCCATGCCAATCGTTCTTCATCCAGGTACATCATATCTAAATTATCTGCAGCCCAGCTTTCATTACGCAGTCGGTTTAGCATACGCCAGGCAACTACTTGTACGCCGGGTATTTCGCTCCACATAGCTTCGGAAAGACAGGCGGCCCAATGGGCACTATCAAGCTCTTCTTTTTTTTCTAGTTGTGCGATGCACTTTGGGCAAATTAAAAGGGTATTTTCTTCGTTGGCGTTGTCTTGCGGGGGAACTTCGTAGATTTTTAAATCAGCGGCAGACTTACATAATTCACATTGGTTGTTACTTCTTGTAAGTAACAGTGCTTCCAGTTTCATAACCTTTGCGTTTAAATTGGCGGCAAATGTAATTAAATAGATAACCTTGCAAAGAAATATTTTTAAAGCAAAAGGGCTGCACGGCAGCCCTTTACTATTTTTATACAAGTAGGTTCTTATTTGGTTTTCTTAGTAACTGCATCTTTCTCAAACGGTCCTTTAAATTTTGTGGTATCAATACTAAAATGACGGGTATACACCTGATTATTTTCAAACAGATTTTTTAGCTGCATGGCAGTTTGTTCAAAGCCTGTAGCGTCCTTGGCATCAAAATCGTTCAAACGCAATCCTTTTGCTTCATTCATCATAGCCTGCGGATCATCTAAATAATAATACAAAACGGTAAGATTAAAATAGCTGGCATAACGCAGCTTACGATCGTGTTTGCTGGTAGAGCTGTAATTCTTCTTAATACTTTCAAAATACTTAATAGCAGGTGCCAGTTCTTCTCGTAGCCCGGTGATAGGTTTATCGGCCGACATAGAGAACAACACATCATTAATTTTTTGAAAGGCTTTTCTGTGAGATTCGTATTCAGGGTGCTTACGGCTGTCTACCACCCACATAATATCGCTGCCGGTTACTTTACGAAAACCATAATTAGTGGTGATGCGATTGCTTAAATTATGAACTGCGTTGTTTACGCTACGCTTAAAAAGATCATTGGTAATATTTAAGGCATTTACAAAGAAGTATCCATCTGCTACGGCTTTATTGGCAAATTCTGCACTTTGATAGGTGTGCTTTTGCTGGCGGGTAGCCATTTCCACATCTTCAATATGCAGGCCTTTGTAATCGGTAATAACAGCGGTTGCTGCAAAAGTATACACAACTTCCTGGCGGTAATAGGTACGGGTGCCGGTTACCTGCCCACTTTTATTTTTGATGGTTTCCACCCGTTCTTTTACGTTTACTGATTCTGGCAAAATATCCTCAAACCTTAATTTGATGGTAATATGACCCGCACGTTCTAATTGGCGCCAACCTTCCAGCTCAACAGATTTTTCTGGCGTTAATTCTTTTAAAAAGGGTTGCATCAGCCTTGTACCTTCTACTTCTACATTATATGTTTTATAACTGCTGTCTAAGCGGTATTGAGGAAGTGAGCGGTATTGTACCGCCACATTGAATTTATCAAGATCTACTTTCTTTTGGGCTAATAGGGCCACAGGTAAAAAAAGGCCCAGTAACAGGTAGCTTATTTTCACGGGTTTTAGATTTAGCTTTTATAACGCTTTTTAGCCCGGCTTAGTACACTCATTTTCTTACGGATAAAGGCTACTAAAGGGTTAGTTGTTTAGTGCCTTCGTTTTTAAGGCAGTACAAATGCAGATTATATGTCGGCGGCTTTATTTTTTTACCACCTAAACTCGTGAGCCCTTATTTTAGCAGCATGAAAGCAGCATCGGTTAACGAAATAAAGCAGGAACTGCAAACCCTGCACAGCGATAAATTAGTGGAACTCTGCCTGCGCCTGGCAAGATTTAAAAAAGAAAATAAGGAACTGCTTACTTACCTGCTTTTTGAAGCACACCAGCAGCCTGATTATATTGCCAGTGTGAAAAAGGAAATGGATAGCCAGTTTACCAGCGTTAATAAAAGCAATGTGTACTTTGCTAAAAAAACTATACGTAAAGTTTTGCGTACTGCTAATAAGTTTATTCGCTATAGTGGTTCGGCCGTTGTTGAAGCAGAGGTATTGCTGCATTTTTGTTTTTTACTGCAAAGTCTGGGGGCTGCTTTTTTGCGCAATACCATTATAAAAAATATGTTTGAAGGACAGATAAAAAAAATACACAAAACAATTGCCACCCTGCACGAAGATTTGCAATACGACTATGTTAAGCAACTGGCTGTGCTGACAGAAACCGATCAATGAATGTAGTAGTACCTCAACTGTTGTATATTAGTATTCTCAATTAAACTACTTAATATGAAACGTTGGTTGTCTTTTGTATGCCTTGTGGTGCTGTTTCAAAAAACAATGGCACAGGCCGCAGTGGCCCCGGCTGTAGAAGGCCGTTGGGATATTACCGTGTATGACGACAATAAGCTGCATCCCTCCTGGCTGGAAATTAATCATTCTGGCCACAGCCAGTTGGTAGGGCAATACGTGGGCATTGTTGGCAGTGCCCGACCCATTTCAAAAATTACTTATAGCAATAATACAATCAGTTTTACTATTCCGCCGCAATGGGAGCGGGAGACTACAGATTTGCAATTTGAAGCGAAGCTGCAAGGCGATAGTCTGCAGGGTAGTTTTATTGCAGCTAATGGAAAAACCTTTCAATGGTCGGCACACAGGGCACCGAGTTTAAAAAGAACTACGCCTGTGGTATGGGGCAAACCCATTGCTTTGTTTAACGGCAAAGATTTGAATGGATGGAATGCGTTGGGAAAAAATCAATGGGTGGTGAAAGAGGGCATTTTAACCAGTCCGCAATCGGGTGCCAACCTGATGAGCACTGCTACCTTTACTGATTTTAAATTGCTGGTTGAATTTAAATACCCTAAAGGCAGCAACAGTGGTATTTATCTGCGGGGTCGCTACGAGGTGCAGATAGAAGATGGTTTTGGTACTGAAGCATTGAAAGACCGCTTTGGTGGTGTATATGGTTTTATTAAGCCAACAGATATGATGGCAAAACCAGCAGGAGAGTGGCAGCGATATGAAATAACTTTAACCGGCAGGCTGGTAACTATTATTGCCAATGGCAAAACCATTGTGTGCAACCAGGAAATACCCGGCATTACGGGTGGGGCTTTAGATAGTAAAGAAGAAATGCCCGGGCCTATTTATATACAGGGCGATCATGGCCCGATTATGTTTAGAAAGATTGTGATAACGCCTGCAAAATAAAATACTGTTGTTGAAAGCAGCACTGCTGTTGAAAGGTGCGACGCAACGATGTTGCTATAAAATACAAAAGCCGGTAAAATAAAATACCGGCTTTTACTATTCTGTATGTTTCTATTTCTTCCTAAATAAAAGCGACAATATTCTTGGTATTGCCATTCTGTTATCATCATCAAAAAACTCATGTATCTGCAACAACTCAAAATCATTGGCGGTTGCTGCAAGGGTAAAATCGGTAATATGATGGTTGAAGCAGGTAACAATTTGTACCCCGTTTTCAGTTTCATATCTTGCCTTAGAACCATTGTATTGCTTAAATGGGTGCAACTCTCCAATATACACAAGAGCGCCGGCATCTGTAACTGTTGCTATTTTTTTAAAAACGGATTCCAGATTTTCTATATGTTCCAACACAAGGCTGCACGTTACCAGCTGGTATTGTTTGGTGGCAAACAGCCACTCTGTTGTAATATCTGCTTGTATAAATTGTATCTGAGGATCTGTTATTTTTTCTTTGGCTTTTGCCAGCATGGCTTCCGATAAATCTATTGCCGTAATGGCGGTTGCACGGGTAAGTAACCAACTGGTATTTTTACCGGTGCCACAACCAATTTCCAAACAGTTATCAAACCTCATATTGCTTAGGGTGGTTTGTAATGCCACAGCTTCAAGGTCGCGGGTTTTATTGTGGTTGGTATCGTATTGGTGCGACCAGTTGTTGTATGCTTCCTGTACGTTCATTTCTTTGTAAAGTTTAAAATCTATATTTTATTAACTATTTGTTGTTACCAGCTCTTGTATTACTATTCAGCATCGTTGCGTCGCACACTGCAGCAGCAACGCTGCAATCAGCCCATTTTTTTGTTCCCTTATTGTACTAATATTTATAACCAAACAACCGGGCAATAAAGCCCAGCACTCTTATGGCAAAATCGGGGGGATTTTTAGCAATAATATCATTACGGTATTTATTCATTAATACACCCATATACAGCATAGTGTTTAAATTCATTTTAAAAGCTTGCTTACGGTTAGCGGTAACTTTGTCCAGCACTTTGCTTACATCTTCAAAATAGGCTTGCAT
>REAR01000079.1 GCA_004295245.1 Sphingobacteriales bacterium | reverse complement strand
TAAGCTGATGCCCGAAACACACGACACTGCATCTTTTTTTAGTTTTTACGATGTAACAGAAAAAATTGCGGTGGTTATTGGAATGATCAGTTATGGATATATTACAGAGTTATCCGGCTCACAAAGAAACTCTGTACTTGCCCTTTCTGCTTTTTTCTTTATAGGCTTACTTTTGCTTTTTAATACCTTAAAAGCAAGCCGTAATAAAACAGCCGAATGAAACTTTATAGCATTAATACAGGTTATTTTAAATTGGATGGTGGTGCCATGTTTGGTGTGGTGCCAAAATCTATCTGGAATAAATTAAACCCTGCAGATGAAAATAATCTTTGTAGCTGGGCCATGCGCTGTTTGTTAATTGAAGATGGTAAGCGTCTTATACTCATTGACAATGGCATTGGCAATAAACAAGATGCTAAGTTTTTAAGCCATTATCATTTGCATGGAACAGATACACTGGAAACTTCTTTAGCTAAATATGGTTTTCATAAAAACGATATTACAGATGTGGTGCTTACGCATTTACATTTTGATCATTGCGGCGGTTCCATTGAAAGAGTGGGAGACAAATTAGTACCTGCCTTTAAAAACGCTGTTTATTGGAGTAATGAAATGCACTGGCAATGGGCTACCCAACCCAACGACCGCGAAAAAGCGTCCTTCTTAAAAGAAAATATTTTACCCATACAACAAAGCGGACAACTGCAATTATTAGGTAGCAGCAATACCGCACCTGCTAACATACCAGTAAAGCTGGAAACAGTAAACAGTGGTATTATTGATGCGCTTTCTTACATTATTGTAAACGGCCACACAGGAGCAATGATGTTACCTAAAATACAATACAACGGTAAACAGCTGGTGTTTATGGCAGATTTGTTGCCGGCAGTAGCACACTTGCCCATACCTTATGTTATGGCTTACGATATGTTTCCTTTAACCAGCCTGCAGGAAAAAAAATATTTTCTTACCGAAGCACTTAGTAATAACTACACACTTTTCTTTGAACATGACCCCTTGGTGGAATGCTGCACACTTGAACAAACAGAAAAAGGCATACGTAGCAAAGAGCAATTTTCGCTGGCAGATTTTTAAGAGAGTTTACTTCTTATCAAAGGTTTTTAAAAAAGCCATGCTTAGCGGCACCTGTTCTAAAGAGCGGGAAGATTCATCTTCTATAAAAAAATATTTAACGCCCCACTTTCGGGCAATTTTATAAATCGCCTCTATCCCCACATCGCCTGTACCCAACACTACATTTGTTTCCACATCGGCCCGGCCAAATTCGTTACCATTAGTACCAATTTTTCTATCTTTTAAATGCATTAACGGAAACCGGTCGCGGTATTTTTTTAATAAGGCTACAGGGTCTTGTCCTGCATGTTTTATCCAAAATACATCCATTTCAAAATTTACATAACCGGGGTACATTCTTACCGCCATATAATCAAACAGCGTTTCTTTTTCATAAGGCACAAATTCATAGCCATGTGCATGGTAGCATAATGAAATGCCATTTTCCTTCAATATTCTACCCGCTGTATTAAATACTACCAGCGCTTTATTGGCATCTTCTAAAGTAAATGCAGTTTCTTTATGGGGTATCCACGAACACATTACATATTTGGCGCCATACATTTTTGCTTTAGCCATAACGCCCAAAATATTTGTTTCAATTTCTTTATAATCGGCCCCAATACTTATGGTAGTTAACTGGTTTTTATCCAGTAACGCTTTAAAAGCACTGTCGGTTAAACCATAGGTTGCACCCGCTTCCACCTGCGTAATACCCATTTTTGCAACAGCCTCTAATGTGCCGGGTACATCTTTTTTTAATTGCTCTCTAAAAGAATATAATTGCACCCCTACTTTTTCCTGCGCAATTACAGCGTTACTTATAATGACCATTACTATTAAAAAACAAAATTTCATATGGTGTTCTTTGTAACTAAGATAAGTATTAAATACGTTAACAGCCTTTTAGAAAATATGTTGCCACCTGCACTGCTGTTGAACGGAGCGTCGCAATAATGTTGAAATTGCTGATAAAGTCTGTTATATAATTTTTGTGCCCGGCAATAGTGGTACTAACAACATTGTTGCGTCGCACACTTCAGCGGTATCTCTTTTATCAGCACGCAATTATTGTTACTTGTTTTATAAAGTAGTCTTGAACTGAGATTTACAGCACTACCATTTCAGTTACTTTCAATGCGGCGGGGTTTAGCAGTTCGCAAGGTTTTATACCAGTATGTTTTTTAAATGCAGTAGAAAAGTGTGAGATGGAAGAATAGCCTAATAACATTGATACTTCCGTTACACTCAGCCCTTTTTCATAAAGCAGGTAACGGGCATGTTCCATACGCTGGCTTTGGTAAAAATCAAACACCGTTGTGCCAAATAATTCTTTAAAGCCCTTTTTAAGGTAGCATTCGTTAATAGCAACTTTACGGCTAAGCTCTTTAATAGTAAGCGGCTGCCCAATATGTTGTAACAAAATTTCACGGGCTTTAATAATTTTATCGCGGTCTGCCTCATTAGCCAAAAACTTGCACTGAAAATTTTCTATTTCTTTTGCATCGCCCACCATACATTCTAGGCTATATAACAATAGCATTTGGGTTTGTGCATTAATAAAAATATTTTCAAGGCTGCCAGAATAGGTATGATTTAATAATGTTTCCAGCACCATACGGGTACGGCTGCACAGGGTAAGTGTTTTACTAAAAGAAGAAGCGTGTGTGAAATGTAAAATATCATCTGTAAAAGCCCCCTTTATTTTACCCGGCGTAATAAACTGCGAAAGGTGTAAGGGCGAAAAACGAAAACTTACCACATCTGTGCTTTCTACCCTTTCAGCACATGCGTTTGAGGTGTTTAATTTACAGGCATCACACTCCGTTTGCTTTTGCTTGCAATACATATTGCCGCTGATGCAAAAACGAAGTTCCATGAAATTATCTGCCGTGTTTTCTTTTTTGTAGTTATACATCAGCATGCCTACATCATCCATGCTCCAGGCCAGGTTTTTACGGTAGCGTTTAATGGCATATTGCACAGAGCCGGGTGTTTGTTGCTCTTTTTCCTGTAGCAACTCCATTTCGTGCTGCATGGTAGGCCTACGGTAGGCCAATGCTAATATATCTTGTGGCTGTAACATTAAGAGTGCAAATTTACATGCTTTTTATAAAAACAGTTATTTGTTTACCAGCTAATCATCGTTATTTATTAGTTATTGTCTTATTTTTAATATCATAAATTTTACCAGCATGAGAATGAAGCATTTATTTTTTACATTATTAATTGTTGGCATACACCATTCTTTTGCACAGCAATGCCAGGTGGCAGTTACAGCAATAGCCGGCAGTTATAATGGAGAATGTAAAGACAATAAAGCCGAAGGTTTTGGCAAGGCCGTTGGTGAAGACAGTTACGAAGGGAATTTTAAAGAAGGCTACCCCAATGGCAAAGGAAAATATGTATGGAAAAACGGCAGTTGGTTTGAAGGAAATTTTAAAAAGGGCCTGAAAGATGGTGAGGGTATTATGCATATTAAAAATGAACAGGGGGCAGATAGTATTGTTACCGGAACATGGAAAAATGATGTGTTTAACAAGAAAAACGACCGCAAATATATAATACACACAAAAAGTTATGGCATACAAACTGTAAGCATTAATGCAGATAAAAGTGGTAGTGGCTTAAATGAAATTAATTTAACGTTGGAAAGTATTTCTGGTGGATCTTTTGATATGCATGGCGAAATACCAAAGCCACAACTAACTATGGTAGAAGTGAAACAGGGTAGTTATGTAATGCGCAGCGATGTGAATAATATGCAAAAAAGAATGTTGGTATACCTGCGCGACGTTGTTTTTCCTTTTAGGGCTGTTTTTAGAATAACACAAGGCTCTGTTTTAGAAGATGTGGAAATAGAATTTTTAGAAACCAGCCGTTGGAAAGTTGATATTAAACTACGCCAATAAGTTGGGCTATTAGCTTGCTGTTGCAGTGTGCGACGCAACAAATGCCCGGCACTTTTTAAAGCTTAACAACCTATAAATAAAAAGCCCGCAATTGCGGGCTTTTTATTTATAGCTTAATTTCTTCTTCATGCTTATCAAAAAAATGAAACTCCGTTAAATGATAATTGGTGTTTTCTTTTAAGCTCAGTGGCTTCTTTAAACTCCATTTCCATTTCCAAAATTTAGAACGGAACCAACTACCCTTGGTTAAGTAGGCATACATTATTGGGTGAACCACTAATGTTAAGTTGGTATGTTGGTGGGTGTATAAATAGTTTAGGTTCTTTTCTATTTCGTCTTCTAATACAAGTGGAGATGAAATTTTACCGGTACCACTGCAACTGGGACAAAGCTCCTGGGTATTAATATTTACTTCTGGTTTCATGCGTTGGCGGGTAACCTGCATTAACCCAAATTTAGAAATGGGCAATACAGCATGCTTGGCACGGTCTGGTTGCATAAAACCTTCCGTTGCTTCCATCAGTCTTCGTTTATTATCCGGAAGCTTCATGTCAATAAAGTCAATTACTATAATACCTCCCAAATCCCTTAAGCGCATCTGACGTGCAATTTCTTCAGCAGCTTCCAGATTGGTTTCCATAGCGTTTTGCTCCTGATTATTGCTAACACTTTTATAACCGCTGTTTACGTCTATCACATGCAGGGCTTCGGTATGTTCAATAATAAGATAAGCACCGCTTGGCAAGTTCACGGTTTTTCCAAACGCAGCTTTTACCTGCTTGGTTATGCCATATTGATCAAAAATTGGAGCATTATTATTGTGGAAAGAAACGATTTCTGCTTTTTCAGGCGCAATGCGCTGAATATAGCTGCGGGTATCGTTATAAATATTTTTATCATTTACTATTATACGGTTGAAATCTGCATTCAATAAATCTCTTAAAATACTGGTGGTTTTAGTTTGCTCACTTAATATTTTAGCTGGTGCTGCTGCATTTTTTAAATTTGCTTGAATGGCTTTCCAGGTCTGTACCAGATCAGAAAGATCTTCGTGCAGTTCAGCAGTATTTTTTCCTTCTGCAGCAGTTCTTACGATTACGCCAAAATTTTTTGGCTTAATGGCTTCAATTATTTTTTGAAGTCTTTTTCGCTCATCTGCTGAGTGAATTTTTCTGGAGACCGCAACGATATCATTAAAAGGCGTAATAACTACAAATCGACCGGGTAAAGATATTTCGCAACTGAGGCGTGGACCCTTTGCAGCAATAGGTTCTTTTAATATTTGCACCAGTATATTGGGTTTGCCAGACAGTACCTCGTTTATTTTGCCAGTTTTTATTATTTCAGGCTCAACCTGAAAAGTGGCAAAATCAAAACCATTTTCATTTTGGTCTGAAATAGCTTGTTGGGTAAACTTCAATAAAGATTTGGCGTAGGGGCTAAGATCTGTATAGTGTAAAAACGCATCTTTTTCAAAACCAACATCTACAAATGCAGCATTTAACCCAGGAATAAGTTTTTTTACTTTTCCCAGGTATAAATCACCCACAGCAAAGCTGGCATCTACTTTTTCATTATGCAGCTCTACTAGTTTTTTATCCTCTAAAAGGGCAATTTCCACACCTTGCGGTGTAGCATTAATAATTAATTCCTTGTTCAATCTTAATCACATTTAAAAAATCCAACCATCACACACTAAAAGGAAAAGGCGCTGAGTAGACTTACATACAGGCATATAGTTATAGCTAAACCGGCTTCACAATTGCAGGGCTATATACCAAAGTAAACGTTCAGCTAAAAGAAACAGGTCCGTTATAATTTATACACACACTATAACGGACCCGTTAAAGAGGAGGAATAATCTTACTTGTTCTTCTTCTTATGACGATTCTTTCTTAGTCTTTTTTTACGCTTATGCGTTGCTATTTTATGACGTTTTCTCTTTTTACCACAAGGCATCTTGCTTCAATTTTATTAGTTAACAATTATTTTAAAGTCTTAATTTTTGCTTCTATTTCTTTAACCATCTCTGGGTTGCGCATGTATTGCTTACCATGCTCGTACCATTTTATGGCATTGGACCTATCGCCCAATCTTTCATATGCTTCTGCCAGCATAAAAACGGCTTCCAGGTTATGTGGCTCTTTAGCTGTTACCTTTCTAAGCCTTTCAATGGCTTTATCCATTTGACCACTGTAAACACCGCCAATGCCCAACATTAACTGTGCATACATATTTGAAGAGTCTCTTCTAACTACTTCTAATATCTTTTGTATCCCCTGCATAACTTCTTGTGGGTTGGCCGCAGAACTGCCAAAAATATAACAACTCCCCAAATCAACTTTTAAAGAATCATTGGCAGGATTTAATGCTACAGCTTTTTCAAACAACTCTTTCGCTTGGTCCGCCATCCACTGTTTCATTACCGGCTGATTGCTTCCTTTCAGGGCCGTTAAAAACTGGCGGGCAGCAAAGGTGAGGTTTTTTTCAGAATTTTCCAATTTAGCTGCGGCCGCTATATAATAAGCGTGTGGTTCAAAAAACTGAACCGAATCTTGCCAAAACCCTGCTAACTGATAATAGACTTTTATTTGCTGGTCTTTTACATCTCCTCTCACCACTGCAGTCTCCAAACCGCTAACGTATGCCTGTTGAGAGGGTGTAAGCTTTTCTTTAGCAGCCTGTAAGATGGTGCTAAAATCAAGGGGCTGAGCCTTAGAAGCTCCGGCTTCTGCTGCCTGTGTTGCCTGCTTTTTAGGCGGAACTGTAGGGGCAAAAAAATAGAGTATACCCAGTAATACTATACCGGTACCCACCAAAATAATCTGTTGTAGCTTCACCTTCTTTTAAATTAGAAGCGCAAAGTTACATTTCATCATCGGGGTTTGACTGATTTTCCGGAATAGTTTGCAACTTTTTCACTTCTTGCACAAACTCTTTAGCGGGCTTAAATGCAGGAATGAAGTGCTCCGGAATATGCACCGCTACATTTTTTTTAATGTTTCGGCCAATTTTTGCAGCTCGCTTTTTGGTAATAAAACTGCCAAAGCCTCTGATATAAATGTTTTCTCCCCTTGAAATAGTTTCTTTTACTTCCTTAAACATTGTTTCAAGGGCAACCAGTACATCTACCTTAGGGATGCCTGTTTTTTCAGCAATTTGATTGATGAGGTCTGCTTTTCTCATTGTAAAAATCTTAAAGGGTTTATGAACTTATCGGTTGTATAACGCAAAAATTACGTTTTTCATATCTCCTTCAGAACCAATTTTATGTGAATTTAATGGTTTTTTCTATTTATAACAAGCAAAACCTAAAAGATTGATAGCCAGCTTTTGCTAATTTTTACTTTTTTGTTATGTGGGGCTTGGGGGGTCTTTGGGCAGCATTGTTGTGTCACTCACTTGTACTTTTTGTTATAATAGCAGCATATCCAAAAACCGTTGTTAGCGTTTTATTGCACAATTTCAAACAGTTAATACCTATAAAGTGTTTAATAAGTAAACAGTCTTAGCTATTTTGCCAACAATATGTCAGCACCCTTTACGCAACAACTTTTAAAATGGAATAAAAAAGAGAATAAACGCTCTATGCCCTGGAAGGGAGAAAAGGACCCGTATAAAATCTGGCTCAGTGAAATTATTTTACAGCAAACCAGAGTTGAGCAAGGGCTTGATTATTACAATCGCTTTATTAAAGCATTTCCAACTGTTAAAAAATTAGCAGCTGCGCCAGAACAACAAGTATTTAAATTATGGGAGGGATTAGGGTATTACTCTCGCTGCAAAAACTTAATTGCAACCGCTAAAATAATTACAGAACAATACAAGGGTCGCTTTCCAAATACCTACAACGAAATTTTACAATTAAAAGGCGTTGGCCCCTATACTGCCGCCGCTATTGGTTCTTTTGCTTTTAATTTACCATATGCTGTTTTAGACGGAAATGTTTTTAGAGTTCTGGCCAGATACTTTGGTATATCTACCCCTACTGATAGTACAGATGGTAAAAAATTATTTAGTTGTCTTGCCCAGGAGTTATTAGCAAAGAAACAGCCTGCAGATTATAATCAGGCACTTATGGATTTTGGGGCCACTATTTGTAAACCGCAACAGCCGCTCTGCACCATCTGTTATCAAAAAAATGAATGCCGGGCTTTTGCCAATAATTGGGTGGCACAATTACCTGTAAAAGAAAAGAAGATAATTGTAAAAAAACGTTGCTTCTATTACTTTGTTTTTATAAGTAATAAGGGTATTGCTATTAAAAAAAGAATGGCTGCTGATATTTGGCAAAATTTATATGAATTTGCATTGGTTGAAACAACTGAACCAAAAGGACTTGATAAAAAAAACGCACTACTATTGGCCCAAAAACATTTTGACAATGTAAGCAATGCAACTGTTGAGCGCATTTCTGTTCCGCTGTCACAAAAGCTGTCTCACCAAACTATAACCGCTTATTTTATAATCATTCGCATTTCATCTTCAAAAGCTTTACTTACCAATGGGTTTGAATGGGTACCTGCAAAAAAACTTATCAATTACCCTTTTCCTAAAACAATAACTGGTTGGTTGGCCCAATCTGGCCTTTTTTAAAAAATTGCCCAAACCCTGTACTGGCTTTGAACCGAGCGTGGCAACGATGTTGCCCGGAGCGATGCCGCTGGTTACAAAAAATTATTTTTATAACTATTAAAAAATTAACTTTAAGAAAGCGAAAATTAAACAGCTGAGATTAATAACCTTAAATTTTATTTTATGAGAGGTGTTAATAGGGTAATGTTAATTGGCAACCTGGGAAAAGATCCGGATGTGCAGTATCTGGAAGGAAATATTGGGGTTGCTAAATTTTCTTTAGCCACTACAGAAACGTATAAAGATCGTTCTGGAAAGTTAGTATCTCAAACAGAATGGCATACCGTGGTACTTTGGAGGGGGTTGGCCGAGCTGGCTCAAAAATACTTGCACAAAGGAAGCCTTGTTTATATTGAGGGCCGTTTAAGAACCCGTAGTTGGGAAGATAAAGAAGGTAATAAAAAATTTGCTACAGAAGTAGTGGGAGATAATTTAATTATGCTGGACAAGCGCCACGATGGTACCCACCACAGCCATACAGAACACAGTGAGAATGGAGGTTTGGAAAATTTAGGTGCCGGAGATATTCCGCCACTTTCTGAACCATCAGGAGATTTACCATTTTAATTTTTTTTATTGCATTTTTGCACCAAGTAAATGGGCAGGCCGCACACAGACCTGCCTTTCTTTTAACGAAAAACCACTGCTTTGGATCATTTTGCTGCCTTACCTGTTTGCCTGAAACCATTTCTGCTTTTCTTTTTGGCAGCAAATACGCAAGGTATTACCGTATTATTAATTGTTATCTTAATTCTGTTACTCATTTCCTTCTTTTTAGCGGGCGCAGAAGTGGCTTTTTTTTCGCTTTCTTATAAGGATATAAATATGCTAAAAACCAAGCAAGACAGTGGTTGGAAGCGTATAGTTAGTTTAATGGAAGCGCCTAAAATTTTATTAGCCTCTTTGCTTATTTGCAATACCGTGGTAAACATTGCAATTGTGGTGCTGGGTAATTTCTTAATAGATCAAACGCTGCTGCTAGATTTTTGGCTGGCTTCTTTTATTTTAAAAGTTGTAATTCTTACGTCATTTATTGTTTTGTTTGGCGAAGTGCTGCCCAAATTATGGGCCTCTCAAAATCATTTGCGTTTTGCTTATAATGCTTCTTTTTTGGTAGAAATTATTCACTCGCTTTTTAAATGGGCCAGTGTTAGGTTGGTAAAAATGAGCGATTCTGTTGGCAACTTTTTGGGCAACAGGGCCAGTTCATATAACTCTGAGCGGTTGGATAATGAACTGTCTTCTAACGAAGACACCACGCCAGAGGAAAAAAATATTTTACGGGGCATATTAAAATTCAGCAACATTATTGTAAAACAAATAATGCGTACCCGTTTAGATGTAAGTGGCATCGACCGTAACATGGATTTTCACCAGCTCATTAACAGGGTGGAAGAATTACATTACTCACGCCTGCCAGTTTACAAAAACAACTTAGATGAAGTAGCTGGCATTATTAATACCAAAGACCTGATACCTCACCTGAATGAGCCCGCCGATTTTAATTGGCATACCCTAATGCGCCAGCCCTATTTTGTGCACGAACAAAAACTAATTGAAGACCTGTTAAAAGAGTTTCAAACAAAACGCATTCATTTTGCGGTGGTGGTAGATGAGTTTGGTGGCACCAGTGGTATTGTAACGCTGGAAGATATAATGGAAGAAATTATTGGCGATATTAAAGATGAGTTTGATGAAGAAGAAAGTGGTTATAAAAAAATTGACGACTTTAATTATCTGTTTGAAGGTAAAACCATGATACACGATGCCTGCAAATTAATGGACCTACCCGCTGAAACTTTTGATAAAGTAAAAGGCGATAGCGATTCTCTGGCCGGGCTTATGTTAGAACTGGCCGGCGAAATTCCGGCCACCAATGCCAGCATCCCCTGCGGAGACTTTACCTTTACGGTTTTAGAACTGGAAAGAACCCGCATTAAAAAAGTAAAAATCAGCATAAACACCACAGATAGTAAATAGCAATTAATGATGCACCAAAAAATGTTGTTGCTTATAATAAGCATTATGGTTTTTGTATTGGCCGCCTGTAACAGTGCTTACACACCCAAACCCAAAGGCTATTTTAGAATAGATTTTCCACAACACCAGTATCAGGTATTTAATCAACCGGGGTTTCCTTACACGTTTGAATACCCTGTTTATGGCAAAGTAGTACAAGACAGTACTTTTTTTGAAGACCAACCCGAAAACCCATACTGGGTTAATATAGAAATGCCACAATTTGGCGGCAAGGTTTATATAAGCTACAGCCAGATAGGAGGCCGCAGCCGCTATAAAATACGCAACGCAAAAGGAGCATATATTGACAGCATCGGTATTAACACATTTGACAGGTTAATAAGCGGCGCTTACAACCTTACCTTTAAACACAGCTACAAAGCCACTTCTATAACCGATAGCAATTTTGTAACACCCAATAATATACAAGGCATTTTTTTTAAAATAGGTGGCAATGCAGCCACCGCTAACCAGTTCTTGGTAACCGATTCTGTAAAAAATTTCTTACGGGGCGCCTTGTATTTTGATGCTACCCCAAATGAAGATTCTCTTAGCATTGTAAACCAATTTTTATTGCAAGACATGCGCCACCTTGTTAACTCTCTAAAATGGAAAGAACAATAAGGTGTAACCAGCATTTGTTTTTCAATGTATCATCGTTGCGTCGCACACTTCAACATTTGAAAATTGAAATTTCGTATTTATTTTAAATCAGAAATTCTAAAGCTGAAGTGTGCGACGCAACGGCTATTTAACCGGAGTTACTACTGCTGGCTACATAAATTTTATGTACGTAACAATTGCGGGCAAACAGCTATTAGATTTGTAACTTTGCTCCAAGAAAAAAAACATTGAGTGATAGCAATTGACCATTTATTAATTAGCGATGAGGTGGTAGAAGCACAGTTTGTTTGCAACCTTAGCAAATGCAAAGGCGGTTGCTGCGAAGAAGGAGATGCCGGTGCACCACTTACCAAAGAAGAACTTTCTATTGTTAAAGAAAGTTACGAAATAGTAACCCCTTATTTAACGCCAGAAGGTATTGCAGAAGTACAACGTAAAGGCCATTACGAATATGATAAGGAGTTTGGCTATGTAACACCTACTATTAACGGTCATTTATGTGCCTACGGTAAAAAAGATGCAACCGGCACCATACTTTGTGCATTTGAACAAGCTTATAATGATGGTAAAATAGCCTGGAAAAAACCCATTAGCTGCCACCTGTACCCCATAAAAATAAAAAGCACCGATGAAGGTGATTTAGTAAACTATGAACCAAGAGATGTATTGTGCAGCCCCGGTTGTGAGCTAGGAGCAACCCTGAAAGTGCCGGTGTATAAATTTTTAAAAGAGGCACTGGTACGCAAATACGGAGAAGATATGTATGAAGTAATAGACCAGGTGGCCCAGCAATATTTTACTGATAAAAAACAATAAGCAACCGCATGTCAGAAACCGCTGCTTCTTTTATTGCCAAGAGTACTGTTAAGGCGGCCGATCTGGAGCATCGCCGGAAAATTAATTTTAACATTGGTAAATACAATGCCACGGTGCCATTGGGTAAACAGCAGTTTACAGATATTGCCACTGCCCGTGAACGTGCCAAGAATATTAAATGGAAGGCCATTGAAAATTTAGATACCCTGCTGGAAAACTTTGAAACCGCTTTTACCCGCCGCGGTGGCAAAGTTATATGGGCCGAAACTGCTGCCGAAGCCTTACAGGAAATAAAAAAAATATGCGAAGCCCGTAACTGCAAAACGCTGGTGAAAAGTAAAAGCATGGTTACAGAAGAAATTAAGCTAAACGATTTTTTACATGAACTGGGCATTGAAAGTGTGGAAACAGACCTTGGTGAATATATACAACAACTGGATGGCGAAACACCCTATCATATTGTTACACCTGCTATGCACAAAAGCAAAGAAGATGTGGCCAAGCTTTTTTATGAGAAGTTGCATACAGCCCCCAATCTTAATCCCCAGCAATTAACATTAATTGCCAGAGAAAAATTACGCACCAAATACACCAGTGCAGAAGTGGGTGTTACCGGTGCCAATTTTATTATTGCAGATACAGGTAGCATTGCCCTTACCGAAAATGAAGGTAACGGTCGCTTAAGTTGCGCATTTCCTAAAACACATATTGCTATTGTAGGTATTGAAAAAATTATTCCTTCTATTACAGACCTTGGATTGTTTTGGCCACTGCTGGCCACTTTTGGTACCGGGCAAAAAATGACGGTTTATAACAGCATCATAAGTGGGCCACGCCAACCCAATGAAACCGATGGGCCGGAAGAGATGTTTGTAATATTATTAGACAATGGCCGCACTAATATATTAGCCAACGAAAAAGCAAGAGAAAGTTTGTATTGCATTCGTTGTGGGGCTTGTTTAAATGCCTGTCCGGTGTATAAAAATATTGGTGGCCATAGCTACGAAACAACTTATAGCGGCCCCATAGGCGCAGTTATTACACCACATCTTAAAGAAATGGGTGAATGGAAACACCTTAGTTATGCTTCTTCTTTATGTGGTAATTGTACAGAAGTATGTGCTGTAAAAATTAACCTGCACGAACTGTTGTTAGAAAACCGCCATGAGGCCGTTACTAAAAACACCCCCGCATGGGGCGAAAAAATTGCCTGGAAACTGTGGAAGCAGGCCAGTCTGCGCCGTAGCATGATGAATATGGCAAACGGCCGTATTAAAAACTGGGTGATGAAAAAAATGTTTCAAAAAACATGGAACCAACACCACCAACCTTTGCAGTTTTCTGAAAAAACATTTAACCAACTTTGGCAAGAACAGGAAAAACAATAAACATTCAATAGAATTTCAGAATATATTTGTAGCAGTCAGCTAAACGCTGACTGTTTTATTTGCAGCATGTTGCTTATTTATACCAATCTAATAACGCCCCGCTTACAATACATTACTGATTTCATCGGTACGCAGTTATTTGATGCCCCTTTATTACTTACAACCAATGCTGCCGCTTTTGCCAGCAGCACTGCCCCTAAATTAAATTACAGCAATCAAGAACTTACAGAAGCAGAGTTTTATCTACAACCGGCTAATACTATTTTATTCAGCAGCAGCATTGAGCCCATTGCCATTGATTGTTTTGAAGTAAACTTTCATAAAGCTTTTTTTCAAACAAACGGAGACATGGTGTTTGATATTTTTGCAGCTAGTTTTTATTTAATAAGCCGTTACGAAGAATACCTGCCGCACCAAAAAGATATGTATGGCCGCTATGCCCATACCAGCTCACTGGCATACAAAGAAAATTTTTTACACCAGCCCTTAGTAAACATCTGGCTGGAAGAATTTAAAAAGGCGCTGCAGCAAAAATTTCCGCAGTTATTGTTCAGAAGACGATCGTTTAAATTCAGAGCCACCTACGATATTGATATTGCATACAGCTATAAACACAAAGGATGGTGGCGCAATATGGGCGGCTGGGCCAAATCTGTTTTAAAACGGCAATGGCACCTGGCGCAAGAACGTATAGATGTATTAAAAAATAAAAAGCGAGACCCGTTTGATGCCTATGAATGGCTGGATGCACTGCACCTGTATTGCAAAGTAAAGCCAGTATACTTTTTTCTGGTGGCACAAGAACAAGCGGGTTACGACCGTAACATACCCACCTCTTCAAAACCTTTTAAGCAATTGGTAGAGTATTATGCGGCTGTCTACAAAGTAGGCCTGCACCCATCCTGGAGAAGCAGCACACACAGTAATAATAAAATTTTAAAAGAAGAAAAAGAATGGATGGAAGCGGTAACCGATACTACTATTGAACACAGCCGCAACCATTACATAAAATTTAGTTTGCCCGAGGGGTATCGCCGTTTAATTGAATGTGGTTTGCTAAAAGATTACTCTATGGGTTATGGCACCACCAATGGTTTCAGGGCATCGGTAGCTGCTTCCTTTTATTGGTTTGATGTAGAAAAGAACGAAACCACGCCCCTGCAACTATACCCCTTTTGCTTTATGGATGCCAATGCTTTTTATGAGCAAAAGCTAAGTGCCATGCAAGCGTATGAAGAACTGCGCCGTTACTACACCAGTATAAAAAAAGTAAACGGGTTAATGATAACAATTTGGCACAACACCTTTTTGGGCACCGATATAAATTTTAAAGGCTGGCGGGAAGTGTATGAACTTTTTATGAAAGAAGATGTGTATTGGGATGCTTATATGTAATGCCGCAAAAAAAATTAAATCCCGCCTTAGACAAGGCGGGATTTTTTTTCCTTAATACCCTAAAAACACAAAATACTCTTTACCGGCAAAGGGTTAGCCCTGCCGGCATTGGTAATTACGCAATAAATAAAAAGCAGGTTGCCGGGTAATGGGTTCTTTTTTGTGAACCAGCAGCGGTTCGCTGTTCAGCAGCCGTTGCGTCGCACACTTGTGCAGTTGAGGTTTGTTGTTGCTGATTTTAAAATTCAAAATCAATTATACCATTGCTGAAGTGTGCGACGCAATCCCGAAGTTTCGGGACTGCTATGAAAAACGGCAGCTGGTTACACACTATTAATCTTCATCTTCCTCCTCTCCTTCTTTTAACTTTAAAAAAGCAGCCCTTCGCGGACCGGGAAATGCTACGTGTTCTCCTTTTACAGCATGCCACAGTACAATATTAAACTCCAAATCGGGCACGGCATCTTCCTTGGTTAAATCAAACAATTCTGAACGACGCTGCCACTCATTTACTGCCACATTTTTTTCATCTAAACTAATATTAGCCGCTACCGATTGAAAGGCGGTAAGATTGGCTTCTTTATTAAAGCAACGCCACATGGGGGTGGCTGCTGCATCGTACTGCGTCATAGGCGGCAATGCCAAAATTAATTCCATAGTGCGCAGCATAGAAGAAGTAGAGTACATGGTATGATCTATAAAGTTTCTTTTTACAAAACCGCCGGCCACATAAGCAGTTGTGCGGTGTGCATCCACATGGTCGGCGCCGTTTTGCGCATCATCTTCTACAATAAAAATGGCGGTCTCTTTCCAGATAGGGCTTTTGCTTAAATATTCTACCAGCAAACCCACAGCCCAGTCATTATCGGCCACATGCACAAAAGGTGTGGGGCGGCCCTTGCGCAATCCTTCTGTATGATCGTTAATTAAACGCAACGAATTAAAACGTGGCACGGCATCTGCAGCCAATAAAGAATCAAACTCTCTTTTCCATTGGTAAAAGCGGGTAGTATCTCTTACACTTTCATCCCAACTGGTGTAGTAGGGGCAAAAATGATTTTCCAACACCGGTATATTGGCTTTGTAATCATCTGCAAACTCTCCGTATGTTCGGTAGCTTACATTGTGGCGCTTGCACAGATCCCAAAAAAAGCCGCCTTTGTTATTGGCAATTTCACGGGTGCCTTCTGCATCATAAGTACCGCCACGGCCGCCATAACTGGTTACCCAATTTTTTTCTAAGTAATCAGTGGCATAGGCGCCCAAACTCCAGTTATGTCCATCAGCACTTACTTCACCATCAACATAAAAATTATCCAGTAATACAAAATCTTTAGCCAGTTTATGCTGGTTGGGGGTGTAATAGTTGCCAAACATTAATAAACTGGTATCGCCATTGCCACCGGGCATATCTGCCAGTATTTGATCGTAGGTGCGGTTTTCTTTAATAACATAAAACACATATTTAATGGGCGATGCATCGCCTGTTTTCATGGGTATGGGGTTGCCCACTTCCCCCTCTACGGTTGTTTCTTTTTCTTTGGTATAAGGTGTGTTTTTATACACCACCGCAGAGTAGCCCGCTAATTGCTTATCTGTGGGTTCGTTAAAATAACTAAGTGTGCCTTTAAACAAACCACCAATGTATTGCACTTCCATAGGTTTGTTTTTATCGCCCTGCTGGTAAATTACCTGTTGCCTGCTTCTGATGGGGCTGGGCCCGTATGGGTTTGCTGCAGATGAAAAACCCTTACCATTGGTAACAAAAACTCTTTTACCAATAACTTTTATATTGGTGGGGTACCAGCCCACGGGTATAAACCCTTTGCTTTTGCAAAAGCCCGGCTTGCTAAAATCATACACCGCCAGACAATTATTATCGGCATTGGCTATGTATAAATTTTTTTCATCCTCACTTAATGCCAATCCGTTTGAAGTAGAGCCGCTGGGTGCATTGGGAAACAACGCTGCATTGAGTGTTTCAATAACTTCATTTTTTTTGGTATCAATAACGCTTATAGAATTATCGTTGGCGTTGGCCACCAGCAGGTAGTTGCCGTTTTTTGTTAATAACAATTCATTGGGGTTATCGCCTACGGTAATGCTACCGGTAGTGGCATTGCCAGCGGTGTTTACCAGTAATACTTTATCGCAACCCCAGCAACTGATGTACAATGTTTTTTTATCGGCCGACAATGTGCAGGCATAGGCTTCTGCAGGTAACGTAATTTGTTGGGCTATTTTTTTTGTTTGCAGATTTATTACATACAAACTGTTATTGTCTTTGGTTACCACGTACAATGTGTTTGCAGCATCATTTATAGCCATGCCCGCCGGAGAAATTTTATTGGGCCATTTCTGCCCCAAACTAATACTGTCTTTTAAAACCAGTTGTTTGTTTGCAATGGCATATTGTAAAATCCAGTTATCGTTACCACCAGAAGCGTATAAATATTTTTCATCGGCACTAAAAGCCAAACCATACCATGCTTTGCCTACCACTACACTGTGCAGCAGTTTACCGGCTTTTGCATCTAACAACTGAATGCTTTGAGTGCTTTGCCCGTTATTAGTAACAGCTAAATATTTTTTACTGCCGCTGGCTATAATGTTTAAAGGCAAATCTCCCAAGGGAATACTTTTGCCAACCGGCGTCAGGCTCCAGCCATTGGGTAGTTGTACCCGGGCAGCTTCTAATTGTTGTGGTGTTTGTGCCGTGGCAAACTGCACCAGGCAGCTTAACAGTAGAAAACCATAAAAACGTTTCATAAAAAAAAGTATTAGTAAGCCAGCAGTAAATCTTTAATCATCATTGTTGCGTCGCACTCTTCAGCACAAGTGTGCGACGCAACAATGCTCCATTAATTTCAAATGTTCGGTACAATTGCTGGTATAAAAAAAATATGTTACTAAGGTAGCGCAGTTACAGAATTGGCAATGCGTATTTTTTTTATTAATAAAAACATAAACTGCTTTTGCAGGCAGCCTGCTATTTGTTAACTTAGAAAAATGCCTGCACCTGTATTATATAACTGGCAACAAGCCCCTTTTCTGAGGTTGGTAATACCGTTTATGGCGGGTATTGCATGGGGCACTTATTGTAATGTGGCATTATTAATACAATGGAGCTTATTAATAGTTGCTACAGCCGGTTTGTTGTTGTGGAAGCATATTGCATTGTTTATAAAATTTCAGCGGCCGTGGGTGGCGGGTGTTTTTATTAACCTGTTATTGTTAATGGCTGGTAGCCTGCTTACCTACTACAATAACAAAGCGCATGATAAAAATTTTATTGGCAAACAACTTACAGATAGCAGCTGGTATATTATTACATTGCAAGAACCCCTCTCAGAAAAAACAAACTCTTTTAAAACCACTGCTACCGTAGCTATAGTAAACAACAATGCAGCAATACCTACAAGCGGTACTATTATCGTTTATTTTCAAAAAGACAGTAGCACGGCCAGCCTGCAATACGGCAACCGCTTATTATTGCGCCAACCATTACAACTTATTAAAAACGCTGGCAACCCAGGCGGGTTTGATTATAGCAAGTATTGCCAATACCAGGGTTTATATTACCAATGTTTTTTAAAACCGGGTCAATACAGTTTGTTACAAGGCACTGAAACAAATTTTAAAGCCACCGGTATATATAAAATACGAAAATGGGTAATTGAAGTAATACAAGAAAATATTAGCGGCACCAAAGAAGCCGGGCTTGCAGAGGCTTTATTAATTGGCTATAAAGACGATTTGGATAAAAACCTGGTGCAGGCTTATAGTAATACCGGCGTAGTACATGTTATTGCCATATCGGGTTTGCATCTGGGGTTAATTTATTGGCTTTTGCAACTATTAACTGTAAAACTAAAAAGCAGAAAATACACGCAATGGCTGCAGCCATTAATAATAATTTTTGGCCTTTGGGGCTTTAGTTTGCTGGCAGGGGCCGGTCCTTCTGTTATCCGCTCTGCTGTAATGTTTACGTGTTTGGTAGCGGGTAAGTTATTTAACAAAAATGGCAGCTCACTCAATGCATTGGCAGCAGCTGCATTTTTATTGCTGGCATATAATCCTTACTGGTTGTGGGATGTGGGCTTTCAGTTATCATTTGCGGCGGTGCTGAGTATTGTTATATTTTACCAACCTATTTATAACTGGCTGTTGGTGCAAAACAAGCTGCTTAATTTTTTTTGGCAGCTAAATGCACTTACCCTGGCAGCACAGGTATTAACAATTCCGCTAAGTATTTATCATTTTCATCAGTTTCCTAACTTGTTTTTATTAACCAATCTGGTGGCAGTACCTCTTTCCAGCGCCGTACTGCTGGCCATTATTTTTTTATGTGCGTTTAGTTTTATACCAGTTATTGCAAGTAGTACTGGCAAATGCATCAGTTGGTTAATACAGGTAATGAATGGTTTTATTGAAAGAATGGACAGTCTTTCTTTTGCACGTTTAGATTTTTTACAAATTAATTTATGGCAACTACTTTTTATTTATGCCTTTTTAGCTGCAATAGCATATTGGTTATTTTATAAAAGTAAGCCTGCGTTTATAATTGCTTTGTGTGGTTTATTAGTGGTTACCGGCCTTCGTACTGCATTTGTTATTAAAAGCCAGCAGCAGGAAAAAATTATTGTTTATAATGTACCCAAACAAGAAGCCATTGATATTATACACGGAGACAAATACTTGTTTAGAGGCGACAGCAGCTTACTGGCAGACGACTTTTTGCAAAACTTTCATCTGAAGCCTTCCCGTATTAACCATCGGGTTGCGGCCACCCAGCAGTTGCACCAATATCAAAACCTACCCAACGGCTTTATTTTCAACAACACAACTGTTGTTTGTTTAAACAATGCCTGCTTTCCGCAGCAAAACCATAGTATTGCCGCACAGCTGGTTATTTTAAGCAAAAACACATCGTTTACACTGCAGCAGGTGTGCCGTCAGTTTGGAGATGCCACTATTGTTATTGACGCCAGCAACAGCTTCCGCCAACTAAACCGCTGGAAAACAGAAGCCACCAGCCTGGGCATTAAATATTACAGCGTGGTGGATAACGGTGCTTTTGTAATGCCTGTTAAATAATTTACTTTTGCGCCTTCCTTAAACAGCGGTTTCGCTACTCAACTAATTTTTCATGAACAAGAAAATTTCATCGGCACTTATTTCTGTTTTTTATAAAGACGGGCTGGAGACTATTGTTACGCAATTGCACCAATTAGGCATTGCCATTTACTCAACCGGTGGCACGCAAAAATTTATTGAAGATTTAAACATACCCTGTGTGCCGGTAGAAAATCTTACTACCTACCCTTCTATTTTAGGGGGCCGTGTTAAAACCCTGCACCCTTCTGTATTTGGTGGCATTTTAGGCCGCAGAGATAATACTACTGACGTTCAGGAAATGCAGCAGTTTAACATTCCGGTTTTAGATCTTGTGATTGTGGACCTGTACCCTTTTGAAGAAACCGTTGCCAATACCAGCGAAGAAAAATTAATTATTGAAAAGATTGATATTGGCGGACCTTCTATGATACGTGCTGCTGCCAAAAACTTTAAAGACGTGGTGGTAATTGCAGCTAAAAAAGATTACAGTGCTTTAGAACAGTTGCTAAACAGCCAGCAAGGTGAAACCAGTTTAGAACAACGCAAACAATTTGCAGCCAAAGCATTTGAAGTGGTAGCGCATTACGATGTTGCCATTGCCAAATATTTTAACCCAGCGCATAGTTTATATTTTGTAGAATCTGTTACCAACCCCAAAGCCATGCGTTACGGCGAAAACCCCCACCAACCCGGCGTATTTTATGGTAACCTGGAAGCATTGTTTACGCAGTTAAACGGCAAAGAACTTTCTTATAATAATCTGGTAGATGTTGATGCTGCCGTGCAATTGATTACTGAATTTTCTAAAGATACCGCCCCTGTTTTTGCTATTATTAAACATACCAATGTTTGCGGTGCCGCAACCCGCAGTACGGTTAAAGAAGCCTGGGATGCTGCTTTGGCCGGCGACCCCGAAAGCGCTTTTGGCGGTGTATTGGTTTGCAATAGCACTATTGATAAAACAACAGCCGATGCTATTAATGAAATTTTCTTTGAAGTATTAATAGCGCCTGCTTTTACAGAAGAAGCGCTGACTGTTTTAAAATCTAAAAAGAACCGCATTCTGCTGCAATTAAAAGCCGGTGTTGCTGCAGCCGAACAATACAAATCTTTATTGAATGGAGTATTGATACAACAAACTGATAAAGGCAGCTATGCCGAGTGGAAAGAAACCGGCGGCCGCATCAGTAATGCTGAAGAAAAAACAGATTTAGCATTTGCCAATATTATTTGCAAGCATTTAAAAAGTAATGCCATTGCATTGGTAAAAAACCAGCAACTGATTGGTAAGGGCTGCGGACAAACCAGCCGTATTGATGCCTTGCGCCATGCTGTAGAAAAAGCTAAACAGTTTCAGTTTAATTTAAACGGCGCTGTTATGGCCAGCGATGCGTTCTTTCCGTTTAACGATTGTGTGCAGCTGGGGCATCAGGCAGGTATTACTGCCTTTATACAACCCGGCGGTTCTATAAGAGATAATGATTCTATTGAATACTGCCAGCAACAAAACCTGGCTATGGTAATTACGGGCATGCGCCACTTTAAACATTAAAACATGCTGTAAACAGCTGCTACATTAGCACGGCTGTTTGCAGTTTTCTTGCTATAGAATTTGTTCAGTACAGCATTACTGTTGAAGTGTGCGACGCAAGAATGATGACTGATGGTACTACAGCCCGTTACCTCAAAAAAAACCTTACACCATGGGCATGTCAGATTTTATATCAACCATTCTTTCTACCCCATCGCAGGCCATGCAAAACCTGCGGCAGCGCAACCAACGCACCAAAGCACTAATTGCATTGGGTATGGTATGCTTTTTTTGGGGCACTACCTGGCTGGCATCTAAGGCTGGTGTAAAAAATATGCCTGCTATACAAATGGCCGGCATCCGCCAGTTTTGCGGCGGTATTATTTACGTTGTTTTCTTTATTGCTAAAGGCGGGGTTGAGTGGCCCAAGGGTAAAGATTGGTTTACTATTTTAATTTTAAGTTTCTTAAATTTTATGATCAGCAATGGCCTTAGCACCTGGGGGCTAAAATATATTTCAGCTGGCTTGGGTTCTATTATGGGTGCTATCTTTCCATTGTGGTTGGTGGTCATCAGTTTGTTTTCTTCAAAAAACAAATTGCCGCAGAAAGCCATTATTGGTTTAACCATTGGCTTTGGTGGCATCTGTGTTATTTTTTACGAGCACCTGCACGATTTTTTAAATAAAGATTTTACGTTCGGCATTCTGCTATCGCTTATTGCCACCTGGAGCTGGGCCTTCGGCACCATCTACACCAAAGAGCATGCAAAAAAATTTAACCCCTATTTTGGTATTGGCCTGCAAATGCTAATTTCTGGTGTGGCGCTTTATGGCACAGCTATGGCTACCGGCACGGCCGTGCCACTGTCTGATGTGCCCACACAATCTTGGTGGGCCATTACCTATCTGGTAGTTATTGGTTCTATCATTAGTTTTATTGCATACCTCTATGCGCTGCAACATTTGCCAACAGAGCAGGCTTCTATTTATGCCTATATCAATCCGGTGGTGGCAGTAATGCTGGGCGCTTTGCTTTTTGATGAACGCCTTACTATTTTTATAACCATTGGCGGATTGGTTACGCTGTACGGTGTTTATTTGGTAAACAGCGCTTTCAGAAAAATGAAATAGTATGGGGCCGGCAGTAGTACAACTATATAGCAGTCGTTGCCACGCTCGGTTCAACCGCATTGCCAATGGCAGCAATGCTAAAATGATATTACCTTTATTGTAATGAAATGCGTTATAAAAGAAAACTCTTTTTTAGCAAGGCTGGCCGCACTTAAATTAAACCAACAAAGAATGGCCCTTGTATTGGGCCGTACTATTTACTTATACAATACTACAGAAGCTGAGTTTATAAATAATAAAACCTGGCTGCGGCACGAGTTAATGCATGTAAAACAATTTAAGCAATACGGCTACCTTAATTTTTTATGGCAATACCTGTTAGAAAGCATCCGCCACGGCTACTTTAATAATAAGTTTGAGCGGCAGGCAAGAGCGGCAGAAACAGATGAAACGCTGGAAACAAATTGCATTATCAGCTGCAGGTAGTTTACTTTTTTATACTATCGTCTTTTACCCACTGTATCTCTCCAAAATCAAACAATTCTTCAATACTCGTTTGGGTAATTAGTTTGCCGGTATTAGTAACCCCTTTTATTTGTGCTTCAAAAATGCGGGTTTCTTTTTTTAGCCGAACGGTTTGGTTTTTTTTATACAGCACGTTGTTATACTGTTGCAGCAATAGTTCTTTGTTTTTTTCTAATTGCCACAATTGTAAATCAATACAGGCACATAACTGGCGGGTCATATCCAGCACATCCCAATCTTTACCGGTTATTTGTTTTAAAGAAACGGGGTTGGGTAAGTGTTGTGCAAAATGGGTTTGATTAATATTGATGCCAATGCCTATTACCGCCCAATGCCATAGCTCGGCGCTAATAATGTTTTCTATTAGAATACCCCCTGCCTTTCTGTCACGCCAGTATAAATCGTTGGGCCATTTTATTGTCGTTTCATCTTGCCCGGTTACTGCGCTAAAAAAATGATGACAACCCAGTGCTACTGCAGCTACCAGATAGAACTGGCGGGCAATAGGTAAGGTTAGCGGTTGAAAAACGATACTGATGGCAATATTACTGGCAGGGTCTGTTTGCCAGCTATTGCCTCTTTGGCCACGCCCTGCTGTTTGTTCCATTGCCAGATATACATCTCCTGAACTTGCCAAACCCGCACGTAGCTGGGCCATGGCATAGTTGTTGGTGCTGTCCACCGTAGGCAAAATAGTAAGGTTTTTACCGATGGGATTCATATAGCGGTTGAGTGGTAAAAGATTATTATTTTTGAGCAAGTTAAATATTTGAATGCAGCTGGCAATACCTGTTGATAAAAGTACCTGAGTACAAGTGTGCGACAGTCTATCCCGATTCATATCGGGACAACAATGTTGCTGGCAGTGCAAAAGCCAACTTCAAAATAACTACTTTATACATCTAAAACATTTGATTATTTGGAACAATTGAAACTGTTAGCTACCCGTGCTGGTGTGGGAGGCGGAAAAATTACGAGGAACTCTAAATTATTTAAAACAATCATTCAGGCCATACAGCAAAAAAAAGGAGAGCAGATTGTGTCTTTAGATCTGCGAAAAATACCTGAGGCTGTATCTTCTTATTTTGTTATTTGCCAGGCTAGCAGCACTACCCAGGTAAAAGCCATTGCCGATAATATAGAATACCAGGTTAAAAATTTTTGTGACGAAGCGCCGTACCGGCACGAAGGGCAACAATCTGCCCAATGGATTTTAATTGACTACGTAAATATTGTGGTGCATATTATGCAAACAGAAACCCGCAAGTTTTACAAGTTAGAAGAAATGTGGAGCGACGCCGGCCTTGCAGAGCACGACGACTAATAGCATTTAATTTATTATAAACTTTTGCAAAACCTTAAACAGTAGTAAACAAATTTGCTGCTAAAGCATTTTAAGAAAAGTACTACAGCTATACAAACATATGTCACAAGAACAAAACGAAAGAGGCAGAATACGACCATCAGGAAGTGGTGGCGATGAGCGCCGTACCCCGAAATTTAATATTACATGGCTATGGGTGGCGCTTTTTGTTTTATTACTTGGCTTTAACTTTTTAGGCAGCGGCTTTAAGCAAACGCTGGTAAAAACAGATGTTACTGAATTTAAAAACACCATGCTTAGAAACGGTGATGTTGAAAAGTTTGAAACCGTTAATAAAAAGCTGATTCGTGTTTACATTATAGCCGATAGCTTAAAGAAACCTTTTTACGCTGCTAAATACAAAGAAAGCAAAATGAAAGTGCCTAAAGAAGGCCCGCATTTTGAGTTTAATGCAGATGACCGCATTTTAGCAGATGACCTGCGTGATTTTTATAAAGACAACCCGCAGGTAAAAGAAGTTTCTAACTTTAGTAAAGATGAGCCCGACTATTTTGCCAGCATCATCAACTTTTTAATTCCTATTTTACTATTTGTGCTGTTGTTTATTTTATTAATGCGCAAAATGGGTACTGGCGGTGGTGCCGGCGGTGGCCCCGGTGGCATTTTCAGCATTGGTAAAAGCCGTGCCACCTTATTTGATAAGGGCACTAAAGTAAACATCACCTTTAATGATGTGGCAGGTTTAGATGAGGCAAAAGTGGAAGTGATGGAAATTGTTGATTTTTTAAAGAACCCCAAAAAATATACAGCACTAGGTGGTAAAATTCCTAAAGGTGCCTTGTTAGTAGGCCCTCCGGGTACAGGTAAAACGCTATTGGCAAAAGCCATGGCCGGAGAAGCTCAAGTGCCTTTCTTTAGCATGAGCGGTAGCGACTTTGTTGAATTATTTGTGGGTGTGGGCGCCAGCCGCGTAAGAGACTTATTTAAACAAGCCCGTGAAAAAGCCCCTTGTATTATTTTTATAGACGAGATAGATGCAATAGGCCGGGCCCGCGGAAAAAATGCCGTTATGAGTAATGATGAGCGTGAAAGCACCTTAAACCAAATGCTGGTGGAAATGGATGGTTTTAGCGGCGATAGCGGCATCATTGTTTTAGCAGCCACCAACCGGCCCGATGTACTAGACAGCGCTTTGCTGCGCCCCGGTCGTTTTGATAGACAAATTACCATTGACAGACCTGATTTGAAAGGCCGTGAACATATTTTTAAAGTGCACCTGAAGCCGATTAAAATTTCTCAAAAACTGGATATTTATAAACTGGCAGAACAAACACCGGGCTTTGCAGGTGCAGATATTGCCAATGTTTGTAATGAAGCGGCTTTAATTGCAGCCCGTAAAAATAAAGAAGCGGTTGATATGGCCGATTTTCAGGATGCCATAGACCGCGTAATTGGTGGATTGGAGAAAAAGAATAAAATCATTTCTCCGGATGAAAAGAAAATTATTGCTTACCACGAGGCAGGACATGCAATTTGCGGTTGGTATTTAGAACATGCCTACCCCTTATTAAAAGTTACCATTGTACCACGTGGCACAGCAGCATTGGGTTATGCGCAGTACACGCCAAAAGAACAATACCTGTACAATACAGACCAACTGATTGACCAGATATGCATGACATTGGGCGGCCGCGCCAGCGAAGAAATTTTCTTTGGCAAAATTTCTACCGGTGCGCAAAACGATTTGCAACAAATTACCCGCACTGCCTATGCCATGGTTACCGTATATGGTATGAACGATAAAGTAGGTAATGTAAGTTATTACGACCCGCAGAATGAAAACGCTTTTACCAAGCCCTACTCAGAAGAAACCAGCAAATTAATTGATGAAGAAGTACGTAAGCTGATTGATGGAGCCTATGTACGCACTTTAAAATTATTAAACGAGAAAAAAGAACAGGTAGAAAAATTAGCCAGCTCTTTACTTGAAAAAGAAGTGTTGTTTCAAAGCGACGTAGAAACACTGATAGGCAAACGCCCTTATGAAGAAAAGAAAATTTTAGATGTAGATCATACAGAGCCGCACAGTCATGATGGAAGCATTAGCGAAGGCGTGCCGCCATACAGTGGTAGTTAAATAATGTTACCAGCAGTGGTAATAAAATGAAACGGTGGTTGCGTCGCACACTGCAACGGTAGTTGCGCTATTCAACTTCGGTATTTTTATTAAAAAAACGAGTTATGAATATCTCTCCCTCAAAAGAGAATATACTTAAAAAAATAAGGAAGGCGTTGAGCAGTTCAACGCCTTTACCTTTTGCCGCCAGTGAAGGCAATAACTCTTTATACCAACCCGGCACACAAGAACTGGAATTGCATTTTGCAGAAGCCTTTACCCAATTGCAAGGCAAATTTGCGTTTTGCATGAATCTACAGGATTTAGCACAGCAATTAGAACAATTGGTAACCCTGCAGCAGTGGCCACCGCTCTATTGTATTGAAGAAGCATTAACGCAACAATTAAAAGGCGCTGGTTTTACAAATTTTAATACAACAGATCTTGCCAATTGCCCCGCCAGCATTACTACCTGCGAGGCGCTGGTGGCCCGCACCGGCACCATTGTATTAAGTAGTGCTACCGCCAGCGGCCGCACTGCCAGCGTATATGCACCGGTACATATTTGCATTGCCTATACCCATCAGCTGGTGTATGATGTAAAAGATGCGTTGCAATTAGTAAAAGACAAATACGCACAACAACTTCCCTCTCTTATAAGTTTTGCCAGTGGCCCCAGCCGAACAGCAGATATTGAAAAAACCTTGGTGGTGGGTGTGCATGGCCCTAAAGAAGTATATGTGTTTTTGGTAGACGCTTAAATAATATTGCCCAATTATACCACAACTGCTGAACGGATTGCGACGCAACAACTGCTAAACCGGAGTTACTGTAGCTGGTATCCTTTCTATTCTAAATGAATAGTTATTCTAATAAACAGTATTTATCTTTATACCATGACTATTTCTCAGGAACAAATTTTTGTATATGGCAGTTTGCGCAGCGGTTTTCAGAACCCTGCGTACCAATACATCAGCCAATATTTTAGTTTGGTGGGTAATGCAAAAGTAAAAGGGCGTTTATACCATATGGGCAATTTTCCGGCAGCGCAACCTTGCAATGAAGAAATCTATATTATTGGTGAATTATATGCTGCTAAAAATAATGATGAGTTTGCATGGGCCATCAGTCAGTTAGACGATTACGAGGGCATTCATACAGAAGAGGGAGAAACTGAATACTACAAGCGGCAGCAAACCACCGTATATATAAACGGGCAAACCACCAATGCCTGGATTTACTGGTATGCACAGCCCATTACCGATAAACCTTCCATTGCTTCTGGTGATATTTTTGATTTTGTACAGCAAAAGAATGATTAGTACACATGCAACTACCCCCGCATAAAAAAATATACTTTCTTTCAGATTTTCACCTGGGTGCACCCAATGCCGCTGCCAGTTTAGAAAGAGAAAAAAAAATTGTTCGCTTTTTACACAACGCACAACAAGATGCTGCAGTAATTTTTATTGTAGGTGATTTGTTTGATTTTTGGTACGAATACAGAACCGTTGTACCCAAAGGCTATACCCGCATTTTAGGAAAACTAGCCAGCATAACAGATAGCGGCATACCTATTCATTTTTTTGTAGGCAACCACGATATGTGGATGAAA
>REAR01000022.1 GCA_004295245.1 Sphingobacteriales bacterium | reverse complement strand
ATAAGGCGCATGGCTTCTTCATCAATAGTAAACTCTACTGATTTTACCATTTCTATATCTTCAATATTACCTTCTTTATCTACAATAAACTGTATCCGCACAGTGCCTTGTATGCGGCTGTTGATGGCTCTATCCGGGTAGCGTAGATTTTTCTGCAAATATTGTATCCATCCCCTCACCCCTCCCGGAAATTCAGATTCTACTTCCACTTTTGAAAACACAGCAGTATCTACATTATCTTTCCGGGCCATCCGTATTGAATCCTTCCTCACAATATCTTCAGTAATCATTAACCGCCCGGCTGCATATTTCTTTTTCAGCACCACACGACCGGTATCATTAAAATAGTAAGCATCGCCATCGGCAAGGCCGTCTTTAAAATGCATCATTGAATCTCGGGTGCCCTTGTAATTAAAAAATACAAATTTACCGTGTGCGGTATTGCCGGCTTTATCTTTAAACGATTCAATACTGATTAAGGGACCAAATACATTATACGTGTACCATACAAACAAAGAATCTTTTTCTTGCACTTGTTTTGAAAGATAGGCGGCTTTTTTAGTATTTGAAGTGGCTTTCCATTCATTATCCAGCATATACAACCACTCTTGCTTTGGCGTTTTCTTTTGTGCGGTAGTTGGCAGTAGTTGGCAACAGAGCACCAGTAAAAGAATAAATCGCAACATATTGCTGTGTTAAAATTATTTACAATAATAACACCTGTTTTGAAATAAATATACAGGAGTATAAATACAATTTTAAGGTTTGCCGCTTTAAACAATACCGTTGAAGTGTGCGACGCAACGGCTGTTGCTATGAAAAACAACTGTTGGCTACCCAAAAAAAATTAAAATATAGTAGGGCAATTTAAGCGGCGGTCTTTTTTACCGGCAACATCCTCTCGGGCACGCAGTACCAGCGCAATATAGCCGCCCCCATTTTGTATTTTCTTTTTTGAAAACACATTACTCCAATTGTGTACACCAATTAACAAGGGGCCTGCTTTAAAAGCACCGCCTATCCAAAACTGTTTATTGGTATTGAAAGAGAATGGCAGGAAAGCACCCCATTTACGGGTTTCCCATCGGGGGGTAATAGTAAGCAGGTTAATTTCATTTACCCGTTTGTACTCTTTTAAAAAACCAGTGGGTATATTAACAGAGAGTTCTGCATTTATAAAGAAGGCCCCATAAATAAATCGGTCTGCATTAAGCACTACTCGCATGGGGTTGATTACCTGAAAATGGTTGCCACCAATATTGCTGATGCTACCGGCAACTGAGGCAAGACTATCGTTAAAAATTTTAAGTGAGGTGATGGTGGAATCAAACGTGTTATCTAATTGAATATCTGTAATGCCCGCTTTTACGCCACTGGCCACGCGGCTTTCTGTGCCGTATTTAAAATTAGCAAGGCCTGCATCCAGTATGCTCAGTCCCAGCTTCCAGTTATAATCATAAAAATTATCATCATCGTAATAATCGGGTACTTCCTGTGGTTTTATTATAAGCTCCACGCCGCCGTCAATGGTGGCAGCACCCTCTGTGTATTTAAAAAAGTTTGCCAGGTTATTGGTGCCGCCTTTGGGTATGCGATCGTAGTTAGAAGAATATCCGTATTGCAGCAATGCATTGTTAACGGTGTATACCGGCCGGTTGTTTACAATAGTGTTGCTGACACTACCATTAATTAAAGAAAGCTGGTTGCCAGAAATTCCCCGCCCGCCCTTAACCGTTATACCGGCATTTAATCGGGCGGTGCTGTTATCAAAAACGGTTTGGCTGTAGGTAAAATAAAACTCGGCCATAGCACTGTGCACCTGGTCCATTTGGAAGGTGGTGTTGGGATTTTGCTTAAAAAAATCGCCAAAGGTTCTGGCGGTATCTATATAATTAAAAGAGCCGGTGTGTAAATTATTATAGCCACGAATGTTTACGCCAAAAGCTATTGCTTTTTTCTTGCCAATAGCAATGCGTGCATTGAGGAGGTTAAAGTTTACCATTTGATCTGCAAAGCGCTTGTACGCCCCATTATTAAAAAAATACTTAGAGTTTGCGGGGTTTGACAACAAAGAATAATCTACCACCGTAATAGCATTGGTGCTGGTTTTAAATTGAGCGCCAAAGAGTGTAAGATCCCATTTATAGGGGGCGTGTAAAATACTGGCCGGGTTATTATGCACGCCTAAACTGCCGGCATAGGGAGAGCCATGCAGGGCACGATAATTTTGCGCCATTGTAAATACGGGTAATAAAAAGCATATAAAGTAATTAATTGTTTTACTGCGCATACCTGCTCTGCATTTTACAAATTTAAAACGGCTTACCATGTGTTTGCCGTATTAAAAAACTAATTATTGGTGGAAAAGGTTTAAGCAGCCGTAAAAAAATACTGGTAAGAAACGGTTTGCCAAAGATACGTTGTATAAAACGCCCCACCCATAAACGCCGGCTGAATAATTGCTGCCATTGCTGCTGGTATTGATACAGTAACTGGTTGTACGTAATTTTCCTTTGCAGGTATTGATGCAATAAACCCGCTGCTATTTTACTGCCATGCAGTGCAATGCTCATTCCATTACCGCAGAGCGGTGCAATCATACCAGCAGCATCGCCCAGCATAAGCATATTGTTATACACCATTTCTTTTTTTTGAAAAGAAATTTGAGCAATAGTGATGGGCTCTTTCCATAAAAAGGCTGACTGGGTAAAAAGTTCTTTTAAATGCGGGTTCTGGTAAAGCAGGTTTTCTTCCATGGCTTTAAAAGAACCCCCAAAGGCCTGCAGGTTAGCAGCTGTGGTTAAATAGCAAATACAATATTCATCGCCCTCTACCTTTGATACGCCGCAATAACCATCTTTAAAATTATGCAGTGCAATGGCATTTTGCGGCTGGTTAGTTTTAACATGATACTTTACACCAATATAATTGTTTAAGCGGGTGGCTTTGTTGTTAATAAAACTTCGCTTCCATTTAACATCCATATTACTGCGCTTACCAAAGCACCCAACTACCAGTTTTGCCTTATACAATCCTTGGTTAGTTTGAATATGATTTATGTTGCTCACCAACACTACATCGGTTGCTTTTACCCCTTCTACTACCAGTGCCCCAGCCTGCCTTGCCAGTTGTGCCAGTTCATTATCTATTTTATAACGGCTGATGCCAAAACCGCCCTGCGGCAACAATTGTTCAACCTTTAGCCCATTGGGAGCTGTTACAATAAAATGATTAATTACCGGCAGGTTCATTTCGCTTAAAGGATAGCCAAGACTTTCTAAAAAATCCCAGCTTTCAAAACTGATGTACTCACCGCAAACCCTGTGAAAAGGATACTGCTCTTTTTCTAACACCAACACCTTGTATGGATGGCGCCGCAGTTGGATGGCCAGCGAAAGGCCTGCCAGTCCGCCACCAATAATTACCACATCGTATATTGTTTCTTGCTGCAAGTTGTATTATTTATGAACTATAATTAACCACCTGAATGCCCATTTCCATTGAATTGCATAATTTTTAATGCCCGCCTGCTCCAATAATTCTTTCCATTCATTGCGCCTAAACCCACGGCGTACCGATAATGGCGCATCATTTTTTACCAAGTACGATTTTGAAAATAATGCAGTCAGCCATTTTATAGAATAATAGGCCAGCCAATGCCGGTGCAAATCGTTTATAAAAAATCCTTTACTGCAATGCTGCTGCATCCATTGCAACTGACTTACCATTTCTTCATCGGTAAAATGATGACAGAATAAAGAAGAGAAAACAATATCCGGCACATCAGTTTTCCATTCCACATTTTTATAATTACTCACCAATAATACCGGTTGATAATTTTTTAATGTGGTTGCGGCCACCTGTATGCAGGCTGCATTTAAATCGATACCGGTTATATGCAGCGGAGCTTTGCTACTTTTTGCAATGGCCAATAAATTATCGCCGCCACCGCAACCTATTTCACAAATATGGCAGTGGTTACCTGTTGCCAATTGCCTGAACCCTTTAATAGTAATAGCATGCCCGCCCAGTAAGGTGTTGATGGTGTTAAGCTCTTTCATATTGCGTTCAATAGCTGCAAACGGAATACCCGTTCCATCCAGTAACTCTTTTTCATATGAACGTTGTGTAAATTTCAAAGGCTTTATTTAGGGATAATTTATTCAGGTGTACAAATAAAAGTTTCCATGGTTAACCCCGGACCAAAAGCTGCTGCAAAAACCGGTTGTTGTTTATTGGTTTGTTGCTGCGCTTTTAAAATACGTTGCAATACAAATAGTATAGTGGGCGAAGACATATTACCAAATTCCCGCAGCACATCATAAGAGTGTTGCAATTGTGCTGGTTGTAATTGCAGGCTTTTTTGTATGGCTTCTACAATACGTTTGCCGCCGGGGTGTATGCACCAGTTGGTTATTTCATTTTTTTGAACACCAGCCTGCGCCAGTGCCTTATTGGTTAAGTTGCTAAAATCTGCTTCTATTAAATCGGGCACATAACCACTCAGCGTCATTAAAAAACCCGAGCCCGATAATTCCCAGCTCATATCTTTTTTTCCTTTGGGTATTACTTCACTGTAAAAATTGGCAATGCGATAGCCCTTTAAAGGATTGCTGTTGTGCGTTACTAATACTGCTGCCGCTCCATCTGCAAACAATAAACTGCTGGCAATAGTATCTGCTGTAGCTTCTTTTTGAAAATGAAGGGTGCACAACTCTGTGCAAACAATCATTACGTTGGCAGTATCCTCCGTTTTACAAATAGCATCTGCCATTTTTAATGCATGTATGGCGGCATAGCAACCCATAAAATTTACAGAGCTGCGTTGTATGGTTCTTGGCAGGTCTAATAAATCCATCACCTGCAAATCCAAACCGGGGGCACTCATGCCCGTGCAGCTTACCGTTATAAGATGGGTAATTTCGTTACAATTCAATTTTCCTTCAAGGCAATTTCGTATGGCATCCACACTCAGCGGCGCCGCATGTTTTTCGTACCAGCGCATTCTTACTTCTAAGTTAGGAAAAGGCTCCAGCCCCTCTGTATTGGGGTAAAACTTCCATTCACCTGCGGGTTTACAGTAATCAGCCAACACAGAATAACGGGTATCTATGGCGCTTTGATGGTATAGAAATTTTAGTTTTCTTTTTTCCACTTCATTCATAGCATATACCTGTTGCATAAAATGCAATATGTCTTCCTGCTTGTGTTTGTATGCAGGCACTGCGGTTCCTATAGCTGTTATTTTACTCAAAATTGTTCCAGATGGTTAAGGCAATAAAACCAATATTGGTGCATACAGATGCAATAATGTTCATCCGCATGGTGTTTTCAAAACTGGCAGCTTCAGGGTTTTTCCAAACCTTTGCCAGCCACACAAAATAATATACGAGAATAGGCAGCATACAGGTTGCCAATACAAAAAACCGGTCGGGCTCTAACCGTAAAAAAAAGTTTAGCGCCAATACAGCAAATGCAACACTATATACCACCGCACAAAAAATAAAAGTACCGCGATAGCCCAGCCAGGCACTTATGGTGGTTACCCCATCTTTTTTATCCGCCTCGTGCTGGTAAATTTGTGTAAGCGGGTAAAAACCGCCAATTAATAAACTGCTTGCCACCATACCCGTAACCGGAATATTTGTGCTGAGCGTTGCATGCGCCCCATGATATACCAATGCAAACATTACCGCCCCCTGAAAAACAACTACGGTTAAATAACCGGGCAGTGCATATTTTTTTAACCGGATGCCGCGGTAACTATACGCTCTTGATGCCAGTATATACAATGCAATGCCCACTGCAAACCAGCCATCAATAAAAAAGCCCAGCGCCACAGCCAGCACATCCATCACCACTGTTATTAAAAATAGTTGCCGCGTGGGTTGCAGCGGATTTTTAATACCACCCACCGGCGTTTCATCTCTATCCATATAACTATTGTATCCATTGCTGGCCGGATATACCAGCACATGCAAAATAATAAACACCAGCACAGCCCGCCACCAGTTGGTATACACCAATTGGCTGAGTGCAAACCAATAAACAGGCATTAAAAAAACAGAAAACGGAAACCGCAATAACTGCCAGCTGGATTTTTGTATAAGCATGCCGTAAGTTAGGGGTTTATTTTTTTGTTACCCGTCAGTTGAATGACGATTGAGCATCGTTGCGTCGCACACTTGTGCAGTAGGTCAGTACGTCGGCAAAACCGAAAGTAAGAAAGACAATTATTGAAAGTGTAAAAATCTTTCGGGCTTTCCAACACCGGTCTTGCTGACTTGTATTCTGCCGTACAAGTGTGCGACGCAACCACTGCCGCCATAAAAAAC
>REAR01000227.1 GCA_004295245.1 Sphingobacteriales bacterium | reverse complement strand
TAAAATTAATAATATGAAAAGGACATTCATTATTGCAATCATGATGCTCGCTGCAGCAGCAGGATTTGCGCAAGGACCTCCCGGGCCACCACCGGTTGATGAAGAAAAAATTGAAGCATTAAGAATTGCATTTTTAACTCGTTATCTGGATTTAAGTGCAGAAGAAGCACAAAAATTTTGGCCTGTTTACAATCAATACCATAAAGAATTAACCGAACTATTTGAACTACGCCGAGAAGCCCGTAAAAACGATGATAATTCCTTAGACGAAGATTTAGAATACGATATTAAAATAGTAGCTGTACGAAAAAAATATAGAAACGAATTTTTAAAAGTATTATCGCCCGAAAAAACCAGCCACTTTTACCAAGCCGAGCGAGAGTTTAGAGAAGAATTGATAAAACAATTAAAAAATCGCCGTCAGTAAAGGCACCTCTTTTTTGCAATTTAAAACAATACATGAAAACCCACAAAAAATACTACACCATACCAGCCCCACCCGAAGAGGTATATTTGGCATTAACCAACCCTTTAAGCATCAAGCTATGGAGTGGGGGCGAAGCCCAAATGAGTACCGAAGCCGAATCTGAATTTTCGTTATACGATGGCGACATTGTGGGCAAAAACCTAGCCTTCGAAGAAAACAAAAAAATAATACAGCAATGGTATTTCGATGGGCAAAATGAAGCATCAATAGTAACCATAAAACTTCACCAACACCCCAAAGGAACATCCGTAGAATTATTACACACCAATATACCCGACGAAAATTTTGACGAATTTGTAGATGGCTGGAATACCAGCTATTTTGCCGAATTACACGAATTTTTTGAAGATTAAATCAACACAGCCTTCACATCTTTGCACCTCACCAATAAACATTTTACTTTTCATCTTTGATATTAACCTTAAAAAGTTAATTTTGCAAAAATAAACGGAAAACCGCTTTTTAAAATAAAGCAATACATACACAAAATATATAAAAAATATATGCCAAACGTTGGAAAAATAGCACAAATTATCGGCCCAGTTGTCGATGTAAGTTTTGCAAATGACGCAGCTCATTTACCTAAAATTTATAGCGCACTGGTAATTACAAAAGAAAACGGACAAAAAATTGTTTTAGAAGTTCAACAACACTTAGGCGAAGACCGTGTACGGGCCGTTGCCATGGACTCTACCGATGGTTTAGTACGAGGTATGGATGTAATCGACTCTGGTGCTCCAATTAAAATGCCCATAGGCGAAGCCATTAAAGGCCGTGTGTTTAACGTAGTTGGCGATGCCATTGATGGGATTGAAAACGTGGACAAAACCAACGGAAAATCAATACACAACCAACCTCCTCGTTTCGAAGATTTATCAACCGAAAACGAAATACTTTTTACAGGTATTAAAGTAATTGATTTGCTAGAGCCTTATGCCAAAGGTGGTAAAATTGGTTTGTTTGGTGGTGCTGGGGTAGGTAAAACAGTATTAATTCAAGAGTTAATTAACAATATAGCAAAGGCTTACGATGGTCTTTCGGTATTTGCAGGTGTGGGCGAGCGTACACGTGAAGGT
>REAR01000078.1 GCA_004295245.1 Sphingobacteriales bacterium | reverse complement strand
AAAACAACCACCAGCCGTAAATACAAAGTAAAAATTTACCCCAATGCCTCGCATGAAGTATTGTTTTTTACCGCCAGCGGCGAAAATGGCAAAGTTTACCAGCTTTATATTTTTGATATGGAAGGAAAGTTGATAAAGCAAACGCAGATAAGAAATAAAGAAACTACGTTGCTTACCAATTTTACCAAAGGCAACTACACGTTTGAGGTGTTTAGCGATGATGAGAAGATAGAGAATGGCACCATGAATGTGAAATAAAACAGCTAGCTCTTTTTTTACCATAACTGAAAAAAACCAATAAGCGGCGGGGAAATTCTTAAAATCTCAATATCCGGTTTGAAAAATAGCCTGATCCGTTCCCTATCTATTCTTTAGTACCCTTACAAAAAAGATTTTACTAATCACTTCCCGCCCTTGCTTATTGGATTAGCGCAACCTTATTGTCTTTTACCCCAGGTAAAAGACTTTTTTTGGCGCTAAAAAAACAGCTAAGTGTAAACCTTAATAAATGGCTGAGTACATTTTGTAGCAGCTTACAGGTAAACACAGAAACCCTTATACTAAACTATTAAGTAGTTATGTTTACAATTATTCAACATCAAGGTGCCGGTAATATACTGGTAGAAAGCAAAACCCATGAAGGGGCTTTGTTTAGCTTATACTTAAAAAACGGGTGTTGTTTTGCCAAGAAAAATATTCAGCAGGGCATGAATTTTATTACCGTTTTACCTTGCGGTAGTTATAAGTTCAGTGTAACTTTATATAACCAAATTGCACAAGAAGGCGAGATCGTCGTTCAATAATATTATTCGGTTCTTCGTACCAATATCCTCAATAGCCGGTGGTTAGTAACTGCCGGCTATTTGTTTTTGGTAACCAGCATAGGTTTTTCAAATCAGTACCGAAATTTTGGGATTGCGTCGCACTCTTCAGCTTTAGACTTTCTGATTTGATATTTGAAATTTCAAATCAGAAATATCAAATATCAAATGTACAAGTGTGCGACGCAACAATGCTGAGTATTGTGCTGCTGCTGGTTACCTATTTCATTTCTTCTTTTAAGAAACGGCCAGTATGGCTTTCTTTAACCTTTACTAAATCTTCGGGCAGGCCTTCAAATAAGATCTGTCCGCCACCATCACCACCTTCGGGCCCCAGGTCAATAATATGATCGGCTACTTTAATTACATCCAGGTTGTGTTCAATTACCAATACGGTATTACCACGGTCGGTTAGTTTGTTTAATACATCCAACAGGTGTTGTATATCCTGAAAATGCAAACCGGTTGTAGGCTCATCTAAAATATAGAATGTTTTGCCCGTATCTTTTTTTGATAGTTCGGTAGCCAACTTTACCCGCTGTGCTTCGCCACCGCTTAAAGTAACAGCGCTTTGCCCCAGTGTAATATAACCCAGCCCCACTTCCTGCAGCATTTTTATTTTACGGTATATCCAAGGCACCGCTTGAAAAAATTCCACCGCTTCGTCTACCGTCATGTTCAATACATCGCTGATGCTTTTTCCTTTGTAACGTATTTCTAATGTTTCTCGGTTATACCGTTTACCATTGCATTTTTCGCAATGCACATACACATCGGGTAAAAAATTCATTTCAATAACACGCATGCCGCCGCCTTCACACACATCGCACCGGCCGGTTTTTACATTAAAAGAAAAACGCCCCGCATTGTAGCCTCTTATTTTTGCTTCGGGTACCGATGCGAATAAGGTTCTTATTTCTGTAAAGAAACCACAATAGGTGGCGGGGTTACTACGTGGTGTGCGGCCAATAGGGCTTTGATCAATTTCTATTACTTTATCTATATGCTCTAAGCCCTTAATGGATTTATGTTCCATGGGGTTAGCCTTTGAATCGTAACAGTGTTTTGAAAGTATGGGATACAACGTTTCATTAATAAGTGTTGATTTGCCACTGCCGCTAACGCCGGTAACCAGTATGAGTTTACCCAATGGAAATTTAACGCTAACATTTTTTAAGTTGTTACCATTGGCGCCTTTCAGTTCTATAAATTTTCCGTTGCCTTTTCTTCTTTCTGCAGGTGTGGCAATATTCTTTTTACCGGTCAGGTATTGCGCTGTTTCAGAATTTTTACTGAATACTTCAGAAGGGATGCCTTCGGTTACAATTTGCCCACCGTATTTGCCGGCACGGGGTCCAATATCTATCAGGTGATCGGCCGCCAGCATAATATCTTTATCATGTTCTACCACTAATACACTATTGCCTAAATCTCTCAGGTTTTTAAGTGCGGTTATTAAACGCTGGTTATCCCGTTGGTGTAAACCAATGCTTGGTTCATCCAGTATATAAGTAATGCCCTGCAGTTGCGAGCCTATCTGTGTGGCCAATCGAATGCGCTGACTTTCTCCGCCGCTGAGAGTTTTGCCGGGGCGGTTTAATGTTAAATAGGTTAAGCCTACATCTAATAAAAATTGCAAACGTTCTCTTATTTCTTTTAAAACATCTTTTGCAATGGCATTTTGTTTAGTGCTTAGTCTTTTTTCAATGCCATTAAACCAAAGCATCAGTTTGTCTAAATTTTGCAGGCTCAGCTGGGCAATATTTTTTTCATCTACTTTAAACCACAGACTTTCTTTTTTTAAGCGGTCTCCGTTACAGGTGTCGCAGGTTTTTAATTCCATAAATTTTTCTACCCATTCTCTTAAAGCATCTCCACTGTGTGGTGATGAGAACCATCGTTTCAACATAGGAATTATACCTTCATAACTACCCGTATATTCTACTGGCACAGTTTCATCACTCATGTCCATCTCCAAATCAGGGTTAATGCCTTTATCGCCAAACAATAACAAATCAGTTTGCGCCTGGGTTAATGCCTGCAATGGTTTATCCAAACTAATCTTATGCTTTTTAGCAAATAGCGCAACTTGTTGGTACACGCTGGCATCTCGTTCTTCGCCCAGCGGAATGATAGCGCCTTCTTTTACCGTTTTTGTTTTATCGGGTAACACCTTTTCCATGTCGATGGTAAAAACGGTGCCCAATCCTTTACAGGTAGGGCAGGCGCCATAAGGTGAGTTAAAAGAAAAAGCATTCGGTGAAGGCTCTTCGTAACTGATACTGGTGTCTTCACACATCAACTGGCGGGAGTATTGCACCACTTTGTTGTCATCATTCAACAACAAAAACATAAGGTCTTTACCCACCTGTAATGCTTTTTGTACACTCTGGCTTACCCGCAGTCGCATATCTTTTGTAACAGCTAAGCGGTCTATTACCACTTCTATATCGTGTATTTTGTAGCGGTCTACCTGCATTTTAGGTACCAGGTCTTTCACCTCACCGTCAATCCTTACTTTCAGGTAGCCTTTTTTTCGGATGTCTTCAAACAGCTCTCTGTAATGACCTTTACGGCCCCGCACCAATGGCGCCAGCACAGAAATTTTTTTATTAGCGTACTTAGTGAAGATATTGGTTACAATTTCTTCTTCGCTAAACTTCACCATTTTTTTACCCGTATTATAACTGTATGCTTCGCCAATACGTGCAAACAGCAAACGCATAAAATCATAAATTTCGGTAATGGTGCCCACGGTAGAGCGTGGATTTTTATTGGTGGTTTTTTGCTCAATAGAAATTACAGGAGAGAGCCCTGTTATTTTATCAACATCGGGCCGTTCCATATCGCCAATAAACTGGCGGGCATAGGCGCTAAAACTTTCCATATACCGGCGCTGCCCTTCATTGTAAATAGTATCAAACGCCAGCGACGATTTACCACTGCCGCTTACACCCGTAAATACCACCAATTTGTTTTTGGGTATTTGTATATCAATATTTTTAAGGTTGTGCTCTCGGGCACCATACACCTCAATAAACTCATTATTATTTGTTGAAATAGCGGCGGCAATAGTTTTGGCCGGCTTTTGTTTTGTTGCCATAGTAGTCTTCAAAAATAGAACAAAGCAGGTGAAACAAAGTTCAGATTTTGCAGGTGGTACATTCTTTTTTCTCGTTTACCAGGTATTGGTTGGCAACAGAAGTAAAAATAAAGCTCATCAAGGTTGTGGCAAATGCCCCGTTATGGAGTTGTAAGTACCAACAGGCCGCCATAAGACCCAATGAAAGCGCCAGTAAAAAGAGTGGAAAAATATTTTTATGTAAGTGGTAGTTTAATAAAATACCCCAGCCATAAAACACAGCAACAGGTAAAAAAACTAAAATATCCCCTTTAAAAAATACCGGGCAACTTGCATGAAAAATTATACCAGTAACTGCTATTATTATTGGTAATACGGCGCAGGGTATAGTTAAGGCTGTAGCAATGGTACGTAAGCGAGGCATTTGTAAAAATAAACTCCTTTTCTTACTAGAATAGTCTGCTGGCCGACCAACCTTACCAAACAAAAATTTGGAATTGTCCTCATGGCCCGCTTAATTTTGCGCCAGTTCTTACAAATTTGCTTATCAAGAAAGGCTGAGGGTAATGGCCCGCAGAAGCCTTGACAACCTCTTTCGGTTACGCCGAAAAAAGGTGCCAATTCCATCGCTGTTGTAATGCAGTGACAGATAAGTCAGACCAAAGCTTTATTTATACAACTTACTTATATAAAGCCCATCTGATTGTATCGGGTGGGCTTTTGTTTTGCACCTACCGGCTATTTTTGATAAGCTGTTTTCAGAACACTGTTTATTCATTTAATAAAACTGTTTATCATGCGCAATACAAACAAACAACAGCTTGTAATTTTCCCCGTTCAAGAAAATTGGATGCCCTCACTTAACTTAAGTTTTGCAAATTTCTTTTTGCAATCTCTTCAAAAGCCCGTTACATTTGTAGCATCATTTTGCTTTAAACACATGCATACAAACAACACATATCTTACCAGTGCCGCTTGCACAGCGTGTTGTTGCATTTGTTGTATGCCCTAGGCATACATTTATTTTATATTACCCCTTGGTGGCTTTGTCCCGTTTTAATTGTACCCGTTACATGTTTAATCTTCCTTATTTATAAAATTTAAAATTTGTGCTATGAGTAATTATCGTTTTGAAACATTGCAGTTGCACGCAGGTCAGCAAATAGACCCCACAACCAAATCAAGAGCCGTTCCGCTATACCAAACCACATCGTATGCATTTGACAATGCAGATCATGCTGCCAATCTTTTTGGGTTAAAGGCATTTGGTAATATCTACACCCGTATTATGAACCCCACTACCGATGTGTTTGAACAACGTATTGCTGCATTAGAAGGTGGTGTGGCCGCATTGGCCACCGCCAGTGGGCAAGCTGCTCAGTTTCTGGCATTGAGCAATATTTTACAGCATGGAGATAATTTTGTGAGTACTTCTTATTTATACGGAGGAACCTTCAATCAATTTAAAGTTGCTTTTAAAAGATTAGGAGTAGAAGCCCGCTTTGCAGATGGAGATAATGTGGAGAGCTTTGTAAAACACATTGATAAAAATACAAAGGCCATTTATTTAGAAACCATTGGTAACCCACGGTTAAATATTCCTGACTTTGAAAAGTTTGCTGCCCTTGCAAAAGAATACGATTTGCCGCTGATAGTAGATAATACATTTGGTGCAGGTGGTTATTTGTTTCGCCCTTTAGAACACGGCGCTAACATTGTAGTAGAATCTGCCACTAAATGGATTGGCGGCCACGGCACCACTATTGGCGGTGTTATTGTTGATGGTGGTAATTACAATTGGGGTAATGGTAAGTTTCCGCAGTTTACAGAACCCAGTGAAGGCTATCATGGGCTTAAGTTTTGGGAGGTGTTTGGAGAAGGCAACCCATTAGGCTTACCCAATATTGCGTTTGCCATTCGTGCAAGGGTAGAGGGGCTGCGTGATTTTGGTCCTTCGCAAAGTCCTTTCAACTCATTTTTATTATTGCAGGGTTTAGAAACCTTATCGCTGCGGGTGCAACGCCATACAGATAATGCGTTGGCATTGGCACAATGGTTAGAGCAACATGCTGCAGTAGAATTTGTGTGGTATCCTGGTTTAGAAAGCAGCCCGTATAATAAACTGGCAAAAAAATATTTAAGCAATGGCTTTGGTGGTGTATTGCAATTTGGCATTAAAGGCGGCATTGAAAACGGCCGCAAGTTTATTGATGCTATCAAACTCATCAGCCACCTGGCAAATGTGGGCGATGCAAAAACCTTAGCTATTCACCCCGCATCTACTACGCATGAGCAGTTGAGTACCGAAGAGCGAAAAGCATCTGGCGTGTTAGATAATATGGTACGCATTAGTGTAGGGTTAGAACATATTGATGATATTAAAGCCGATTTTGAACAGGCTTTTGAAAAAGTATTTGCAAAAGAATTAGTAGGATAATCAGGTGACCAGCAGCAGTACCGTTATGGTACTGTTGTTGCGTCGCACACTTGTACAGCAGTGCTACCAGCGCCGAAGTGTGCAACGCAATCCCAAAGTTTCGGGGCTGATTAGAGAACGAATGACGATAACATAACTATGTCAACACAATTATTTACACATAAGCAGCCTTTTGTTTTAGAAAGCGGGCAAACACTGCCCGAACTGCATTTGGCGTATACTACACTGGGCAAATTAAACGCCGCAAAAGACAATGTGGTATGGATTTTTCATGCACTAACGGCAAACAGTAACCCGGCAGAGTGGTGGCCCGGCCTGGTGGGGGAAGGAAAGTTTTTTGACCCCAACCGTTACTTTATTATTTGTGTAAATAAACCCGGCAGCCCCTATGGCAGTATTTCTCCGTTAAGCATTAATCCGGCCAATGGGCATCAGTACTACCACGATTTTCCGTACTTCACCATTAAAGATATAGTGCGCAGTTACCAGCTATTGAAAGATGGGTTGGGTATTTCTAAAATATCAGTTGGTATTGGTGGCAGCACGGGGGGCATGCAGTTATTAGAATGGAGTATTGAAGAACCGCAGTTGTTTGAACATATAGTGCCCATTGCCACCAGTGCCGTATTATCTCCATGGGGTGTGGCATTTAATGCCAGCCAACGTATGGCTATAGAAGCAGATGCTACTTGGTTACAGCGCAATAAAGAAGCCGGGCAAAAAGGATTAGCCGCGGCACGTTCTATTGCTTTACTTTCTTACAGGCACTACAATGGTTATGGTATAACGCAGGCAAGAGATAAACAGTTTGTTCCATTAACAAAAGAGAGTGAATATGCGGCTGATAATTACCAGCGCTACCAGGGTTTAAAACTGGTAAACCGGTTTAATGTGGTGTGTTATTACCGCCTTACACAAAGTATGGATAGCCACGATGTGGGCCGCAACCGCGGCGGAGTGTTACCTGCCTTGCAACGCATTACTGCTGCTACACTGGTAATTGGCATTACATCTGATATGTTATACCCGTTTGCAGAACAAGAATATCTGCAAAAAAATATTAAAGGGGCACAGTTACTTACACTCAACAGCGACTTTGGCCACGATGGCTTTTTGCTGGAGTACGAAAACATTGAAAAGGCATTGAAAGAATTTATACATTATAAAACAGGCAATCATTTAAAAGTAGTAAACGAATAAAAATTATGGAAGCACATAAACAGCTAACAATTGGATTATTTGGTTTTGGTGTAGTGGGAGAAGGGTTGTATAAAATATTACAACAAACGCCGTCTTTGAAAGCAAGTATTAAAAAAGTATGTATTAAAAACGCTGCTAAAAAAAGAAATGCCCCCGATACACTTTTTACCACCGATAAAAACGAAATTTTAAACGATCCGGAAATAAATGTGGTGGTAGAAGTAATTAATGAAAGCGAATCTGCTTTTGAAATTGTAAGCATTGCATTAAAGAACGGAAAGGATGTGGTGAGTGCCAGCAAAAAAATGATAGCTGAGCATTTACCTCAATTGCTGCAACTGCAAAAAGAAACCGGGAAGCCATTTTTATACGAAGCCAGTGCTTGTGCATCAATACCTGTTATCAGAAATTTAGAAGAGTATTATGATAACGATTTACTGCACTCTATAAAAGCTATTGTAAACGGCAGCACTAACTTTATTTTAACCAAGATGTTTGAAGACAAGTTAGATTTTAAAGAGGCCTTGCTGCTGGCGCAACAATTGGGTTTTGCAGAAAGCGATCCTAAGCTGGATGTGGAAGGCTATGATGCCGTAAATAAATGGACCGAATTGCTATTGCATGCGTACGGCATCATCAGCCACCCCGATGAGCTGGTGTTTAACGGCATACAAAATATACAACTGAGCGATGCGGTGGTTGCTAAAGAAAAGCACTATGAAATAAAGCTGGTGGCACAGGCAAAAAAATTACAAAGCGGTAAAGTGGCGGCCTTTGTATTGCCGCAATTTATTAAGCAAGATGATCATCTGGCATTTGTAAAGAATGAGTACAATGGCGTGGTTATAGAAAGTGGTTTTGCCGATAAGCAATTTTTTTATGGTAAAGGTGCTGGTAGTTTTCCTACAGCATCGGCCGTGCTGAGTGATATTTCTGCATTGCGCTACGATTATCATTACGAGTATAAAAAACTTTATCACCACACGCCGCATCAGTTAGATAGCAGTTTTCACATTAAAGTATATGTAAGCTTTGACGATTGGAAGTATGTGCCTAAAGAAAAGTTTGCATGGATAGAAGAGTGGCATGCAGAAGCAGAGCGTAAATACCTGGTGGGTGTGTTGCCTTTTTCTGAACTGCAACAGCAAAACTGGTGGAGAGAAAACAATACTTCTTTGATAGTAGCCCCAGAGCCGGTAATTGAAGATGTAGAAATAAGAGCCTTAAAGAAAAAGAGTTTAGAGCTGGCCGGTGTTGTGTAAATTATTTAGGTTTCCACTGGTTGGCCCGTATATTTTTTGCTGCAAGAGACACGGTTTCAGTAATACGCTGTTTACGTGTCTCTTCTTTTTTGGCGCTTAGTATCCATTGCAATATTCCCTGTTTGGCGCTTTTAGGAAAAGCTTCAAAAAAGGCGGTAGCTGTTTTGTTTTTTTGTAAGGCTTTTTTAAAATCTGCCGGGTACATAAGCGAATCCACCGCTTCAAGGGCCGTCCAGGTGCCGGTTTTTTTTGCCAGTTCAATCATGGCAATGCCGGCAGGCATTAATAAGCCTGCGGCTTCCAGTTTAGCAATACGTTGTTTGTTTAATGCACTCCAAACGCTTTTGGGTTTGCGTTTAGAAAAAAAAAGCAAAAAACTTTCAGTATCTCTTTTATTGGGTTTGCTGTCAATCCATCCAAAACAAAGGGCTTCTTCAACAGCTTCTGCATAATATACACTGGGCGTATTGCTTTCTTTTTTATAAATAGTCAGCCAGCAATTTTCTTTTGTAAGATGGTTTTTTAAAAGCCAATTACGCCAGGCTTTGCGGTCTTTGGCATAAAATTCTTGTTTAGTTTGTTTTAATGGGTTGCCCATATTTTTTTGTTACCGGCAGTAGTACTGTATGCAGCTTTGCTTGCGTTGCACTCTTCAGCAGTAGTATTTCTTATTGCAGGTTTTAAGTTTTATACCGTGTTGCGTAAAGTTATATAGATGAACCGAGCGTGGCAACGGCTGTTGAATAGTGTTGCTATGCCGGCTACCAAAAACTGTTATTGTTGCTGCTGACCGGCAAAGGTATCAATAGCAGCTATTTCTTCTTTAGTGGGTTCTTGTATTTCCATTTTAACACTCGTGCGTTCTTCAAAAATATGTCCATCCTCATATCCTACTGATACGTATACCGAAAGGTTTTGTTTGGCGGGTCCTTTAAATGTTCCTTTTACGGGTGAGCAATCGTTAAAGTTGCGGCCTACGGCCAGTTTAATATGGTTATTGGTAATCCAAACATTGTTGGTAGGGTCTATACCCGCCCAACCATATTGGGGTATCCATGCTTCTACCCAGGCATGGGTGGCACCTTCTCCACGCATGCCGTTTTGGTTGGGGCAAATATAGCCGCTTACATAGCGGCTGGGTATTTGTAAGCTGCGCAATACCTGCAGCATAACATGTGCAAAATCCTGGCATACGCCGCCCTGGTGTTCCAGTATTTCATCTACCGTGGTTTCTGTGGTGGTAATGCCTTTGGTATATTTAAAGTTTTTAAAAATATATTCGCAGCAAGTTTCTGTTATGGCAGCAATGCCTTTGCCGGGTAACGCAATTAATTGTGTTATCTGGTTAATTTGTTGCTGGTTTTTTATGTTATCTGCTTTATCTAGTTCTTGCAGGTTTAATTGGGCATTTACCTCTTGTTGCAGGTCTGCAAAGCCGGTATTAAAATTTACCCGCAATTGGTTGGTGCCGGTAGTGCGTATAATAAGACGGCTGTCTATGGTAAGCACTTTGTGTGCCGGCAATACATTAAAGATGGCTGTGCGGTTGTTCCAGTAATCATTGTAATAATGCAGCTCGGGTTGCTCTGTAATAATCAGTTCGTGTTGCAGGGTTTCCTGCTCAGGGCATTGATAGGGAAATATTTTTATTTCATTCACGCTTTCTTTTACTGGCCGGTCGTATTCGTACTGCGTGATGTGTTGTATTTTAAACGTTGGCATGCTAACAGGCAATTAAGAATAGGAGAAAAATATTTGTCCAAGGTGTTTTGAAAAATTTAATAAATCAAGCCTCACTTTTTCTAAGAAGTGCTGCAAGGTAAGTTCATTTATTAAATCAATATCTGCAAACTGAATAAAACTGTTCAGCCTGCCAAACTCGCGGATGATGAGTTCTTTTTCTGGCGGATTGTTTTCTTCAATAATATCTGCCAGGTATTTATTAATGCGGGCAAAACCATATTGTAATGACCGGGGAAAATCTTTATTAAACACCAGCTGATCTATTACATTTATACTGCTATCTGTATTACGGTAGTTTTTTAAGTGCAGCTCATACCCAGATAGTGATAGCAGCAGGTTGCGCCAAAACAAAATATCTTTTTGTTCGGCCAGGTTATAATTAATTTGTTGCAGGTTTTTGTTAGCCACTTCAATAGTAATAAGGCAGCGTTCTATATACCTGCCAATATTCATAAAAGCCCAACCCATGCCACGAGGCATGGTGGTGTCTACCACGCCTGTAAATAGCACAATATTTTTAATCAGTTCATCCAGCAGGCTAATGGTTTGGTTAGGGGCTATTCTTTTTTCAGCAGCGTTGTTTACTAAGTGGTAAATCTGGTTGGCTTGTTCCCATACTTCTTTGGTAATATTATCCTGTATGCCGCGGGCATTTTCACGGGCCCTGTTAATTATTACCTGCAGCGAGTTATTGTTGGTACTATCAAACAACAAATGATGCAGTACCGCATCGGGCTGTTGTTCAATGGCGGTAATTGTTTCTTCACCGGCAAAAGAAAAAATTTCTAATACCGGGCGCCAGCTATGTACCCCATATGGTCCCTTATCTAAACTTAAAATGTAATTGGTATGCAGTACCCGCAACAATCCTTCGCTGCGTTCCATATAGCGGTTGGTCCAAAACAAAGAGTCGGCAATTCTACTAAGCATGCGTAATTATTAAATCGTTTTTATGTTGTTATCAGCAAGGGTATTGTTGGTCAGCATCGTTGCGTCGCACCCTTCAGCGGCAACGCAGTAATCGGCCGTTCAATCAATCACCCAGGTATCTTTACTACCACCCCCTTGAGAGGAGTTAACCACCAGCGAACCTTCTCTTAAAGCCACACGGGTTAAACCGCCGGGTACAATTTTAATACCTGATGGGCCACACAATGCATAGGGTCTTAAATCTACATGCCTTGGTGTTAATTTGCCATCAATAAAGCAAGGCACGGTAGAAATTTTAATAATAGGCTGTGCTATAAAATCTCTGGGGTTGGCTTCAATATCTTTAATGGCAGTAGCTATTTCTTCATCGGTGGCTTTATTACCCATTATCATGCCGTAGCCACCACTTTGATTGGTGCGTTTAACCACCATCTGCTGCATATTTTTTATTACATGTTGCCGCTGTTCTGCATCGCTCAATTGATAGGTGGGCACATTGGGTAAAACGGGGTCTTCATTCAGATAATATTTAATCATATCGGGCACATAGGCATACACGGCTTTATCATCTGCAACGCCATTACCAACTGCATTTACTAATGCAACAGTTCCTTTGCGGTAAGCACTCATAATACCGGGCACACCTAATGCACTATTTGGGTTAAACACTAAGGGGTCTAAGTACTCATCGTCAATACGCCGGTAAATAACATCTACTTGTTTTAAACCACTGGTTGTTTTCATATACACTTTATGATTGTCAACCAATAAATCTCTTCCCTCTACAAGTGGTATGCCCATTTGCCGGGCAAGAAATGTATGCTCGTAATAAGCAGCGTTGTAAATGCCCGGTGTTAGTAATACCACTGTTGGGTTGCTTATTGGCCGGGGCGATAGCGATAGTAAAATATTGTGCAGTTCAAGCGGGTAATTATTTACCATTTTTACCTGGCTTTGTGCCAATAGGTCGGGGAAGAGGCGTTTGGTAACCTCTCTGTTTTCCAGCATATACGATACACCACTGGGGGTACGCAGGTTATCTTCTAAAATATAAAAAGTGCCGTCTTCTCCGCGTATTAAATCAATACCACTGATGATAACATAAATATCATGGGGTACGCTAATGCCAAACACTTCGCGGGTAAACATGGGGCAGGAGGCGATGAGTGATGCCGGCACTACTGCATCTTTAATTATTTGCTGGTTGGTGTAAATATCTTTTAAAAAAAGGTTGAGTGCTTTTAAGCGTTGTTGTATGCCTTTTTCAATATGCGTCCACTCAGCGTTGGTAATAATGCGGGGCAAAATGTCAAAAGGAAAAATGCGTTCTATGCCGGCATTATCGCTGTATACTGTAAAAGTGATGCCCTGGTTCATAAACAATTCATTGGCCAGTTGCTCTTTTTGAAAGAGGGTATCGGTATCTGAAGGGCAAATGGCCTCGTATAGTTTTTGGTACTGCTGACGGATGTTTTGGCCGGCGCTCATTTCGTCCCAAAGGCCGGGCGGAGTTTTATAATTTTCAAAAAGGCTTTTGCCTGTCATAAGTATAGTTTGGTAATGGTTTAAACAAAAAAAGTTGCTGCCGTATTTGATACAGCAAGCAACCTTAACCGAATATAAAGATAAATGCTGAGATGGCGGGAATAGATTTGGTTGATATTTGTTATGCTGCTGAAGGGTGCGACGCAACAAATGCTGACCGTGGTACTATTGCTGGTAAACAAAAAACCACCTCTTTACAGAAGTGGCTTTTTTATAGAAACGGTGGTTGTTGAACAAATTTGTTACATGGCTGCTAATTGTACTTTTTGTTGCAGCTCCATTACGTTTTCTCTAAACATATTGTCAGTATCCATTAAATCTTTTACGGTTTGGCAAGAGTGGATTACGGTGGTATGATCTCGGCCGCCAAAATGCTCTCCGATGGTTTTTAAAGAGTTTTTAGTAAAGGCCTTTGCTAGGTACATGGTAATCTGGCGGGCTTGTACTATTTCTCTTTTACGGGTTTTTTGTAACAGTTTGTCAAAGGGAACATCAAAGTAATCGCACACCATTTTTTGAATGGTATCGATGGTGATTTCTTTGGATGAGGTTTTCACAAAATTACGGAGTACTTTCTTTGCCAAGTCCAGGTCTATTTCTCTTCTGTTGAGCGAAGATTGTGCCAAAAGGGAGATTAAGGCACCCTCCAGTTCTCTTACATTGCTATTAATATTGTAGGCCAGGTATTTTACTACTTCTTTTGGCATATCCAAGCCATCGTTCTTCATTTTGCGCTCTAAAATCTCAATGCGGGTTTCATAGTCGGGCACCTGCAAATCGGCACTGAGGCCCCAACGAAAACGGCTTAATAAGCGTTCTTGTACACCTTCTAAATCTTTTGGCGGCTTGTCGGTTGTTAATATCAGTTGCTTACCGCTTTGGTGCAGGTGGTTGAAGATGGCAAAAAAGGCATCCTGCGATTTTTCTGCACGGTTAAAAAATTGTACATCATCAATTATTAATACATCTATCAACTGGTAAAAATGTATAAAGTCGTTTATGGCGTTGTTGCGGCTATGGTCTACAAATTGGTTAATGAATTTTTCTGAGCTTACGTATAACACCACTTTGTTGTTGTTAAGGCGTTTTACTTCGTTACCAATTGCCTGTGCAAGGTGGGTTTTGCCTAAACCAACGCCCCCATAAATAACCAGTGGGTTGAAAGAATTGGCACCGGGCTTTTCTGCTACGGTTTTACCGGCGCGGCGGGCCACCCGGTTGCAGTCTCCTTCAATAAAAGCGTCAAACGTATAAGAGGCGTTTAATTGCGGGTCAATCTGCATTTTCTTCAGACCCGGAATTACGAAGGGGTTTTTAACTGGTGTGTTTATTATCAAAGGAAAATCCATTTCGTTGTTTGCAAAACTTTTGTAACCCTGTGCCGGAATATCGGTAGTTAGGGGTTTATTTTTGTGATTACCACTGTCTACTATAATCTGGTACTCTAACCGGGCTTCTTTGCCTAATACTCTCCGCAAAGTTTTTGCCAATAAATTTACGTAGTGCTCTTCCAGGTATTCGTAAAAAAATTGACTAGGTACCTGAATTACCAGTACGTTGTTTTTTAGTTCTACGGGTTTAATAGGTTGAAACCAGGTATTGAAATGCTGCCATTCTACAATATCTTTTATTATTTCAAGACAATTAATCCAAACTTTATCTAGCGTTTTAGCCATTAGTTGAACAAGCAGTTTATAATGAGTTATTGATATTTAAAATTCCTTGGATATTTTTTCAAAGGATTGATATTGGAAACAAAGTCGAAAAAAAGTATCGCAGGGGGACGAATATCAAAACTTTTTGTTGAAAAAAAAATTTTTTATTCACTTGTTTTTTTCTTTTCACTACAAACCTCTAAAAGAAATTTTTTTTTCTTGCTTTCTCAAAAAAAAACAGCTAAATAAACAACGGAATTCTCAGGAAAATTGGGTATTGAAAAACGGTGCAGCGCCTGACTGGTGTGTTTATCAGGCATTAATTCAAACACTTGTTTGTAAAACATAATCTGCTTTAATAAGTTGCTGCCATCCATCTTGCAAAATTGGTTAAGCAGGTGCAAGAAACTATTAAAAAAAGAAATGATTGTGGAAATCCTTTCAACTGACAATGTTAATAAGTAAGCATAAAGTAAGGGGCAGCTGCCGCCATGCTAAACTTATTTTTCATGTATTGATAGTTTAAGGTGCCCGCATTGAAGATACAAATTTAAACCAGCCAGCCCCTCATTTTCTGCATATTTGTATGGTAGTGGCTAAAATGCACTTTATCTGCCGGCTTAAATTATTTTTTGTACTTTGGAGGCCTTAATATTTCTTTGTGCTTGTTAAAACTAAACTGTTATGAGAAGCGTATTCTTATTTGTCTTGTCTGTTTGTGCGTGTTTGTCAGTCCTGGCGCAAGCCGAAGTAGGAGTGAAAGCAGGATTTACATTAAATAACTTACATACTTCAGGTGCCCCTGCTACCACTTCTTTCAGTAACTACAATGCACGGTTTAGTGCAGGTGTTTCTGTAGAAATGAAAGCCTCAGAAAATTTTTACGTGCAGCCCGAGTTAAATTATCTGTCTTTAAGAACTAAAGAAACGGTTGGTAATCAAGAATGGAAGTATTCTTATATTACTTTGCCGGTATTATTAAAATACCGTTTCAGCAATTCTGGCTGTAATGTATTTGCAGGCCCGCAATTAGGGTTTCTTTCATCTGCCAAAACCAAAGTAAATAATACCGATAAAGACATTCGTGATCTTTTTAATAATACAGATGTATCAGGTGTTATTGGTGTAGACTATAAATTTAAAAACGGCTTTTTTGTAGACGTTCGCTACCAAAGCAGCTTTATCGATCTGTTGAAGCAAGAATATGTAAGTAAATTAGAAACCCGCACCCGCTTGTTTAATGCCTCTGTAGGTTTCATTCTAAACCAAAGAAAATAACTATTCAACTATTTTTATACAAGCCGCCTGCAAAGGCGGCTTTTTTTGTTGAACCAGCAGAATATCCATGGGCAGCATCGTTGCTACGCTCAGTTCAACAGTGTTACAAGGCTGGGCTTTTAACAGTAAGGCTACAAACCTTAAATTTGCATCAGTTTTCAGGTTAACTACCCGACACACACGTACTATGCAAAAAAAAATTGCCCTACAGTTATTACCTTCAGAAGCAGCAAACCCTGCCATAATAAAAAAGCAACTGGCCAGTGCTGCCGCAGTACCATTAACTGCAATTACTGGTTATACACTGCAAAAAAAATCAATTGATGCCCGCAGCCGCCAACCCTTAGTAAACATAACCGCTACTGTTTTTATTAATGAACCGGTAACACCCACGCAATACCTGCAACCAAGCTATAAAGATGTAACAACTGCTATCAAAAAAGTAATAGTAGTGGGGGCTGGGCCATGCGGTTTATTTGCCGCATTGCAGCTAATAGAATTAGGTATAAAACCAATTATAATTGAAAGAGGAAAAGATATACGCAGCCGCAGGAGAGATCTTGCTGCAATGAATAAAGAAGGCGTGGTAAATACAGAGAGCAACTATTGTTTTGGAGAAGGGGGCGCCGGCACATACAGCGATGGTAAATTATATACACGCAGTAATAAAAGAGGTGATATTAATCGCATTTTGCAACTATTAGTTTACTATGGTGCACCAGAAGCCATAAGCTATGAAAGCCACCCGCATATTGGCACTAACAAGCTGCCGCAGATAATTGCACAAATGCGTGAGAAAATAGTAGCGCATGGCGGCACTTTTTTGTTTGAAAAAAGAATGACCGATATAACTCTTGAAAAAGATGCAATAAAAAAAGTGATATTGGCTGATGGAACCGAATTAGTTGCCGATGCTGTTATACTGGCAACCGGCCATTCTGCGAGAGATGTATTTTTTTTACTGCAACAAAAAAGGCTGCAAATTGAGGCAAAGCCATTTGCCTTAGGGGTACGCATAGAACATCCGCAGGCATTAATTGATAGCATACAGTATCATTGTCATTTTAACGCACTGCACCAGCAAGCAATTACACGAGATATTAATTTGCCAGCTGCATCTTACAGCATGGTACAACAGGTAAATGAGCGGGGGGTATTTTCTTTTTGTATGTGCCCCGGAGGTATTATTGCGCCGGCGGCCACCAATGCCGGCGAAATAGTTGTTAATGGTTGGAGCCCCAGCAAAAGAAATAATCCTTATGCCAACAGTGGTATGGTGGTGCAAATTGAGATAGAAGAAGCTTTTAAATTTTTAAAAAAGAAAGATGCTAAAACAGATGCAGCAGACCCGCTTTTATTACTAAGATTTCAGCAGTGGGTAGAGCAAGAAGCATTTAAAGCAGGAGGAGGCCGGTTGGTGGCACCAGCACAACGCATGGCAGATTTGGTGGTAAATAAAGAAAGCAGTTTGTTGCCAGACTGTTCTTACCTGCCCGGTATTAGCGCTGTGGCTTTAAACACAGTTTTGCCAGGTTTTATTTATACCAGTTTGCAAGAAGGCTTTACAGCTTTTGGCAAAAAAATGAAAGGTTATTTAACAAATGATGCGGTGGTGGTGGCTACAGAATCAAGAACATCTTCTCCGGTGCGTATACCAAGGCAGGCAGAAACATTGCACCACCCGCAGGTTAACAATTTATACCCGGCAGGAGAAGGCGCTGGCTATGCAGGTGGCATTGTTAGCGCTGCTATGGATGGGGAAAAAATTGCCAGGCAGATTGCTGCTAAATGGGGCATCACTGCATAAGGCGTTGCCCAAAGCGCTGAAGATGAACTGAGCGTAGCAAGGATGTTGCTTGTGGTGTTGCTGCCGGTTACCTAAAAAACTGTGTATAATGGAGGTTGTTATATGTGGTGTTTTGCCTTACCTTTGCCCACTTTAAATGCAGCCTATAGCAAGTAACAAACTCTGGTGCCGTAAGACCTGGTTTGAGCCCTCCGCTCTGTAACCATACTGCACTTTGTTGTTTTGTCTTGCTTCATTTTAAAATTTATTAAAACACATGAAGCTTTCACAATTTCGATTTGATCTTCCGCTGAATCTTATTGCTCAACACCCTGCAAAAAAAAGGGAAGACAGCCGATTGATGGTGGTAAATCGCCATACGGGCAATATTGAGAACAAGTATTTTAGAGACATACAGGATTATTTTGATGACAAGGATGTTTTTGTGGTTAATAATACCAAAGTATTTCCGGCACGTATGTATGGCCGCAAAGAAAAAACAGGCGCAAAGATTGAAGTGTTTTTGTTGCGTGAATTAAATAAGCCCAACCGTTTGTGGGATGTGATTGTTGACCCTGCCCGTAAAATTCGTGTGGGTAATAAATTATATTTTGGAGATACGGATGATTTAGTGGCAGAAGTAATAGATAATACTACCAGCCGTGGCCGCACCATTCGGTTTTTGTGGGATGGCACTGAAGAGGAGTTTAAGCAGGTATTAGAAAAATTGGGTGAAACCCCGTTGCCAAAATATATTAAACGCAAGCCTGAAGAAGAAGATAAAGAGCGGTATCAAACAGTGTATGCCAAGCATGAAGGTGCGGTGGCTGCGCCTACTGCGGGTTTGCATTTTAGTAAAGAACTGATTAAACGGTTAGAAATAAAAGGTATTCGTTTTTCTGAGGTTACACTGCATACTGGTTTGGGCACTTTCAGACCTATTGAAGTGGAAGACCTGAGTAAGCATAAGATGGATGCAGAGTATTACCGTATTGAGGATAATGCCTGTAAAATTGTAAATAAGGCTAAAACAGAAGGCCATCGCATCTGCTCTATTGGCACCACAACAATGCGTGCCATGGAAAGTTCTTTTACGGCAGAGCATTTATTAAAACCTTCTGAGGGTTGGACGAATCACTTTATTCACCCACCGTATGAATTTAATATTGCAGATTCATTGGTTACCAATTTTCATTTGCCAAAAACCAGTTTGTTAATTATGACCTGTGCTTTTGCTGGTTATGATTTAACAATGGAAGCTTATAAAAAAGCTATAAAAGATAAGTATCGTTTCTTCAGTTATGGTGATGCCTTGCTGATTATCTGATGCTATAAACTAATAAAGCAACGCCCCGCACAACAGCGGGGCTTTTTTATACAATTACTTTTAATAGTTAAGCGGTTAGCAAACTACAGCCGCGTAAGTCACTGTTATCTCTGCGGCCTGCAATTTCAAAACTACCATTGGGTTGTATCGTACCCACATCGTCAGTAGCAATAAAGCAGCAAGAGTAGATGTTTGCAAGATCAATTATATTAATAAGTCCGCTGCCTTGTGCTGCTACGGTTAAGGGGTCATCATCTTGCCGTACTAATATTTTAAGCCATGATGGTGTATTAAAAATGCCATTGCCTGATGAATAGCCTTGGCTGAGTAGTTCCGTCATTCCATATTCTGAGTGAATACTGTTTGTGCCTAGTTTTTGCTGTAAAAATGCGTGCACTTGTTGGCGGGTCCATTCCTCCCGCCGGCCTTTCATACCGCCGGTTTCCATTATAATAGTATGCTTTAACTGTTGGGGGTATTGTTCTGCAAAATCAAGCAAAGCAAAGGTTACCCCCAATAACAATGTTTTTTTACCGGCAGCTTCCTGTTGCTGCAGTAAATTATTCAGCATGTCAAATTCGTACAAATAAAAACCACTGGCAGGGTTGTTAGATTTATTAATAAGAACATTTACCATATAAACCAGCGATGAATGTTGCCGCTCCAGATATGCTGGTAAAAGGCCGATGATGCACCAGTCTTTTGGGTTTGCATAAAATTGTTGAAAGCAGGCAAGAAAGCTGGCTTCATAAAGTGCGATATCTTTTACCGCATGCCGGCTATTGTGCATACCTGTAGTGCCACTGCTTTCAAAGCATGAAGAAGGGTTGTATTGAGAAGTGGTTACAAGATGTGTTTTAAAAAAACTGACTGGTAAGAATGGAATGTTTGTTAAAGTGGTAACCTTGCCGGGTATTTTGCCAACTGCTTTTGCAAAAGCTGCGTAAATAGGGTTGTGGTGATACTGTATTTCAAAAGCCGTTATTGCCAATGCCTCAAAAGAGGCCGGGTTTACGGTTAAAATTTTATCAATCCATTCACGGGTGCTTTTAGGTAATTCAGACGGCATCCTTTAAATTTGTTAACAACAATCAGTATATGAAGAAGCTTTTAACAATAGCGATGGTGGTTTTATTGTTTGCGGCCTGTGGCAAAGATAAGTTTCAAACCAAGCCTTCCCTAAAAATAAAATCAATCAGCGGTAATATAGTACCTGTTAACAGTGCCATCCGATTTACGCTGGAGTTTACCGATAAAGAAGGAGATGTATATGATTCTATATTCATCAGAAAAATACGCCTCAATAAAAGAGTGGTAACCACATTAAGAGATAGTTTTGGCTTTGCAATTCCAGAGTTTCCCAATGCTATTAAGGGTGAAATTGATTTAACGCTTGATTTTCAATCAGCGCTTTCTGCGCTCAATCCGCCCAATATTATAGGCAGTAACCCTCCGCAAAAAGAACCCGATAGTCTTTTGTTTAAGTTTTATGTGCAAGACAAAAAGAAAAACAAAAGCGATACGGTAACTACAGAAATGATTCAGATATTACGATAAACGTACTTACACAATCACCCGTTTTTAGTAATTGTTTATTACCTATTTTTGAGGCCATAATAAATACATTTTATGGCTAAAGCTGCACGTGCAAAAAAAGAATTTTTACCTGCCTTCTCGCTGCAATTTTTAAAAGACTATATTAATAACGCCTCACCGGTTGGGTTTGAAAGTAGTGGCCAGCAATTGTGGTTAAACTATTTAAAACCTTATGTGCACAGCCAGTTTACAGACCCCTACGGAACTGCCGTGGGTATTATTAACCCAGACCATCCATTTAAAGTGGTGATAGAAGCGCATGCCGATGAAATAAGTTGGTTTGTAAATTATATTAATAATGAAGGGCTGATTTATTTAAAAAGAAATGGCGGTGTAGACCACCAGATAGCTCCGGGGCAACGGGTGTTTATACATGGTAAAAAAGGAAAAGTAAGTGCTGTGTTTGGCTGGCCGGCAATACATACCCGCATTGGTAACCCCGATGCTAAAGAACCCCAGCCAAGAGTAGACAACTTGTTTTTAGATTGCGGTGCCCGAAACAAAAAAGAAGTAGAGGCTTTGGGCATACATATTGGCGCTGTGGCTACTTATCAGGATGGTTTTGAAGAGTTGGCTTATGGCTCTTATATTGGCCGGGCATTTGATAACCGTGTTGGAGGTTTTATGATTGCAGAAGTGGCAAGATTGCTGAAAGAAAATAATAAAAAACTGCCATTTGGTTTATATGTAGTAAACGCCGTGCAGGAAGAAATTGGTTTGCGTGGTGCAGAAATGATAGCCCGTCGCATTAAACCCAATGTAGCTATTATAACAGATGTTACGCACGATACATCAACACCCATGATTAGTAAAATTATTGAAGGCGATGTAGCTTGTGGTAAAGGCCCCTCACTGGCATATGGCCCGGCCGTGCATAATAAGTTATTAAACCTGGTGCAGGATGTGGCCACAAAAACTAAAATACCAGTGCAATTAAGAACGGTAAGCCGCAGCACCGGTACCGATACCGATTCATTTGCGTATGCCAATGATGGTTGCCCTTCCGTTTTAATTTCTATACCCTTGCGTTACATGCATACTACGGTAGAAATGCTGCACAAAAGCGATATTGAAAATACCATTAAGCTGATGTATGAAACCTTATTGAGTATTACACCCAAAACCAATCTTAATTATTTACAAAAATAGTATTGTTGCACCAGCAGTAATGCAGGTGGCAACAGTGGTTGCGTCGCACACTTCGGCGCTAGTAGGGTTGCTGTGCTAACTGAAGATTAAAAAATGTGGATGTATATTCTGTAGTACAAGTGTGCGACGCAACGCTGCTCAATAGAAAAAACAAAGCTGGTTACAAAATTTTAAAAACTAATTTTTTTATGATTCGTAATAACTGGACCAAAGATGAAATTGCTGCCGTGTATAATAAACCGTTATTAGAACTGATTTATGAAGCAGCAACGGTACACCGCAAATATCAGGATACTGCAGAAGTGCAGGTGTGTACACTATTATCAATTAAAACAGGTGGTTGTTCTGAAGATTGTGCGTATTGTCCGCAAGCTGCCCGTTACACCACTAATGTAGATGTGCATGCGTTAATGAAAACAGAAGAAGTATTAAGTTACGCAGCCAAAGCAAAGGCCGCAGGCAGTACCCGATTTTGCATGGGCGCAGCTTGGAGAGAGGTAAGAGATAACCGAGACTTTGACCGTGTAATTGAAATGGTAAAAGGAGTGAATGCTATGGATATGGAAGTATGCTGTACCATGGGTATGCTAACAGAAGCGCAGGCACAGCGACTGTACGACGCAGGTGTATATGCATACAACCACAACTTAGATACCAGTGAAGAACACTACGGAGAAATAATTACCACCCGCACCTATGATGATCGTTTAAAAACATTGAACCATGTACGTAAAGCAGGTATTAGCGTTTGCAGCGGTGGTATTATAGGTTTAGGGGAAACGCATGAGGACCGGATTGGTATGCTGTATACACTTTCAACATTGCCACAACACCCAGAAAGCGTGCCGGTAAATGCATTAGTAAGAGTTAAAGGCACTCCATTAGAAAACAATGATAAAGTTGATATTTGGGATATGGTACGCATGATTGCCACTGCAAGAATAATTATGCCCGCAACAATGGTACGTTTAAGCGCTGGCCGTGCAGAAATGAGTGTGGCTGAACAGGCTTTGTGTTTTATGGCGGGTGCCAATTCTATTTTTGCCGGAGAAAAATTATTAACTACCCCAAACCCATCCTTTAATGAGGATATGGCAATGTTTGACTTGTTAGGGCTAAAACCAAGAGCGGCCTTTAAAGAAGAAAAGAAAGAAGTACTTACACCACACTAAACTTACTCACAAACCTCAGGCATTTTTTCGCACACCTCTTTGCAAAGGTATTTGGTGCCATTATTGGCTTTTTCAATGGCTTCAAATACTTCTATATAAGAAGAATTTTTTGTTACATATGCTATTGCACCTGCAGCCAGCATTCTGCGTACATAACCTGGCTCTACGTGTATAGACATGGCAACAATTTTTGCTAAGGGGTTTGCAGCTACAATTTTTTCTGTAGCTTCTATGCCGTTAACAGGTTCCATGTTAATGTCCATCAAAAAAACATCGGGCTTATGTTGTTTGGCGGCAGCAATGGCTTCTTTGCCATTTTTACAAATTGCAACAACTTTAAAGTTGGGGTTAGTAGATAAAATGAATTCCCATGTTTCTCTAACCTGCTGGTGGTCGTCAGCAATGGCTATTCTAATCATAGTACCTTTTAAGATTTACTTTTTTGAGATTATTAATAATATTTAAAGGTTGCAATCACATATAAAATAATGACCCTGATCAAGGTCATTTGCTGGGTACTTTCTTTGGGGGGTTATGGGGAGGACAACTGTATCATCAAATATAAAAATAAAACAGCAACCAAATTGACGTAACACAAGAATTTTTTTACGGCTATTTGTAAAGAAACAAAACCAATAAATGAATTTACCTATCAGTAAGTAGAACCAACAAGAAGAATTACTAAAGCTGGTTTAAAAAAATGTTTAAACCCAGTTGGTTAAAGCCCGTATTGTTTTGGTAATGGCTGCGTGCATACCTGAGTTGCAGCTTTTTAAATAATACACCAGCCCCTAATGAAAAACCTGTAAGGCCATTGGTGGTATTGGGTATTTTCAATTCTTTGTTAGTAAGGAAATTGTAGCCTAATGTTAACTCAACCTTATCTGTAATGAAGAGTTGTGTAGCAAATACAACATGCTGCAGCAATTTGTCTACTGTTATTTTTTTATTACTGATACTGCTTTCGTTATTAAAACTGGTATCATTATAATTAATATTATAGCGGTGTAAGTGATGCGCTGTAATTGAAAATTGCAGAGGTGCTTTTGCCAGCCTTTTTGTAAAGCCAATTTGTATATCAAAGGGTAAGTCGTCGGCGGCGGCACCTTGGTAAGGTTTAATAGCCGTCCCCATATTTTTTAATAACAAACTTACCTGCAATAAGCGGGCACTGTCATAATAAGCCGCCCCTGCATCCATTGCAATAGCGGATGATGTGTACAAGCCATAATTAGAACCAATGTATTTGAGCGTGGCGCCATAAAACCATTTGTTTTCATATTTTTTGCTGGCGCTTATCTGTAATGCTACATCGTTTGGTCTGAAATTGCCATACACCACACCAGCCGGCGTGGTTTGGGTAATACTGCCGTAGTTTAAAAACTGCACGCCGGTAGAAAAATTAGTACCCGATTTAGTATGATGAACTGCATATACCGCATTATAGTTTTTTATGCCTGCATATAAGCTATTAAAGGAAACCTGCAATTGCTGATTCATTTCTTTACGAAGCAGCGCAGGGTTATAAAAACTAAGCGCCACATCGTTAGTAATGACAGCTGTATTTATACCACCCAAGGCCGCAAGCTGCGGCGCATTAGCAAGTTTTAAAAAAGAATAGCCAGACTGCCCCCCTAATGTTTGGGCATTAGTGCCGGTTATTTTGCTGCAAAGCAAAACCAACGCAACTAAACATTTTATTGCAAAAGCGGGGCTTTTCATACTAAAGCAAGCTACGCCGAAAATGGCAGATGGGCAATAGTGCTGTACATCAGATAATTGTATAAAACACATCCCGTTTGTAAATGGTTCTTTTCCGTTCTTCAGATTTTTTCTAACTGCAATCATTAGCCCATGTATCTTTGCGTTTCAATTCTGTAAATACTACTCCAATGTAGACTTCATTTAAGGGTTTTCTCTTTTGGCTATTAAGGTACAACTTCAAGCCGTTCAAGTAAGTTTATTAAGAAGGTGCGCCCACTTACCCATAATGCTGCTATTTGCGGATGCTACCTTACTAACATACATTAAACAATAATTATTTTACATTAAAACAATTCAACCATGAATCTTTCCGATTTATTTTTTTCTTATTGGTGGGTGTTGCTGGTTTTTTTCTCACTCATCTTTTACAAATTTGTATTACGTGTTTTCTTTGGTATGGTAATAGTACCAGAAAACCGAATTGGTCTGGTAACAAAAAAGTTTGTGCTGTTTGGAACGCACAAAGAATTACCGGATGGACGTATTATTGCCACCAAAGGCGAAGCCGGTTTTCAGGCACACACGTTAGCACCGGGTTTGTATTGGTTTATGTGGCCCTGGCAGTATGGTGTGGATATGGTACCCTTTACCGTTATACCAGAAGGTAAAATTGGTTTGGTACTTAGCAGAGACGGCGCCGAAATACCAACCGGCAGAATATTAGCCCGTAAAGTAGACAGCGATAATTTTCAAGATGCCACTAAGTTTTTAGAAAATGGTGGTCAGCGTGGCAGGCAAACTGCTTATATTACTGCAGGGTCTTACCGTATGAATAATCATTTGTTTGAAGTAACCATTGCCGACCAGGTATTGATACAAGAAAATATGGTGGGTATTGTAACCTTGCTGGATGGTGAACCAATTACAATAGGACAAATTGCAGGTAAGTTTATTGAGGGGCATAATAATTTCCAGAATATGGATGGTTTTCTTGCCAACGGTGGTAACCGTGGTTTGCAACCACAGGTAATGCTGGCGGGTTCATATTATCTTAACCCGTGGGCGGTGCAGATAGAGCAAATACTTATGACGGATGTTCCTATCGGGCATGTGGGGGTGGTAATTTCTTATGTGGGCGAAGACGGAAAGGATTTAACCGGCGAAACATTTAAGCATGGTAACATTGTATCCAAAGGGTTCCGTGGTGTGTGGATGGAACCATTAGGCCCCGGTAAATACCCCATCAATACTTATACTATGAAAGTAGAGTTGGTGCCCACCACTAACCTGGTATTAAACTGGGCCAATGCCCGCAGCGAAGCACATGCGTTAGATAAAAATTTATCTACTATAACGGTGCGGTCTAAAGATGGTTTCCCGTTTAACCTGGATGTGGCGCAAATTATACATATACCAGCTAACGAAGCCCCCAAAGTAATAGCCCGTTTTGGTAGCATGAACAACCTGGTAAGCCAGGTGCTGGAGCCTACCATTGGCAACTACTTCCGTAACAGTGCGCAGGATAGCGATGTAATTTCTTTCTTAAGCACCCGTAAAGAAAGACAGAGTGCGGCAAAAGATCATATCCGTGAAGTGTTGGATGAATACAATGTAAATGCAGTAGATACATTAATCGGAGACATCGTTCCGCCCGAAGCGTTAATGAAAACATTAACTGATAGAAAGATTGCTCAAGAAGAAGAGAAGACCTATGAAACACAAAGAATGGCGCAAGAGAAACGCCAGGGTATGGAAAAAGAAACAGCCATTGCTGATATGCAAAAAGAAATTGTAAAAGCACAACAGAGTGTGGAAATTTCTCAACGCACCGCAGATGCGGCTGTTAAAAAAGCAGAAGGTGATGCCACCAGTTTAAAACTGCAGGTAGATGCAGAAGCCACCGCTACAAAAATGCGGGCCAATGCAGAGGCAGAAGCTACCAAGTTAAGGGCCGGTGCAGAGGCAGAAGCCACCAAATTAAATGCAACGGCCGATGCAGAGCGTATTTCTAAAACAGGTTTAGCGGAAGCAGAAAAAATTATGGCCATTGGTAAATCTACCGCAGAAGCGTATGAGCTGCAGGTGAAAGCTATGGGTGGCGATAACTTTACCCGATATAAGGTTACCGAAGAAATTGGTAAGAGTAATATTAAAGTAATACCCGATGTTTTAATAGGTGGCGGCAACGGCACCGATGGAGGCATCAGTGGGTTACTGGGTTTAAAACTAATGGAGATGATGAACGATAAAAAAGAAAACAGTACCGATAAAAAAAGTTAACCGGCTTTCAGTACTATCAAATGCCACGCTTTAGCGTGGCATTTTTATTTTGTAACCGGCCATTGTTTTTCATGGCGTCATTGTTGCGTCGCACACTTGGGCAGTTAGTCCGAAAGTCAGCAAGACGATTGTTAACAGGTAAAAATCTTTCAGACTTTCCAGCCCCGTATTTGCAGACATGTATTCAACTGCATAAGTGTGCGACGCAAGGATGCTTAATAGCAGCACTGCCGCTGGTTACCTCATTAATTTTATGTTTATTATTTTTTGCGCAGTCAGCGGATCCTGGTTCAGCAATTGCGATAGTGCTGCATATAATTCCGGCATCTGTAGTTGTAGTTGTGCTGGCTTTTCAAAAAATGTTTCTACACTTACTGCCCAAAACTCATTATAGTTGGTGGCTGCATAAGGGGTTAATACACCCATGGCACCTTCTTGTAATTTTAAAAAAATGGGGCGTGCCGTTTTAGAAAAATTTCGAAAACGTTTTTTAAAACCAATATCTTCTCCTGGATCATTGGTGGCTACAAAATTTACATAGGTAAGTGCATGTGCCATTTCGTGTATGCCCACATTGTCAGCATCGGTATAGTTTTCATAGCCTCTTAAAAAATTATTCCAGCTAAGATGTATGCCATCGTTGCTTACATGCCCCATAAACGGACTGTTATACAAACCATAGCGGTAATCCTCCCGATACACATAAATGGTTTTAAAATAGTCTAACAGGTATTTTTCTAAACCAAAACTTAATTGCACTGCGGCAGCGCTAATCAGCAATCGCATCCGAGGTTCTTCTGCAATGCCTGTAAACACAAATTTTTTGCTGAACATAAAATTGGCAGTGCGTTGCAAAAACAATGACTTTAAAGACGAAGGCAGGGTTTTATAATATTGATTGTAAACGTTCAGCTCGTCATCATACCAATCGTAATGCGTTTCATAAGCAGCCATGGCTTTTTTAAACTGCTTATTTTTTTTTAACCAATTATAAATAACTCTTCCAAACAATAATATAAAGGCAAATACACCCATCATTATTAAAAATGGGTCTGGCATACTATCACTACTAGCTGTTTTATTATGGGCTTCAACAATCGCCCTAAATGCCTCTGGGCTCAGTGTATTTATTGATGAGTCGGAAATAAATAAACTGTCTCCATTTTTGTTAATAATAAGCAGGCTGTCTCCGGGCATTCAAAACTGGGTTATTAATAGGCTAAAATATGGATTCCTTGCCAGTTTCAGTTACCTTTGCCGCTCCCAAAAAAAGATTAGCTATGTATAGAACTCATACTTGCGGTGCGTTAAGACTTGCCCACAAAGAACAAGAAGTAAGCTTGGCCGGCTGGGTGCAAACCGTGCGTAAATTTGGCGCTATTACCTTTGTAGATTTAAGAGACCGTTATGGTATTACCCAGTTGTTGTTTGGAGAAGTATTAACTAAACAGTTAGATGAGCAACCACTGGGGCGTGAGTTTGTAATACAAGCAACAGGAGTGGTAAACGAACGCAGCAATAAAAACCCACAATTACCTACCGGAGAAATAGAAATACTGGTAAGCTCTTTTACGGTGCTTAATAAATCTATAACCCCGCCGTTTACTATACAAGATGATAC
>REAR01000077.1 GCA_004295245.1 Sphingobacteriales bacterium | reverse complement strand
CCGCTTTACTTACTTCATTTTGCAACACACTGATGCGTTGTATTTGCAGGTTGCTGGGCGCCGCTTCCTGTCCGGCTACAGCCTGGTACACATCGGTAATGCGTTCGCGGATGCGCTCTTCATCAGCAAAAATGCTTTTTTGTTTAGTAGCCAAACATTCTGCCCGCAGGGTTTCTAATTTATCGTGGTACTCCTGCAGCAGCTTTTTAAGTTTGGCGTTTTTGGTTTTATCAATATTTTCTTTCAGCATTTTTTGTTTGCCGGTAATATCTTCTACTGTTTTTGCCAACTCTTCGTGCAGGGTATACAATTGCATAGAAGCATCAAATTGTTTTTGGCGGTCGGCTGTGGTAAACGATTTATTGTTTTCATCGTGCACCAATTGTATGCCGTTGCTATATTCTTTATCGGCCACTTTTAATTTAACGGTGTAGTTGCCCGGCAATACCTGTGGCGCAATAAAGCCACCAAAATCAATTTTGGCACTACCAGTGGCTACTTTAGGTGGCTTCATGCGTTGGTTCCAATAAACGCGGTTAATGCCTTTGCGTTTACTGCCGGGTATGCTTTGCACCAGTTTACCGGCGGCATCATAAATTTCCACTTTCACATCGCCGGTATTTAAGCGGTCTTTTAAATAATACTGTATGGGTGCAATAGCAGCGGGGTTGCCGCCATTCCATCCGCCCGTGCTGGGAAAACCGCCATCGCCAAAATTACCTGTGGTTAATTTTTGAGTACCCGTTTCAAACAGATACACTTCTTTATCGGCAATATCTTTTGTTAGGTTGCGTATGGGTGTAATATCATCCAGTATAATAATGCCACGGCCATGTGTGGCAATTACAAGGTCGTTGGTTTTAGGATGTATTTGAATATCTCTTACCAAGGCATACCAGGGAATATTATTTTTCATACGAAACCAGGTGGCGCCTCCATCAACTGAACTAAACAGGCCCATTTCTGTGCCGGCAAACAACAGGTTTTTATTTGTAAGGTCTTCTTTAATCTTGTGCGCAAAGCCGGTAAACTCATTGCTCTTAAACAGTGTCCATGTTTTACCCATGTCGGTTGATTTACCAATATATGTTTGATGGTCTCCGTACATGTGATTATCAAAACTTGCGTACACAGTGTTTTTATCAAAACGGCTAGGTTCTATACTGCTTATCCAGGTTTGTGCGGGGATGCCTGCTGCTTTGTAATTAGCAGCAACATTGGTCCACGTTTTACCACCATCAGAAGTGTATTGCAGGTTGCCATCATCAGTACCGGCCCATACTAAATTTTCATCCAGCGGAGATTCTGTAATGGTAAAAATGGTACAATGGTTTTCTGCTGATGTATTATCGGCGCTTAAGCCACCGCTATTTTCCTGTTCTTGTTTTTTCTTATCGTTGGTGGTAAGGTCGGCAGAAATACGGGTCCAGTTACGGCCCTGGTCGGTTGATTTATATAAGTACTGCGCCCCCATGTATAAGTTCTTTGCATTTTTTTGGCCTATTGCTAAGGGTGTGTTCCAGTTCCAGCGCAACTTTTCTTCTCCGGCTGCCTGCTGTGGTTTAATAGAAACATTTTTTACAGTAGTTAAATTAATGCGGGCCACATTACCACCCTGGTATTCTGCATAGGCTGTGTTAGGGTCGGTGGGGTCGGGTATCGTCCAAAAACCATCACCGCCATAAATAGCCATCCAGTTGCTGTTGCTTACGCCACCGGGTGCGGCACTGGGTGCCACCCAACTGCCGTTATCCTGCAAGCCGCCATAAATACGGTAAGGCTCCTGATTATCGGTAGCTACATGATAGAACTGACCTACCGGTAAGTTTTGTAAAAACAACCAGGTGGCACCACGGTCCATACTTACATATACACCACCATCGGTGCCTAAATACATATGGTTGGTGTTATTGGGGTTTATCCAAAGGGCATGATGATCGCTGTGCACCCATCCGCCATCGCCACTGGCTTCTGCAAACGAGTAACCACCATCATTAGAATATGAAAAACTATAAGCAGGACGATACACCCGCTTGGGGTCTTTAGGGTCAACCACAATGGTTGAAAAATAAAACGGACGCGATACTACGTTTAAAGTAGCGCTTTGTTTTTTCCAGCTCTCTCCACCATCCGCACTAATGTATAAACCGGTTTCTTTAGCCTCCACAATAGCAACCATATTTTGCGGGGCACTGGGCGCCAGCGTAAATGCAATGCGGCCAAAAGGTTTAGCGGGTAATCCGTTGGTTAATTCTTTCCATGTTTTACCGCCATCCATACTTTTATACATACCACTGCCATTGCCACCGCTGTTAAATAAATAAGGCAGTCTTCTAAACTCCCAACTGCTGGCATACACTGTTTCCGGGTTGGCGGGGTCTATAGCCACATCTGCCACACCGGCTTTTTCGTTGATGTATAAAATTTTCTCCCATGTTTTACCGGCGTCGGTAGTTTTATATAAGCCGCGGTGTTTACTATCGGCCCAAAGCGGGCCTGGTGCTGCCACATACACTACATCCGGGTTGTTAGGGTTGATGGCAATTTTTGCAATCTTCTCTGTGCTGTCTAATCCAATACGGTTCCAGTTATCACCGGCATCAGTTGTTTTATATAAACCATTGCCAATAGAAACCGAGTTGCGCATATTGCTTTCGCCGGTGCCAACATAAACAACCTTGGAATTTTTTTGATTGATGGCAATGGCGCCAATGCTTTGGCAGTATTTATCAAAAATGGGTTTAAAAGAAGCACCGGCATTGGTGGTTTTCCAAACGCCGCCACCGGCGGTGCCAATGTAAATGGTTTTGCCATCTTCTGCCACGCCTTCAATGGCGCTAATACGGCCACTCATGGTGCCGGGCCCTATTTGCCGGGCTTCCATCATACCAAACGTGTTGGAGTTTATTTGTGCCTTTGCGGCCACACAGGTAAGTACAATGCTTAACCCTGTTAAAAGAAATTTTCTCGTATGCATGGTAGTAATTTTTATTTAATCTGCTGCAGGTACTTTGGGCAGCATCGTTGTGTCACTCACTTGTGCCACACAATACAAATAAACATTTAAGTGGCACCCCGCTTTAGCGGTGGTACGGCACAATATGCCTGTACCATTATTGTTGTAGCCGGTAAGCCGGAGCGCCATGGTAGTAATACAAAAATGGTAACGGATGTGTGTGAACAGTGCAGTGATAATATTAATGAGTAATAGCTGGTAAGCGAAGCAACTGTTGAAGTGTGCGACGCAAGTAAAGCTGATGAAAGCATTACTGCTGGTAACAAAAAAAACCCGGTTGGTTAAAACCGGGTTTTTGTATTAATTAGTTATCCTTTAAATATAGATTCATCAACTGGCTTGTTAATCTCAACTTTTGAGACAGTCATTTCTCCAAAGGGTAATGTAACAGACATTGGTATTACAATGCCTTCTGGTAATTTTTGGTAGTTAGCAAAAGTGGTGGTTACTTCCACTTCCTGTCCGTTGGCTTTTTGTTTACCGGTCATACGCACCATATAAAAAGATTTTGGATCTAAATAAATGGTTTCTGTTTTGCCCGTCTTTAAAGTGATTTTTAATTTATGGCATTCTGTGCCTTCAATATCTTCTGTGCCCAACAATTCTACCGTGTGGCCTTTTGTTTTATAATCAATTAAAGTGCCTTGGGCATCCAGCTGGTCTTGAGATTCTTTTACATCTTCTGCTGTCATAGCTTCTGCAGTGGTTTGGCCGTTCCAGGGTGCCAGGTTCCAGCCGGCTGTGGGAGAAACAATGGTGTAACCGGTCATGCCCATTACAGAAATATCCTGGCGGGCGCCTTTGTTATGAACTACGGTAGAAGTAATACTTACTTCAGCCCCTTGCACGGTAAGAGAGCCAGCAGTAATAACGCTGTTTACTTTTTTCCAATTAGCAGCGCCACCAATAGCTTCAATGTGTTTGTTAATAATCTCATCGGCAGTTTGGGCCTGTGCTGTAAATAAAGTTGCCAGGGCCAGCGCACCGCTTAATAAAAAACGTAGTGTTTTCATTGTTTGTGTTTGTTTATAGTTAGGTTGTAAAAAACAGAGAAATAGCCAGCAATAATTATTGCTGTGGTTTATATAACGAGGCATCCACCGGTTTGTTCACTTCCACTTTTTCGTAGGTCATACCAGCGCCCATGCCACCCATGGTAACCGTCATAGCAAATAAATAACCATCGGCTGTTTTCTGGTAATTGCTATAATCCATTTTCACTTCACCATCGCCACCACCGGGCCGGCGGCCACCGCCACCACCCATACCCATACCGCCACCACCTTTGCGGGTTTCGCGGGTAAGCAGGTTGGTTTTTGCATCAAAATAATAAGTGCCTTCCTGGCCGTTTTTTTGTGTAAGTTTTACTTTATGGCACTCCGTGCCTTCTACATCTTCTTTACCCAGGTATTCTGCCGTGTGGCCTTTTTCTTTATAGTTTACCAAAGGACCGGCACAATCCATTTCGCTTTGTTGCGGTTTTAAACGGTCTTCTGGCAGGGCTTCAAATGCACCGCCATTGCGGGGGTTGCTAAACCAACCTTCTTTATCGGTTATTATCTGCGTCATATTAAACATGGCCGATGAAATTTCGCGGCGCATCAGTTTATCCTGCACTTTATAAATCTTAGTGCTTATTTCTGTACCGTTACCCATTACAGAAACCCCTTCCATGTAAATTGATTTTATACTGAGCAGTTTTTCTTTGCCGCCCATTGCTGTAACGTAGTTGTTAATTACATCATCGGCAGTTTGTGCATACAAGCTTATACAAGTAAGGCTTAAAAAAGCTGCAAATAGCAGCGTGGTTATTTTTGGCATATAAAAGAATTTTTTCTTACCGTAAATGTAAGCGGCTTTTATATTATATGTATCCCGTTTGTAAATTAACTTACACCCGCCTGCAAATTTTTACAATTTTATACGGGTAGTTGGGTAGCCCAACTTTTTAAGGTTTGATAAAAAAATAATATGACAACCATTACCGGTTTTTTTACAGATATTCTTAAACAAATTACTTACCCGGCTGAACTGCTAATTAGTAACGGACGCATACAATCCGTTACACCTGTAAGTAGTTTGCCCGACAATGCGCCGTATATTTTGCCGGGGTTTATTGATGCCCATGTGCATATAGAAAGCAGCATGCTGGTGCCGGCACAGTTTGCCCGCCTGGCCGTGGTGCATGGTACGGTAGCAACGGTAAGCGACCCCCATGAAATTGCCAATGTTTGTGGCATGGATGGTGTATTGTTTATGATTGAAAATGGCAATACCGTTCCGTTTAAATTTTATTTTGGTGCCCCCAGTTGCGTGCCTGCTACTGTTTTTGAAACGGCCGGTGCCATCATTAGCCCTAAAGACATAGAAACACTGTTAGCCCGGCCCGATATAAAATACCTGGCAGAGATGATGAACTTTCCCGGGGTGTTGCATAAAGACCCGGAAGTAATGCAAAAGATAGCTGCCGCGCATACAGCCGGTAAACCCGTTGATGGGCATGCCCCCGGCTTAAGAGGCGAGGCGGCAAAAAATTATATTGCAGCAGGCATCAGTACCGATCATGAATGTTTTACGGCCGAAGAGGCATCAGACAAATTGCAACACGGTATGAAGATCATCATCCGCGAAGGCAGTGCCGCTAAAAATTTTGATGCCTTGATAGACCTGCTGCACCAATACCCAGAACAAATTATGTTTTGCAGCGACGATAAACACCCCGATAGTTTAGCATTGGGGCATATTAACCAGTTATGTGCCAGAGCTGTTGCCAAAGGCGTTAACGTGTTTCATGTTTTACGGGCAGCTTGCATAAACCCTGTATTACATTACAAGTTAGATGTGGGTTTACTGCAACCCGGCCATGCGGCCGATTTTGTATTGGTAAATAACCTGCAGAATTTTGAAGTACAGCAAACTTATATTAACGGGCAACTGGTTGCTAACAACGGACAAAGCTGTATTACTGTACCTGCAACCAATACCACGCCACTCAATAATTTTAATGTTAGTACTATAACTACAGCGGCACTTGCCATGCCCGCTAGCCCCGGCCAAACAACCATACCGGTAATTGAAGCTTTAGACGGACAATTAATTACTAATAAGCTGGCACTGCCCGCCACCATTGTTAATGATGAGCTGGTAAGCAATACCCAAACCGATGTGTTGAAAATGGTGGTGGTAAACCGATACCATGCCGCACCGGTGGCAAAAGCTTTTATAAAAAATATTGGGTTAAAAGAAGGTGCGTTGGCCTCTTCGGTGGCGCACGATAGCCACAATATTGTAGCCGTGGGTGTGGATGATGAAAGCCTTTGCCGGGCTATTAATTTGGTAATAGAACACCGCGGCGGCGTAAGTGCCATTAGCAATACACAACAACAAATAGTACCGCTGCCGGTTGCTGGTTTAATGAGCATGAACGATGGGTATGAAGTAGCCGCGGCCTACACCGCTATAGATGCAATGGCCAAAACCATGGGCAGCACATTAACGGCACCTTTTATGACGCTTTCTTTTATGGCCCTGCTGGTAATACCTCATCTTAAGCTAAGCGATAAAGGGTTGTTTGATGGCAACAACTTTAGCTTTGTAGCCTGATTTTTTGGGTAACCAGCAGCGGCTTTCATGGCATCGGTTGTTGCGTCGCACACTTGTGCAGAAAGCCGTAAAGTCGGCAAGATTGAAAGTTAGAAAGAAATTTACGATGAACGCATGCTTCTTGCGTACTCATATTCAACTGTACAAGTGTGCCCCGAATGCTTGGCACAAATCCTGTCGGGGTTTTTAACGAGCAATGGCTGCCCAACCGGAGTTACTACAGCCCGCCACCCAATTATTTTACTTACCCACGCCACCACCCAAGTTATTAACAGCCCCGCCCTTACTGGTTTTTGCTTAGCTGCAATGGTTAATTTTGAACACCTTTGAATACGTATACTCAGAGCGTACCATTATGATTATTTCCGGAAAAAAAATATTGGATACGGGCCGCAATCATTTGCCCGACTTAAGCAACGTGGTTGTAAAAGACCTGCGTGAATATGGCGTGGAGCAAGCCGGCACCTATAAAGGCGGTGTGGAAGCTTACAAAGGATTGCTGGATAAAATACGCAGCGGCTCGGTATTAACAGAACAGGATGCCATACGCTTAGTGCCTAAAACCGAAGAAACAAAAAAGCGTATTCAAAAGCAGATAGATTCTTTACTGGAGAAATACTACGAACTTAAAAGCAAGGCCGACGAAATACATAGCAGCCGCGATATTACAAAAGGCATTGTGCCTATTAAGCAACAAGAAATAAACCTGCTGCAAAGTCAGGTAGATGAAATAGAACATAGCCGCAGCAGTGTTACCCAACACAAATACAATGTGTTTAGCTGGGGCACTTATATCTTTTTATTTTTTCTGCTGATTGCGTTGTCGTTTTACCTGTTATACTTCTACATGAGTGTGGCCGATTTTGCTTTGAATGGTGTGGATGCCATGGCCTTGTTTCAAGAGGGCCGTTTAAATATTCAACTATTGCCCAACTTGCGGCGGTTGATTTATCTTATTATTAATTACCCGCCACTTATTGTTTTTCCTACCATATTTTTTGCTTTGGGTACGGCTATTCATTTGTTTTCAGAGAAAGGGGAGCGGTTTAAAAAAGTAGTGTATGGGTTGTTGGCACTGGTATTAATAGGAGACTTGTTACTGGCCTTTCAGGTACATACTGCCGTTAATGAAATTTTGGTTAAGAGTAACAGAGAAGAGTTTAAAAGTTTAATGGTGCCGGTGTATGCAGACAGTCGTTTTTACCTGGTATTGTTTTTAGGGTTTGGCGTATTTGCTATTTGGAGTGCAGTGTACTACCTATTGCAAATGGAATGGGCCAAGCGCAACCAGATTAAGCTACGCTTTAAACGGATTGCCCGCCTGCAAAATGAAATTTTGGAAATGGAAGGCAAGCGGATGGGGTATGAGACCGAGCTGCACCATATTGCACAACGCATAGAAAACCTGAGTAAAGAAAAAGATCGCATGGTGTTGCCGGTAGACATTATGGAAAAAAATATTAATTACTTCCGCGATGGGTGGAATGGTTACCTGAGTACTTTGTACGGAAGAGATAAGGGCGAAGAGCAGATAAAAATTATTAACCACACTACCGATGTGTATGTAAAAGAGTTGAAAGAGTTTCAGGATTCATACTTTAAATAATTAAACCAACTATGTTGCGAAGCAGGTATTTTATACTACTAATTTGTACGCTACTGGTTGGCTGCAGCGAGTTTCAGCAGGCGGTAAAAGATGCACAGAAAGACATTCCGCCGCCACCCAAAGACAATTATATTGTTTTATTAGACCTCAGCGACCGGGTATTGGCCAATAATCAGCAACAGGTTGCTAAAGATCTTACGGTAATAAATGCTATTTACGCTTTGTTTAAAAGCCGGCTGGATGAGAAAGACCCCACACATCTTTATTACCGGGCTACTGATAAAATAAAATTACTAGTGGCGCCACAGCAATCAACACCTGTTGCTGTTTTTGATATGGTAGGCAGCTTAAGAACTGAGTTGGCAACTGAAACGCCTGAAAAAAAAGCTACACAGGTAGAGGAAACCCAAAAAAGATTAACAACTGTTTTACCAGAAATATACAAGCAGGCCGTTATCAGCAACCGCAGTAAAGATTATAGCGGTGCAGATATATGGAAATATTTTGACGAAGACCTGGAAGATGATTTGGATACCGCTGCACAAAACACCTTGTTCATTATTACCGATGGCTATCTTGATTTTGAAAACGGCACAGAACGGCCCACTCAAAAAAACCGCTATACCAGTTGTGCGCAGGTTATTAATGCGCTAAAAGGTTTTACCGATTGGAATGTGAAGTTTGAAGAAGGTGATTATGGGTTGATACCCGTAAACAAACAGTTTAAAAAATTAAAAGTAGTGCTGCTTGAAATTAACCCTAAACCAGAGTGGAATGGAGAATATAATTTATTAACCCGTACCTGGAGCAAGTGGTTTACAGAAATGGGTATTACTAATTATCGATTTGTTAAAGATGATAATATAAATGAAGTAAAAGAATCGCTGGAGAAGTTTATGAAAACCACTATTGCGCAAAAGATAGCACCCGTTAGCTGGACGCCTGTTACCACCGACGACGATACAGAAACAGCGCCTGCTAAGCCAACCGCTATTACAGTGCCTGCCGGCAATGCTAATAAAAACAGTGCCATTATTAGGCCATTGGTGCAAAGTCGCAAGCCGGTGATTAACACAACTACAGATGAAAGTGAAGAAGCAATGGCGGCTACCATCAGCAAAAAAAAAGAAGTGGTACCCGTTAAGCCGGTAGCAGCTCCTAAAAAAGAAGATGATATATTAAATGATGCTGCACCTAAAAAAGGATTTAATACGGGCATCAAAAAAAATAAAAAAGGCGGTTAATAAGCATGAAGCACCTGCTAGGAATATTTTGCTGTTGTTTGTTGTTGTTTGCTACCGTGCAGGCACAAGACGGCTATAAAAAAATAAACAATGCCTTACGTTACTTAAAGTTGGGCAATACGCTGCGGGAAGCACAACAATATGATTTAAGTGAACAATACCTGCGTAAAGGCTTGCAGCTGGTAACAGCACAAGGAGATAAATACTGGGAAGCGGCGATGTATGAAAACCTGGGTATGTTGTATAAAGACCAGGATAATTTAACTGAAGCCGCCCGTTATTTCAATCGTTCCATCACTATTTACAAGCAACTGAAAATGTCACTCAGTCAGAAAGCGGTAGAGCAATTGCTGAATAGTGCTGAAGGGGTGGCGCAAGCGTATGCCGGCATAGAAATAACTACCAAAGGCGTAAAAATGAGTATTGTGGCGGTAGAATTAAATAGCAGTAACGAGGTAGAATATGTGTTGCGTGCCGATACTTCTGTAAACCCCGAGCCCGGTGCTATTACTGCACAAAGCAACCAGGAAACAGCCGATGCTATTAAATTTTTTTTAGAAGCCGCTAAAACTAAATACGGCATAGCGGGCAGCAATATTTATGTGGTAATGGCCAGCAGTTTTAAAGCAGAGTTGGATAAAAAAAATAAACTGGCAGAATTTATTAGTGCCGTTACCCCCGCCAATGCACCAGCAGGGTTTAGTATAAAATTTGTAACACCTGCAGAAGAAAGTGAACTTTCTGTATTAGGAACCGTGCCACCCAAAAGAAGATACACCACCAGTTTAATAGATATAGGCAGTGGCAGCACTAAGGGTGGCTATTTTATGGATGCCACAGAAACCTTTGACCCACTGGTGTTGAATGTGGGCACTAAGTCTTTTGTAAAAATTATAAAAGATAAAAACCCGGCGGGCATTGCCGATTTTGCCGGCAAGGCCGCCTTGTTATGGAGAGATAGTTTACAGCAAACGGCAAGAACAGAATTAGGCCGCCGTGCGGGTTTAAAAAACCGCGGCAGTGTGTATGTGAGTGGTGGTATTGTATGGTGTATGGTGTCGTATCTGTACCCTGAAAAAGCAATGGATAATTATATAGAAATTACACCAGAAGATGTGCGCCGGTTTAAAAATATGGCCGCACAAAATTTTGGAGCTCTCATACAGCCCGGCATGGCGCATATAATAAATGATAACACGTTAAAGCAGGCCCGCATAAACGTTAGCCGTGCACAAAATACCTTTGATCAGGAATCAATTATAGCCGGTGCCATTTGGTTAGATGGATTGATAACAGAACTCAACAGCACCCAGCCGCAAAAGCGTTTTTATTTTCCCCGATATGGCTATGTGGGTTGGATAAGTGGATACATTGCCCGTGCCGTGGCAGCAGATTACCGAAAGAAGAATGAAAATTAATTGCAGGTAACCAGCATTATTTTTTCATGGCAACACCGTTGCGTCGCACACTTTAACAGCAACACTTTATTTAACAGCTTAGTTTGTACATTGCAACCTCATTTAAAAGAGTATGATACGCTTTCTTATAAAATCTGTTAATTATATAATGGGGCCGCTGCTGCAAAAAAAGCATTTGCATATAAATGCTTCATTAGAATATTTAGAGCGAACCCGTACTATTGATAAAAACTACCTTGATTATATAAGGCTATCAGCATTAGAACTGGCGGCACATGAAATTGAACGCAAGCAATTAAAAGGCAATGTAGCAGAGCTGGGGGTTTATAAGGGAAAGTTTGCCCGCTATATGAACCAGTATTTTGCTAACAGAACCTTATACCTGCTGGATACTTTTGAAGGGTTTGATAGCAGAGATACTGAAAAAGAAAGAAAAGAATCATTCTCAACCGGTAATCAGGATTTTTCTGATACTTCTGTAGAAGCTGTTTTGTCTATTATGCCCCACCGCCAGCAGTGTAAAATTATTAAAGGCTTTTTTCCAGAATCTGCAAAAAATTTAAACGACCAGTTTGTATTTGTAAGTTTGGATACAGATTTATATGAACCACTGTATAATGGCTTGCATTTTTTTTACCCCAAGCTGGTGCAGGGTGGTTATATTTTTGTGCACGACTTTAATAATGATGCTTACAAAGGCGCCCGCCAAGCAGTGATGCAGTTTTGCGCTGAGCAACAAATTAATTATACAGCCTTACCCGATTCTGGCGGTTCCTGCATTATTACCAAATGATGCGTTTAGGTTGATAGTACAAGTGTGCGACGCAACGATGCTGCGCCGTGTTACTTAAGCTGGTTACCAAATGCTAAGCCTGCCCCATCCACAAAGCGCCATTAACAGATGAACGGCTGGCGCCGGTTACGGAGGACAATACATTGTTTTCTTCTCTCCAGCGCAACACACCTATTAAGGCCATTACAATGGCTTCTTTATAATTAATAATAGCTGCATTGGGTAGTACCAGTTTTATATTTAATGGCTGCAGGTGCTGTTGTATGCGCTCTGTTAAATAGTGGTTGTGTGCGCCGCCACCGGTTACCAGCAACTCGTAATTATTACTTGTTGCTATTGGTTGCAGGCTGTTTTTTATTTGCAGGGCTATATGTTCTATTACGGTAGCTAATTTATCGGCGGTGCTAAGTGCGGCATCGTTTACCATGGGGTAAACTATATCGGTACCAAAATCGTTGGAGAGTGATTTGGGGTAAGGCATTTGATAATAGGCCAGTTCATTTAACTGTGTTAGCAAGGCCTCATTGCATTGACCGCTACGGGCTATGCTTCCTTCGTTATCATACGGCAACTGCAGTTGTTTTACCAGCATGTTTAATACACGGTTGGCGGGGCACACATCAAAAGCAGTGTATGCCTGTGTGGTGTTGTAAGAAATATTAGCAATGCCACCAAGGTTTAAAAAAAGCGGGTAGTTGCTCCATAATAATTTTTCACCTATAGGAACAATGGGGGCGCCTTGTCCGCCTAAAGCAATATCTACTGCCCGTAGCTCTGTTACCACCGGTAATGCAGTGGTGGCGGCAATAGCAGCCCCATCGCCTAGCTGAGCCGTGGTTTTTTGTGCTGGTATATGAAAAGTGGTATGTCCGTGCGAAGCAATAATATCTACCTTATGTTGTAAATGATGTGTGGCAATAAACTGGTTTACCTGCTGCCCAATATAGTGCCCGTATTGGGTGTGCAGCAATTGATAGTTAAGTGCATTGAGTTGTGTGGCATTGCGCAATTGTTCGGCCATTGTGTTGGTATAGGGGTAGCAATCTGCCTGTGCCAGTTCAAAAGTCCATTTGCCGCCGGTTTCGTAAAGGTGTAAGTAGGCAATATCCAGTCCGTCTAAAGAACTGCCACTCATTAAACCAATCGCTTTGTATAGCATGTGTAATCAATTTGAAGCTTGAAATTCTTTCTTATTTTCGTTGGGCAAATATCTCAATTTTATTAATCACTAACTGCAACTAAATATGGTTATCAATTTATCAGCACAGCACAGTTTGTTAGGAGAATGGGTAAGTGAATTGCGTAATGTAGAGGTGCAAACCGACCGGATGCGTTTTCGGCGCAATCTGGAGCGTATTGGAGAAGTGGCTGCATTTGAAATTAGCAAGCAGTTGGTGTATGAAGAAAAAGAAATACAAACACCGTTGGGTATTTCTACCTGCAGTATTTTAAAAGAACAACCGGTGTTGGCCACTATTTTACGGGCTGGTTTGCCCCTCCATCAGGGTTTGCTGAATTATTTTGATAAAGCGGATAACGCATTTATATCTGCCTATCGCAAACATAATAAAGACGGCAGTTTTGAAATAAGTTTGGATTATGTTTCTTGCCCCGAGCTGGAAAACCGCGTGGTAATTATTTCAGACCCCATGCTGGCTACCGGCTCCTCGCTGGTAAAAACTATACAATTTTTAAGAGAAGAAGGCCACCCGGCACAAATACATGTGGTGGCGGCTATTGCCTGCACCGTAGGTATTGAATATGTAAAACGCACCGAACCCCATTGTAAAATTTGGTGCGGTGCTATTGACGATGAATTGACTGCCAAAGGTTATATAGTACCTGGGCTGGGCGATGCTGGTGATTTGGCGTTTGGTACCAAGGTGCAGATGTAATAGAAAGAAATATAAAAGGCGTTGGTATACAAATACCCGCTTTTCGTCGCAAGCAAGAACCCTAAACCTTGCAGCAAAGGCATTCCTTACTATCTTGCCCCATCATGAGTAAATGGCAACAAAAAAAATGGTTAGTGGTGCTGCTGCATATAGCAGCATGGTCGGTGCTGTTTTCATTGCCCTATTGGCTGCGCCCTTCTTATAACGAAGGCAGGGGCGGCAATACCTATGCGCAACCTGGGTTGGTACACCTGCGCTATATTATAAATAATATTGTATATGTGGCCTTCTTTTATCTTAATGCGCTGGTGTTAATTCCTAAATACATTTACCAGCGTCAGTATAAAAGGTACAGCCTTGAAATTGTGGCCTTGTTTGGTGCTATTTTATTAGTTACCTGGTTTGTATTCTTTAAACTGTTTTTGCTGCGGCAGGATAGTTTTAATATTAAGGGGCATATCTTTTTCAATTTCTTTTTCTTTTTATTTATGCTGGCTGCCAGTACGGCTTACCGTTTTATTACTGATCAGGTGCGTAATGAACGTATTGCCCGGGAGAAGGAAAATGAAAATCTTAAAACAGAACTATCGCTGCTGCGTTCACAGGCCAGTCCGCATTTTATGTTTAATGTATTAAATAATATGGTAGCGCTGGCACGCAAAAAATCAGATTTACTGGAGCCATCGCTAATGAAGTTTTCATCATTAATGCGGTATATGCTTTACGAGGCCGATGAAGAAAAAGTATTGCTGGATAAAGAAACAGAATACCTGCAGGCCTATATTGATTTACAGCAACAACGCTTTGGTAAAAATGTGATGGTAGACGTAACTATTGCAAACCCAGATGCGCTGTACGAGATAGAGCCAATGCTATTAATACCCTTTGTAGAAAACGCTTTTAAACACGGCACTGGTATTATAGAAGCGGCACAGATAATAATAAATCTGCAAGCCACTAATAACCAGTTGCTGTTTAGTGTAAAAAATAAATACAATCCGGCCTCTGTAGAAGTAAAAGATAAAACATCGGGTATTGGCCTTGCCAATGTAAAGCGCCGGTTAGATTTGTTATATGGCAACCAGCACCAACTTACCATTGCCAAAGAAAATAATTGGTTTACCATTCACCTTCAACTAAAATTAAACTAATGCTACGTTGCCTGGCAGTAGATGATGAACCACTGGCTTTAGAGTTGCTGGAAGACAATATCAGCAAACTGCCTTACCTGCAACTGGTAGCCAGCTGTAGCAACCCGCTGGAAGCAATGAAAGTATTGCAGCAACAACCGGTTGATTTATTATTTTTAGATATACAAATGCCCGGTCTTACCGGCTTGCAGTTTATACAAAGTCTTAGCAGCAAACCCATGGTAATATTAATTACCGCATACGAAAAATATGCATTGGAAAGCTATAATTTAGATGTGGTAGATTATCTGGTTAAACCCGTATCTGTAGAGCGTTTTGTAAAAGCGTGTAACAAAGCATGGGAGCTGCATCAGTTAAAAAATAAACCCAAGGAAACGGACACAGAAAAAGCGCCTGAATATATTTTTGTAAATGCCGATTACAGTTTATTAAAAGTAGTGTTGGATGATATAATGTGGGTAGAAGGCCTGAAAGATTATATAAAAATTCATCTTAAAAGCGCTTCAAAGCCTGTAATTACCCGTATGACGATGAAGGCCATTGAAGAAATGTTGCCGGCAGCTGTTTTTCTGCGCATTCATAAATCATTCATAACATCGCTGCGGTTTATTACGGCCGTGCGCAAAACCGCCGTTATGGTTGGCCCCACAGAATTACCTGTTGGAGAAACCTACCAGGATGTGCTGGCTAAAATAACCGGCAAAACTTCTTAATCACCCCTTACGTTTTATAGCAGTTTTTTTGTTACCGGCAGCAGTGCCAGTGGCAACATCGTTGCGTCGCACACTTCAGCTTTAGAATTTCTGATTGGAGATTTGAAATCAGAAATATCAAATTTAAAATGTACAAGTGTGCGACGCAACCGGTGCTGAAGGGCGTTCTGCTGCTGGTTACCCATAAAATAATCTTGTAATAAAAGTTCGTCGCAGCATTTAGCCTGCACGTCTCATTTGGCGGCTATGGCAAATTGCTGCGGTATATTTTTGGGCCTGATATTAAAACAAGAAATATGAAAAAGATACTAAGTGTGTTGGTTTTAGTGCTGGGTTTAATAACTGTGCAGGCACAGTTTCCGGCGGGTGGCAATGGTAAGCCAGCACAACAAATACCCAATATGGGCCATGTGTATGGCAAAATAACCGATTCTACTGGTGCTGCCATTAGCGGCGCTTCTGTGTTATTACTGCAAAATAAATTTGATACCGTAAGTAAAAAACGCAAAGAGGTTTTATTAAAAGGGATTACAACTAAAGCCAATGGCGAGTTTAGCTTTAGTGAGTTGCCAATGTTTGGCCCGTTGAAATTAAAAATATCTGCAACGGGTTTTAAACCGGTTGAACAAACCGTAGCGTTTCAAATGAAAATGGATGCCGGTGGTGCAAAACCCACAGGTAACGATCCGGCACAAGCTATGAGTGCAATAACTAATATGGCAAATGCATTTGATAAAGACTTGGGCAATTTGAAATTGGAAGTGGATGTAAAGCAGTTGCAGAATGTAACCGTGGTGGCCAGCAAGCCTGCTATGCGTATGGATATTGATAAAAAAGTATTTAATGTAGATCGTAACATTGTTAGTGCCGGTGGTACTGCTTTAGATGTTATGCGCAATGTGCCATCGGTGCAGGTAGATATTGATGGAAATGTAAGTTTAAGAAATGCGGCACCACAAATTTATATTGAAGGCCGCCCCACTACATTAACCTTAGACCAGATACCGGCAGATGCTATTGAAAGCGTGGAAGTAATTACCAATCCTTCTGCAAAGTATGATGCATCTGGTGGAACAGCGGGTATATTAAACATTGTTTTAAAGAAAAACAAAAAGAGCGGTTATAATGGTAACCTGCGTGCAGGGGTTGATAAAAGAGGTGCGATCAATGGCGGCGGTGATATCAGCATCCGGCAGGACAAGTTTAATTTTACTGCCAGTGCGATGGTTAACCAAAATAAATCAAGAACCAGTGGTACCACAGAACGTTTAAACCTGTTTGAAAATCCGCAAACATCAATTTTTCAAAACAATTATAATAAAACACAAGGTGCTTTTATTTTTGGCCGTGTGGGATTGGATTATTTTTTAAGCAACCGAACCACCTTATCTATTTCTGGCATACGAGTGCATGGCGAGTTTAAGCCGTATGAAACAATTGGTATTAATACAGACAGCTTGTTTAACAGCGGTACCATCAGCAGCTCCAGCGAAAGAGTAACCACAGGTAAAAGAGAGTTTAATGCAAAAGGTTTACAGTTTGGGTTTAAGCAATTGTTTCCGAAAGAAGGCGAGGAGCTGACAGCAGATTTTAATCTCTTTTCTGGTAAAAATGGTGGAGATAACCTGTATGTAACAGATTATTTTGCGCAGGCTGGTGGTAATAAAACCGGCGAATACCAGCAGCAACTGGTTAGCAGTGGCACTAACCGTTTTTTAACGGTGCAAACAGATTATGTAAAACCTTTTAAAAAGATAAAATTAGAAACCGGTTTAAGAGCACAGTTGCGCAAGCTGTCTAACATTAATAGCAACTATGTTTACAATTACACTACCAACCAGTTTGAATTGGTAAGCGCAGCTACCAGCAACTATAAGAATACTGATAATGTATATGCGGGGTATGTTTCTGTAAGCGGTGCTGTAAAAGATTTTGGATATAAAGTAGGCTTAAGAGCAGAAAGTTCTGATTATACCGGAACCTTATTAAGCAATAACAGTACGTTTAGTAATAAATATCCTATCAGCTTATTCCCTTCCGTTTTCTTTAGTCAGAAATTAAAAAACAAACAAGAGCTGCAGGTAAGCATTACACGCCGTATTAACCGCCCTAATTTTTTTCAGCTAATACCGTTTGTTGATTTTACGGATAACCTGAATATTACAAAAGGCAACCCGGCATTAAAGCCAGAGTTTACACAGTCTTTTGAACTGTCTTATTCAAAAACATTAAAGGGAAACAATACATTTTTGACCTCATTGTATTACAAAAAAACAACTGATTTAATTACCCGCTACCAGGATAAAGGTGCCCACCCGGTTACTGGTGAAGAGGTGCTGATTAATACTTTTATCAATGCTAATTCAAGCCAATCATACGGAGCAGAGTTAACATCGGTTAACACATTGGCCAAGTGGTGGGACATTAGCACCAACGTAAATATTTATAATTCTAAAATTGATGCCAGCAATGTAAAGGGTAGTTCTCAGGAAGGCATGTGGAGCTGGTTTGGTAAGTTTAACAGTAATTTTAAGTTGCCTGCTAAATTTACTACTCAGTTAACAGCTACATATCAATCAAAAACAAACTTACCTATAAGCTCTGGTGGTGGTTTTGGCCCCGGTGGTGGTGGCCCGCCAATGGGTAATGCACAAAGTGCCGCACAAGGGTATATTAAACCAACTTATGGATTTGATATAGCGGTTAAGAAAACGTTTATGAAAAATGATGCAGCATCTGTAACCCTTAGTGTGAGTGATATTTTTAAAACCCGCCGCTCTGTTCAGTATTCATACAGTGAATATTTTACGCAAACCTATAACCGGTTAAGAGATCCGCAAATGGTGCGTTTAAATTTTACTTACCGTTTTGGAAAAATGGATATGAGCCTGTTTAAAAGAAAAAATATGCGACAAGATATGCAAGGAGCCACCGATGGCATGCAGTAGCAGCAAGCGCAAGGGGAATGTTCTTACATTCCCCTTTTTTATTTTTCTAAGGAAGGGAAGCAGATTTCAACTAATTTAGAGTTCGTATTCTTGCTGTGGACAACTTACAAAAAGCGATAACAGATATGTCTCCTTTATCGGGAGAAAGCATGAAGGTGTTCAGGGCTGCATGGCACCATTGGACGGTGCCTAAAGATTTTTTTTTATTAAAAGAAAATACGGTTTCAGATTATCTGTATTTTATTGAAAAAGGAGTGGCCCGGATTTTTTATCACAAGAACGGGAAAGAGATAACTGAATGGATTGCATTAGAGGAGCAATTCTTTTTTTCTATTACCAGTTTTTTTAAACGCCGCCCCAGCCATTTACAAATTCATACGCTGGAGCCTTCTGTGGTGTATGGCATTCACCACGATGATTTTATGGACCTGGCAGACCGCTACCATGATGTAGAGCGTTTGCTGCGCAAAATGGTAACAGGTTCTTTAATACTTTCTCAGATACGTATGGATTCAATACAGTTTGAAATTGCACAGCAACGCTATGAGCGATTGATGCAATCTTCTCCTAAAATTATACAGCGGGTGCCGCTTACTTATATTGCCTCTTTTTTGGGTGTTACTTTAGAAACCCTGAGCCGTATACGGGCTAATAAATAATTGTTTCATTGTACTACAACTGCTGAAAGGATTGCGACGCAACAATGCCAAATCGGAGCGATGCTGCTGGTATTATTTCTGTATTGTATTGCAGTGGCAGGCTATTTATTATTTGACTATTATCAAATTGCTTTGGTGCTTTTTAAATAGAAATTTACAGCAAGGATTGCTGCATTCAAACACTTGTTGAAATAAACCGGAGTGTGAAAGCGAATTGTAGTTGAAAAAGCCTTCAGTTGCATCAATAATTTTTATTAAAGCAGTGATTGGTATATTATCAATGTTAGCAATCCCTCTGCTGCTGCAGGGGGATTTGGCTTGAATTAGTTTTATATTTAAACAACAATTGCTTTTATATGAAAAAGATATTTTCTATTGCGCTTACGTTGTTTATGGTTGTTGCAGTTATTGCACAGCAAAAAGTGATACAATTATATACAGGTGCCGCACCGGGTTCTGAAAACTGGACGTGGAATGAAGCTGAGAACGATAAGAATGCCTGGCAAACCAAAGTGGTGTATAATGTAAGTAAACCTACTTTAACAGTGTTTAGCCCGGATGCAGCTAAAGCAAACGGTACGGCTATAATTATTTGCCCGGGAGGTGCCTTTCATGCACTGTCTATAGATAGCGAAGGATATGATGTGGCAAAATGGTTAACACAAAAAGGCATTACCTGCTTTGTATTAAAATATCGTTTGGCACAAAGCCTTACTACCGACCCCGTTGCAGAAGTGTTGGAAAAATGGGGCAAGAAAGAGTTTAATGATGCGAATGCCGCAGTAATTCCGCTAGCTATTGCGGATGGTAAAGCGGCCATTGCTTATGTACGCAAGTATGCATTAGATTTTAATATTAACCCAGAGCGGATTGGTATTATGGGTTTTTCTGCTGGCGGCACGGTTACCTCAGGTACATTGTTTAATTACAGCGAGACAGATAAACCCAATTTTGCCGCACCCATTTATGCTTTTTTTACAGAAGAAATGATGGGTAATGTAAGTAAAGATGCACCGCCATTATTTATTGCAGCCGCCACAGATGATGGGTTAGCATTAGCGCCCCATAGTATAGGTTTATACAAAAAATGGACAGCAGCGCAAGTGCCTGCAGAACTACATATGTATGCCAAAGGTGGTCATGGCTTTGGTATGCGCAAGCAAAACCTGCCGTCTGATAATTGGATAGAGCGGTTTAATGATTGGCTGGATATGCAGGGCTTATTAAAAAAAGCGGCACACAATCCGGCTTTTGCCTTATTTGAAAAGAAAGAGTTTCCGGCAGCAGATGGAAAAAAATTGCCTTACCGTATTTTATATCCGGAAGGATATGACAAAACAAAAAAATACCCGCTGCTTTTACTACTGCATGGTGGCGGAGAGAGAGGCAGTGACAACGAAAAGCAATTAACACATGGCGCCAAATTGTTTCTTACAGACGCTAACCGCAAAAACTTTCAGGCTATTGTAGTAATGCCACAGTGTGCAGATGATACGTATTGGGCCAGCGCTAAAATAGACCGCACCACACAGCCTTTTAAAATTGAAGTAGATTATAGCGCAACCCCTAATTGGCCATTAGTGGCAGCCAATGATTTGGTAAAGCAATTAATAGCAGAAGAAGCAGTAGATAAAAGCCGTGTATACATCAGTGGTTTGTCAATGGGCGGCATGGGTACTTTCGAGTCGGTATACCGCTACCCCAATTTGTATGCTGCTGCCTTACCAATATGCGGAGTAGGTGATGCTGCCAACTATGATAAACGTGTTACAAAAATTCCGTTCTGGGTTTTTCATGGAGATGCAGATGTGGTGGTGGATGTAAAAAATTCACGCATGATGGTGGAAAAATTAAAAGCATTAAAGGTTGCTGTTAAATACACAGAATATCCGGGGGTAAATCATAACAGTTGGGATAATGTATTTGCCGACCCTGAATACCTCAACTGGATGCTGCAACAAAAACGTAAAAAATAAAACAAACTACTATGCAACGCAGACAATTTTTAAAAACAACCAGTGCGGCCACAGTAGGTGGTTTGTTGCTGAACAATTTGCCGTTTGACTGGAATGCAAAACCAGCTTTTGGCCTGCAGTTATTTACTTTTTTTAATAGTATTGATGAAGATGTAAACGGCACCTTAAAAAAAATTGCAGGTGTTGGCTTTACTGAAATAGAATCTGCCTTCAGTAAAAAAGGTGGTTACTATGGTTTAAAACCAAAGGAGTTTGCTGCTCTTTTAAAAGATATGGGTATGAGTTGGAAATCGCACCATACTATTGGCGCCCCTTTCAAATTACCCCCCGGTGCCAAGTTGCCTACCGATGCTGATGGTAAGCCCATTGTTATTCCGCCAATGCGTAACCTTAGAGATAATATGCAAGAGCTGGTTGATGAAGCTGCAGAAGGCGGTGTTAAATACCTGGTATGCGCCAGCACACCCATTACAACGTTAGATGATATTAAAACTTCTATAGCGGTATTAAATAAAACAGATGAAGCCTGTAAAAAAGCAGGTATTGGTTTTGCCTATCACAATCACGATGCAGAATTTAGAGCAGTAGAAGGACAGATACCCTATGAAATGATGTTGTCTCAAACTACTATGAAGATGGAGCTGGACCTTGCATGGGCTACCAAAGGAGGCAAAGATCCTGTAGCACTGTTTAAACAGCATCCGGGCCGCTTTCCGCTATGGCATGTAAAAGATTTAGATAAAGAAATGAACAATATTTTACCGGTTGGCGAAGGCACTATTGATTATAAAAGAATTTTTGCCGCCGCAAAAACAGCTGGTATGAAACATTTCTTTATAGAACATGATATGCCAAAAGACGCTATGGCCAGCATTACCAGCAGCCATGCTTATTTAAGTAAAATGCTGAAATAATTTTCTGTTTCCGGCAGTAGTTCTTTGGGCAGCACCGTTGCGTCGCACCAGTTAGCCGCAGTACTAAATTGGGCTTTTTTGTACCTGCTGAGTGGTCAGTGACGAGCGATAAAAACGTTGGCAGATGTTTTACTTTTCATTGATCACTCAGCACTGTATTGTTAATTGCTGAAGTAGTTGTTACTGTTGAAGGGTGCGACGCAAGGCTGCCGACCGGAGTAGCCATGCCAGTACAAAAAAATAAATAGTTGTTTTTTACACCACAAAAATTGCTTGTAATGAAATATTTGAAATTAACCATTGCTTTATTAGTAAGCAGCCCTGCATTAATGGCGCAGCAAAAATGGAGTGAACAGCCGCAAGGCATGTTTTCTATTGTAAATAATACCGGTGGTAAAGTGTTGGGTTATGCACCTGCATCGGGGGTAAAAATTATTACCAAAGATGGTTTTGCATTTAAAGACCTGAATAAAAACGGGCAGCTGGATAAGTATGAAGACTGGCGCCTGCCGGTTGACGTTAGAGCGAAAGACCTTGCTTCTAAAATGACCGTAGAGCAGATTGCGGGTTTAATGTTATACAGCCGCCACCAGGCCATACCTACCAGCAGCCGTGGTTTTTTTGCCGGCACGTATAATGGCAAGTCGTTTGAAGAAAGTGGTGTCAACCCATCAGACCTGAGCGATCAGCAAAAAGAATTTTTAATAAAAGATAATTTGCGCCATGTATTAATTACTACTGTAACCTCTGCAGAAGTAGCGGCTGCATGGAATAATAATGTGCAGGCCTTGGTAGAAGGCAATGGCTTGGGTATTCCGGCCAATAACAGTTCAGACCCACGCCATGGCACCAGTGCCAATGCAGAGTTTAATGCGGGTGCCGGCGGCGCCATTTCTATGTGGCCAACATCATTGGGTATGGCCGCCAGTTTTGATGCCGCGTTGGTAAAACAATTTGGTGCCATTGCCGCACAAGAGTATCGTGCATTGGGCATCAGCACCGCATTGTCTCCACAAATAGATATTGCTACAGACCCACGCTGGAATCGTTTTAATGGTACGTTTGGAGAAGACCCCGCATTGGCTGCTGCAATGGCAAAAGCTTATGTAGATGGTTTTCAAACATCATCAGGAAAAAACGAAATTGGCAATGGTTGGGGCTATGCCAGTGTAAACGCTATGGTAAAACATTGGCCCGGCGGAGGCAGCGGAGAGGCCGGACGTGATGCGCATTTTGGTTTTGGAAAGTATGCGGTTTACCCCGGTAATAATTTTAATGAGCACATGGTGCCATTTACACAAGGCGCTTTTAAACTAAATGGCAAAACAAAAATGGCTTCTGCGGTGATGCCGTATTACACCATTTCTTATAATCAGGATGTAAAGAATAATGAAAACGTTGCCAACAATTACAATAAATACATTATTACAGATTTGCTGCGCACTAAATACAAGTATGATGGCGTGGTATGTACAGATTGGTTGGTTACAGGCGATGAAACAGCCATTGATGTATTTATTACCGGCAAACCATGGGGCGTAGAAAAATTAACGGTTGCAGAAAGACATTATAAAATATTAATGGCAGGGGTAGATCAGTTTGGTGGTAACAATGATGCAGGGCCGGTAATAGAGGCCTATAAAATGGGCGTTAAAGAAAAAGGCGAAGCATGGATGCGTGCCCGTTTTGAAGCATCGGCGGTAAGATTGCTGCGTAATATTTTTAATACCGGCATGTTTGAAAATCCTTATCTCAATCCGGCGGTTTCTAAAACTATTGTAGGCAAGCCAGCATTTATGAATGCAGGTTATCAGGCACAGCTAAAGTCCGTGGTTATGTTAAAAAACAAAAGCAATGTTTTGCCTTTGCAAAAAAACAAAACGGTATACATACCTAAGCGCTATCGCCCTGCAGGCCGTCATTTTTTGGGTTTTCCCACACCAGAGTTTAATGGCTCACCTGTTAATTTAGATATTGTAAAAAAATATTTTAATGTAACCGAAAACCCAGATGAAGCAGATTATGCATTGGTGTTTATTGATAACCCAGCTACAGGCAATGGTTATAAAGCAGAAGATGCAAAAGCCGGTGGCAATGGTTACCTGCCCATCAGCTTACAATACGGTAGTTATACTGCAACAGAGGCAAGAGCCACCAGTATTGCCGGCGGAGATCCGTTAGAAAAATTTACCAACCGGGGTTATAAAGATAAAACCGTAGAGGCGTCTAATATTTCTGATTTAAAAATGGTAACAGAAACACAAGAGAAGATGAAAGGAAAGCCGGTTATTGTGGCAGTTAATATCAACAACCCCATGGTGTTTTCTGAAATAGAAAAACAAAGCAATGCTATACTGCTAAGCTTTGGTGTGCAAGACCAGGCTTTATTAGATATTATGACAGGTGTTGTGGCACCTTCTGGTTTATTGCCTATGCAAATGCCCGCTTCTATGCAGGTGGTAGAAAAACAATTTGAAGACAAACCACACGATATGCAATGCTACAAAGACAGCGAAGGCAATGTGTACGATTTTGGTTTTGGTTTAAATTTTAAAGGCATTATTAAAGATGCCCGCACACAACAGTTTCAAAAAAATAAAAAATAAGTAAGTAGATTTTTTTATTTGATACCGGCTTTTGTTCGCTATGCACCATTGTTGTGTCACTCACTTCAACGGCAGTGCAACTGGCAGCAAAAGCCGGTTTTTTATTTCCAGGCTTTTTGTAAAAAGCGAATCCAGTTTTGATGCAGTATGTTTTTTACATCAGCATTGTTATAGCCACGTTGCGCTAGTAATTTTTCCATTTTTTGTAAATCGGCAATCGTATCAATATCTGCCGGAGATTGTTCTTTGCCAAAAGCACCATCTAAATCAGAACCAATGCCCACATGCAAACTGTTACCTGCCAACTGGCAAATATGGTCAATATGATCTATAATCCGGTTCATAGTACAATTCATCTGTTGCGGTGTTGATTGTCCCTTAGCCCAACCCGGCACTATCATCCACGCATCAAAAGCAGCTCCAATAACAGCATCTCTTTCAATTAAAGTTTTTAATTGCTCATCACTAAACTGCCGGTTATGGTTTACCAGGCTTCTGCAATTATTATGGCTGGCCCACACATGACCGTTAAAATGATCCATGGCCTGCCAAAAAGCATCATCACATAAATGGGTGGCATCTAAAATAATATTCAGTGCTTCCATTTTTTTTAGAAGCGCCAATCCTTCCGCATTCATGGTGCCTGTTGCATCAGTACCATTGGCATAACGGCCGGGGCCGTAATGCGCCGGACCAACAGCCCTTAATCCGTATTGGTAAGCGGTTTCCAAATATTCAATGTTAATAAAGGAATCGGCACCCTCTAAACTTAAAATATAGCCAACAGGTTTTCCCTCAGTTGGGCTGCCGTCATTCCATTGGTCTAGATGTATCTTTAAAGATTTGCTGTCTTTTATTTGTATCATTTCGCCTTGTGCTTCCATAGCCTTATACCAGGCCAACTGTCCTTGTGTTTGCGCCCATGCTTGCTGGGGCGAGTGCCAGCCGGATAATTTACTTTCATGGGCTACGTATCTGGCTATTTGTGTAGCAACTACTAAACCTATATTACCTTTTCGTAAAGCAGGCAATGAAACCGTATTCTTGCCGCGGTCTGGTTTATCAGTTAATCCTTCTTCACGTTGGCGGATGGCTGCTACATCTAACTGAAGATTGCGGTTCCATTCCATGGCATTCATCGATAAATCTAAGTGTGCATCTATAATAAACATACATGATGGGTTCAAATAGTGAGTATTCTGTCTCTTGCTATATTTTGCCAGGTGCCTGTAATATTGCCGTTTTTACAAGTAACTACTTTTTCATAAAGGGCTACTGTTGGGCAAATATGAAAAGGCAATGCATATAAAATACTTCCGGTTTTATAAGTATGATTTTCTGGTGCAGCTACTACCAGGTGCTCTTCGCTTTGGCTTATTGGCTGCAGTTCGGGAGCATTTAAGAAAAAAACTCTACGACTCATTTCATTTTCTGCTGCAACAGATTTATGCCCTAAATCGAGACAGATTTTATCAGCGGCAGGTAAAGAAATAACACGGGTAATTAAAACTGCTGCGGGTAAAAAATTTTGTTCGGAGCAAAGATGGCTATACCCTTTATCCCAGTAAATAAAAGTACCGGGGCTGCATTCAATATTGTTTCTTTTGCAATGCACAGAAAAACTGGGCGAGCCACCCATAATAATTACGGGCAATTGCAATTGATTATTTAAAGTAATAACCTGCTCATAGACAACATCACATTTTTCTTTTTTGGTTGCAAAGTCTGTGTCTCTTATATGGCCATCGTAAGCATGCAAACCCTTTAATAGCATTCCATCCAAAGCCTTGCATTGGTTGGCTAATGCTATGGCATCTTTATTGGGCAAAATGCCAGTGCGGTTCATGCCTACATTTAAATCAATAAATACGGGTATGGTAAGTTGAGCAGCTGCAAAAGCTGCTGACTGTTCTGTTGCTGCCACGATATTGTCTGTAAGACAAGAGAACTGTGTAGCCGGATATTTTTTTATAAGGTTGATAAAGCGTTGTAGTTTAGGTCCGGTGGGTTGGTACGCTAATAAAACATCTGGTGCCTGGCATTGTGCCAGCATTTCTGCCTCTGCAATGGTGGCACATTTAAATTTAGTAATGCCTGCCTGTAATAATAATGCTGTTGCTTGTGCTGACTTATGCGTTTTTACATGTGGTCGCAACCGGGTAACGTCGCCAATCATTTTAATAGCTTCTGCAATATTGTGTTGTACACGGTCAGTAAATACCACCAGGGCTGGAGAGTCTAGCTGGGTGCAGTCATTTATTTCGTACCAGTTAACCATAATTAATGTATTTCAAACAAGACTTCAATTTCTACTGCTACATTATTGGGTAAAGAACCCATACCTACAGCGCTTCTTACGCCAATACCATTATCGTTACCCCATACTGCCGCAAATAATTCGCTGCAACCATTAATTACAATGGGGTGTTTCTCATAATCCGGAGTGGCGTTTACCATGCCTAATAATTTTATAACACGTTTTACTTTTCCTAAATCTCCCAATCCTTCTTTTAATGTGGCTATAATACCAAGCCCACACTGCCGGGCTGCAATTTTACCAGCTTCCTCACCCAGATCTTTACCCAATTTGCCGGTAATATAAGTGCCGTCGGTATTTACAGATACATGCCCAGATACATAAACATGTTTCTCATCAATCAATAATTTTTTATAAATGCCTTTTGATGGGGGTAACACAGGTAATGCATACCCAAGTTCTAGTAATTTTTGTTCTACTGTCATGCGTTATTTTTTTATATAAATAAATTAAGTATTAAAACGCCAATAAGTCCCACTACAGAAACAATAGTTTCCATTAAAGACCAGGAGCGGATAGTGTCTTTTACAGAAAGATTAAAATATTCTTTAAACATCCAAAATCCGGCATCATTTACATGAGAAAACATTAAACTGCCTGCGCCAATAGATAAAACCATTAAACTGGGGTTCACGGTAAAGCTGCTCATTAAAGGAGCAATAATACCTGCAGCTGTTAAACCAGCAATAGTAGCAGAGCCCATACAAACACGGATGGTAGCTGCAATAAGCCAACCCAGGATAAGCGGATGTAAGTGCCATGTTTGCAGCAATGCACCAATTTCTGTACTCACCCCACTGTCTATCAATATTTGTTTTAAAGCACCCGCGCCTGCAACCACTAATAATATTAATGAAACATCTTTTATAGCATCGCTGCAATAGCTCATTACCTGTGCCAGCGTTTTGCCAGTTTTAATACCCAGTGTATAGGCCGCTACTAATAAAGACAATAACATTACTATTACGGGGTCTCCAATAAAAACAAATAACTTATTTAAAGCAACACTTTTTGTTTGCATCAAGGGCAATAAAGTAGATATTGCTAATAACAGTACAGGCAATAAGGCAGTAATGAAACTGTTGAAAGTGCCCGGCAGCCGATCTTCACTAATGGGAGGTGTGTAAAAACTTTGTAGCGGTACTGATTTTATTTTTTTTAAGGTGCTGGAAAATAAAGGGCCTGCAATGATAACCGACGGAATGGCAATAATAAAACCATATAACAATGTATGCCCAAGGTTTGCATGAAACTGTGCCACCAGTGCAGTTGGCGAAGGATGCGGTGGTAAAAAACCATGTGTTACTGAAAGCGCTGCTATTAATGGCAGGCCTACATAAACAGCAGGCAATTTGGTTTGATATACTACGGAGAAAACCAGCGGCACCAATAATACAAAGCCCACATTATAGAACAAGGGGATACCAACAATAAAGCCAGTTACCATCATTGCCCAGCGGATATATTTTTGGCCAAACCAGTTTATCAATGTTTGAGAAATGCGTTGCGCTGCCCCGGTTTCTGCCACTAATTTGCCCAGCATGGCACCTACGCCAATTATTATGAATAATTCGCCCAGCATATCGCCAATGCCTTTTTTTACAGATTTGGTAAGCGCATCTAGCGGTATGCCTAGCCACCAGCCGGCCAGCAGCGATACTATTAAAAAAGCCAAGAATGGATTAAATTTTGCCCAGGTAATTAGGAGGATGAGTAAGATGATGCAAGCAAGAATTACGAGTAGCGACATTGTTTTGGTTGTATGAAAAAGTAAGTTAACCAATAAAACAGCAGGTAGGTTTTAGTTTGGGCATTGCCCTTGTTTGCGGTATTTTTGCCCACTGTATAAAAGGGCTGCCTGCGGTGATGCTGCTGAAGTGTGCCCCGAAGGCATGGCACAAGCCTCCTCGGGGTTTGCAACGAGCAACCGGAGTTGATTGAGGGCCCACGGCTTGTTACAAAAAAATAATATGACTACACCGAAGCGATATTTAATTACCAGTGCGCTGCCTTATGCTAATGGATTAAAACATGTTGGGCATCTGGCAGGGGCTTATATTCCGGCAGATATTTATGTACGCTACCTGCGTGTACAAAAAAGGGATGTGGTATTTGTGTGCGGAAGCGATGAACATGGAACCGCAATTCCTATTCAGGCATGGAACCGCAATTCCTATTCAGGCTATGAAAGAAGGTACCACGCCGCAGGCAATTATTGATAAATACCATGAGGCCATGAAGCAGGATTTTGATGACCTCAGCATTAGCTTTGATATATATCACCGTACAAGCTCGCCCTTGCATCATGAAACAGCGCAGGAATTTTTTACATACCTGAGTGAAAGAAATGAATTGGAAATAAAAGAAAGCGAACAGTATTTTGATGAAGCAACTAAAACATTCTTGGCCGACCGGTTTATAAAAGGTACTTGCCCCAATTGCAATAGCAACCGTGCTTATGGTGATCAGTGCGAAAACTGTGGCCGTACTTTAAGCCCCGATGAATTGATTAACCCGGTGAGCACACTTAGCGGCCAAGCGCCGGTTAAGAAAAAAACAAGCCATTGGTATTTACCATTGGGCAAGCATGAAGCATTTTTGAGAGAGTGGATTTTAAAAGAACATAAAGACGATTGGCGTGCAACAGTAGTAGGGCAATGCAAAAGCTGGATTGAAGGCGGCCTGCAATCAAGAGCTGTAACAAGAGATTTGGATTGGGGCATTAAAGTGCCGGTTACAGATGCTGCTGGTAAAGTATTGTATGTTTGGTTTGATGCACCTATTGGTTATATAAGTGCTACTAAACAATGGGCCTTAAATAATAATAAAGATTGGAAGCCTTACTGGTACGATGCAGATACACAATTGGTGCATTTTATTGGCAAGGATAATATTGTTTTTCATTGCATCATATTTCCCGTAATGTTAAAACTGCACGGCAATATTTTACCGGTAAATGTACCGGCCAATGAGTTTTTGAATTTAGAAGGAGATAAAATGAGCACCAGCCGTAACTGGAAATTGGAAATGCGTGACTATATAAATGATTTTGTAAAACCAGAGAACGGCGGCGGACAATGTGTGGATATGCTGCGGTATTACTTAACACAAATTGCACCCGAAACAAAAGACAGTGAGTTTACCTGGAAAGGCTATCAGGATGCGGTAAACAGTGAATTGGTAAGTATTTTTGGCAATTTTGTAAACCGCACCTGGGTGCTAATGCATAAATTATGTAGTGGTAAAGTGCCTAAGTTGCATGAAGCCGTATTAGAGGAGGATGATAAGAAGATAATAGAAGAAATAAGAGCTAAAAGCAATATTGAAAACTTAATAGAAGCCTATAAGTTCAGAGATGCATTGTATGAAGTAATTGACCTTTCCAGAAAAGGCAACCAATACATGCAGAAAAAAGAACCATGGATTGTGGCCAAAAAATTAGCAGAAGCCCCCGCAGCACAACAAAGTATTGATAATACCATGCACTTGTGTTTGCAACTAACTGCAAACCTCGCAATATTCATCAATCCGTTTTTGCCAAATACAGCCAAAAAAATGCTGCACCTGATGAAGGTGGTGGATAAGATGCTGGATTGGCAAAATGCCGGTTCATTAAAACTGCTGAGTGTGGGTTATAGTTTGCGTGCACCAGAACTGCTGTTTCGTAAAATTGAAGACGAAGAAATAAAATTGCAGATAGATAAATTAAAAGACGGGTTGGTAAAAGCAGCCGGTGAAACACAAAAAATAAATACCGTGGAAGAAAAGCAACCTATAAGTGTAAAACCAGAAATTGTGTTTGATGATTTTGCTAAAATAGATTTAAAGGTAGGCACCATAGTAGCGGCAGAAAAAGTAGAGAAGGCGGATAAGCTATTAAAGTTAAGCATTGATTTAGGTTTTGAAACCCGCACCATTGTAAGCGGCATAGCCTTGCATTATTCGCCAGAAGAAATTGTAGGCAAACAAGTAACAGTGGTAACTAATCTGGCGCCACGAAAAATGCGTGGTATAGAAAGCAACGGAATGATTTTAATGGCGGAAGATGCCAGCGGAAAGCTGCATTTTGTAAAACCAGAAAATGCCATCAATCCCGGTGCAGGGGTGTCTTAATATTTTTTGTATACCAGCAGTATATCTTTGTGCGGCATCCTTGCGTCGCACACTTTATAGGGTAGTAATTTTATTCAGCACTTGTGTAAAACACCGCTAGTTTTCTATGTAAATCTTCCGGTCTGAAAGGTTTTTGAATATAATCAGTAAAACCTTTATTTATTAAATGCGCTTGCATGTTTTCAAACAAGGCTGCAGTGAAAGTTATAATTGGCAGGTCTTTAGTATAGGTTCTTAAACTGTGTAATAATTCGTAGCCATCCATAATCGGCATTTCAAGGTCGGCCAGTACCAGGTCAAACACTTTTTCTCCAGATAAATACATATCCAACGCTTCTTTACCATTTACGGCTTCGGTTACTTCAATACCCCATTTTTCTAAAACGGCTTTGGCAATCAGCATATTTATTGGGTTGTCTTCTGCTACTAATACTTTCATGCCCTTCAAACTCCTTAATTCACGCACCACTTCTTCGTTCAGGTATGAGGTACGTTTATAATCAAAGTCTAATTGAATGGTAAAGAAAAATGTACTGCCTTCTCCATGCACACTTTCTACTTGTAATTGCCCCCCGTGCAGCTCAATAATTTTAGCACTGATAGATAGACCTAAGCCAGTACCGCCAAACTTTCGGGTGGTTGCAGTATCTGCCTGTGCAAAGCTTTCAAAAATATGATGTTGCTTTTCTTTAGGAATACCAATGCCGGTATCTTTTACCATAAACTTTAAAGAGCAGGCATTACTGTTGCGGGTAATTTGTTTTACAATTAAGCTTACACCACCACTTGTGGTAAACTTAAGTGCATTTGAAATAAGGTTGGTTAGTACCTGGTTTAACCGGGTGGGGTCTCCGTAAAAACTAAGTTCTTTTAATTGTTCATCTGCATTCACTGTAAGTGTAAGGCCTTTCTTTTCAAACTGACCTGCAAACAAGGTATGCAGTTTGTTCATTAGTGAGTTGAGGCTGAAACCAGTTTTTTCCAATTCCATTTTACCGGCTTCAATCTTGCTAAAGTCTAAGATATCATTAATTAAGCCCAACATATGCTCAGATGAGTATTTCAATATATCAAAATACTGCTTCTGATCGGGCAGCCAGTTGTTTTGTAATAAAAGGTTGGTGCTGCCAATGATGCCATTTAAAGGAGTACGCAATTCATGGCTCATGTTAGACACAAATTTGGTACGGGCCAGTACGGCATTTTCTGCTTTCTCCTTAGCTTTTTCCAAATCGGCCCGGGCTTGTTTGGTAGCTGTAATATCTAATATGTTTATTTTTTTTAACTGCTTTGTTTCATGCGTCATGGGTATAACGCTCACAAAACCAGTAAAATTTTTACTGTCGATGGTTTTGCAGGTAAGCTCTCCTTGCCACCAGGTATTGGTTTCTTGTAATTGCTGGTGTAGTAAAGATTCATCATCTGCATCTAATTCTTCAAAAAGGTTGTAAATGTATTTACCCAACAGTTTATTTTTTGAAGGGTATCCAAATAAGTTCAAACTTTCTGTGTTGCAATCAGTAATAATACCTTTATCGCTAACAATTAAAATAGCATCTAAGGAAGTATTGTAAACAGAATCCAGAAAACGCTCTTTGCTCACCAATGCTTTTTCTTTGTGAAAACTATCCTTCATCATATGATAGGACAACATGCCACCAATAATAAACGAAATAATAGCATTTAAAAGCAGGTTAAGCTGTTCCATTTCCTGGTTAATAACCTGTAGCTCGCTTTTTTGTGGGCATATAAAAAAGGTGATAACCAGCATTACAAAAGTTAGGGTGTAAATAGCCCTTAGTTCTCCGTAATTTTCTTTTTCGCTGATGAAATTGGCAATTACAACAATTAAAAAGTAAAAGAAAAAGGCGCCGCTTGAAATACCCTCAACAAAACAAAGGGTAAACGCCGCTGCATTTAATAAAAAGGAGAAGAGTATACGGGCCAGTTTGTGCTTTTTTTGTGCATCCAGGTAGCCTAAAATAATACAGGCTAATGAGCCCGAAAGTGTAATAATGAAACTATATTTCTGCGCTGAAAAGTAGTTGGTAAAAACAGTAACAAAAAATACAATGAAAATAGTAACCAAGGCAAATTTAAACCGGTTCAGGTAGCGTTTGCCATCTATATAAACAAACGTATCAAACCAGTGTGTAAAAAATCTGGCTCCGTTAAAATTAGTATTGGTGGTTCCTGGTAAAGCTTGTTCCATAGTTAATGCCTGCTGTTTTGGTAAGTTTATAAATTCAGGCAACTTGTCTCTAATCAAAAACTTAAATACATGTCCAATATTTTAGCATAGGTATTTTAAAAAACCAGACTAAGCAGAAATGTTTTTTTTTACTAAGTAGTTTCACTTAGGCATAAAACTGCTGTTAAATCTATTTTTTTGTTTGAGAAGGGTAGAATTTTTTTTGCCAGCTCTTGTAGCAAATCTCAAATTCCCCTACCTTCGATATAAATAGTTGTTTAGCTAACTAATTTCAGAAGCTTTTTTTAACAGCTTAGTGTTGACGTTTTAGGTGTAGTGCTCTTTGGTTAGTTATTGCTCAGCAGCGTGTTGCTGTTGAAGAGTGCGACGCAAGAATGTTGCATAACTGGAAACTGCCGGTATACAAAACATATTAATTAATTGAACTAATTATTACGCATATGAAACGTACTATTAAAAAAATTGCTGTATTAGGTAGCGGGGTTATGGGTAGCCGTATTGCTTGCCATTTTGCAGGCATTGGGCTACAGGTTTTATTATTAGATATTGTACCTAAAGAAGCTGTTGCCAGTACCAAACCTGCTGAAAGAAACAAAATAGTGAACGATGCTTTGGCAGCGGCCATAAAATCAAATCCATCACCGGTGTTTACCAAAGAGGTGGTTAAAAAAATTACTACCGGCAATTTTGATGATAATATGAAGGAGATTGCCAGTTGCGATTGGGTAATTGAAGTAGTAGTGGAGCGATTGGATATTAAACAACAGGTTTTTGAAAAAGTAGAACAATACCGCAAGCCCGGTACTTTAATTACTTCTAATACTTCGGGCATACCTATACATATGATGGCAGAAGGCAGAAGTGAAGATTTTAAAAAACATTTCTGCGGCACACATTTTTTTAATCCGCCGCGTTATTTGCGGTTGCTGGAAATTATACCCACGCCATATACTGACCCGGCTATTGTAGATTTTTTAATGAGCTACGGCGATTTGTATTTAGGAAAGACCACTGTTTTGTGTAAAGACACTCCGGCTTTTATTGCCAACCGTATTGGTGTTTTTGGCATAATGGCAATTTTTAACAGCATGGAAAAACTGGGTCTATCTATTGATGAGGTGGATGCTTTAACAGGTCCTATTATTGGCCGGCCAAAATCGGCAACGTTTCGTACGGCAGATGTGGTGGGCATAGATACATTGGTAAAAGTTGCCAAAGGGGTTGCAGATAATTGTCCCAACGACGAAGCAAAAGCAATTTTTAATATACCCGCTTGGTTAGATAAAATGGTTGCCAATAATTGGCTAGGCGATAAAACCGGTCAGGGCTTTTTTAAGAAAACAAAAGGCCCTGCTGGCGAAAAAGAAATTTTAACGCTTAACCTGCAAACATTAGAGTATGGCCCGCGCAACAAACCCAAGTTTGCTACTGTTGAAGCAGCAAAACCTATTGACGATTTAAAGACTCGTTTAAAAGCATTATGCACGGGCATGGATAAAGCAGGCGACTTCTATCGTCAGTTTCATTATGCCTTATTCTCTTATATTTCTCACCGCATACCAGAAATAAGCGATGAATTATACCGTGTGGATGATGCTATGATGGCTGGTTTTGGATGGGAGATTGGTGCGTTTGAAAGCTGGGATGTATTGGGTGTAGCCAAAACTACCGAGCAAATGAAAAAAGCGGGTTATGCAGTGGCACCATGGATAGATGACATGATAGCAAAAGGCAATAGTTCTTTTTATAAAGTAGAAAATGGAAAGAAACTATGTTATGTGCCTGCAAGTGGCACCTATGTTTCTGCTATTGCGGGTGGTAAAGAAAATGCCTTTATAGTAATGCGCAATTTTGAAAACAGTACGGTTTGGAAAAACAGCGCCTGCCGCACCTACCATTTAGGAGAAGATGTTTTAGGCCTGGAGTGGTATACCAAAATGGGCAGCATAGGCGGAGAGGTATTGGAGGGTGTGCAAAAATCAATTGCATTGGCAGAAGAAAAATACAAAGGATTGGTAATAGCTAACGAAGGACAGAATTTTTCTGCAGGCGCCAATGTGGGAATGATTTTTATGCTGGCTATTGAGCAGGACTATGATGAAATTGATATGGCCATCCGCATGTTTCAGCAGAGTATTATGCGCATCCGCTATTCTTCTATACCCGTGGTGGTGGCGCCACACGGCCTTGCCTTGGGCGGCGCCTGTGAAATGAGTTTACATGCCGATAAAGTAATTGCAGCCGCAGAAACCTATACCGGCCTGGTAGAGGTAGGTATAGGCGTTATACCCGGTGGCGCCGGCACTAAAGAGTTTGTATTGCGTGCCGCCGATGAAATGCACGAAGGCGAGCCCGATACCATTACCCTGCAAAACCGTTTCTTAAGTATAGCCACAGCAAAAGTGGCCACTTCTGCACAAGAAGCATTTGGCTTGGGCATATACCGAAAAGGAACCGATGAAGTAAGTATGAACCTGAGCCGCCGCATTGCAACTGGAAAGCAGGCAGTAATAGATTTATTTGATGCAGGTTATACCATGCCGGTGCCACGCAAAGAAATTAAAGTGCTGGGCCGCTCTGCACTAGGCGCCATGCATGCCGGCATTAACGGTATGTGGCGTGCCGGCTTTGCTACCGACCACGATGTTACTGTGGCTAAAAAATTAGCTTATGTTATGTGTGGCGGAGATTTAAGCGAGCCCACGCTGGTATCAGAACAATACCTGTTAGATTTAGAACGAGAAGCTTTTCTTTCTTTATCTTCTGAAAAGAAAACACTGGAACGCATACAAAGCGTTTTAAAAAGTGGCCGCCCGGTAAGAAACTAAGT
>REAR01000160.1 GCA_004295245.1 Sphingobacteriales bacterium | reverse complement strand
AGAAGAACTGCAGGGCTTTCGCGATGCATTGCTGCAGCTTTGTGTACCTATTAATCTTGCAGCCTACGAAACAATGGATATAGTAGGTACCGGTGGCGACGGTAAGAACACTTTTAATATTTCTACACTGGCCTGTTTTATTGTAGCCGGTGCTGGGCAAAAAGTGAGTAAGCATGGTAATTACGGGGCAACTTCTATCAGCGGTGCTTCTAATGTAATGGAGCAGCTGGGCTATCAATTTAAAAATAACGAAGCTGCTTTGCAGCGTGAAGTGGAAGAAGCCGGTATTTGTTTCTTACATGCGCCACTCTTTCATCCGGCTTTAAAAACAGTAGGCCCTATTCGTAAAAATTTAGGGGTACGCACTTTCTTTAATATGCTGGGGCCCATGGTAAACCCGGCTAACCCGGCTTACCAGTTAGTAGGCGTTTATAATTTAGAAATGGCCCGCATTTATAACTACCTGTTGCAGCAAACGGGTAAGGCCTTTACCATCATTCACAGCCTTGATGGCTATGATGAAATTTCTTTAACCAACGATACCAAAGTAATTACCAATGAAGGTGAAAAAGTGATGACGCCAGAACAAATAGGCAAACGCATGGTAACTGCTTCAGATATACAGGGCGGCAACACTGTTGAAGAATCGGCTAAAATTTTTAAAAGCATTTTAAGTGGCGAAGGCAGCTGGGCACAAAATGCCGTGGTGCTGGCCAATGCCGCTATGGCGTTGTATTGCACCGGAAAATATGCCAATTACGAGAAAGCTTATAACACCGCAGTAGAAAGTCTTGAAAGTGGCAAGGCCCAACAATGTTTACAAAAACTGATTAGTTTACAATAATGAATATACTAGACAAAATAGTAGCTTTTAAAAAAGAAGAAGTAGCAGCCCGCAAGCAGCAATGCCCATTGCAACAATTGCAGCAAAGCATTGGCTTTAACAGAACCCCGTACACATTAAGGGAGTTTTTGCTCAATCCGGCTAAGACAGGCATCATTGCCGAGTTTAAAAGAAAGTCGCCCTCTAAAGGAATTATTAATGATCAGGTTGCTGTGCTGGAGGTTACCAGTGCTTATACCAAATTTGGCGCTTCCTGTTTATCAGTGTTGACGGATGCTGAATTTTTTGGGGGCAGCACCGCCGATTTAAAAGCGGCTCGTGTACATCCAATTCCCATTTTGCGTAAAGATTTTATTATTGATGAATACCAAATAGCAGAAGCCAAAGAAATGGGTGCCGATGTAATTTTGCTGATAGCGGCCTGCCTATCGCCCACACAGGTAAAAGACCTGGCAGCGTATGCAAAAAACTTGCAGTTAAGTGTATTGCTGGAACTGCATGACGAGGAAGAATTAGAACATATTTGCAGCGATACAGATATCGTGGGCATCAACAACCGTAACCTTAAAACCTTTGAAGTGGACATAGACCGCAGCCTGCGCATGGCCGCACAAATACCCGCTTCAAAAATTAAAGTGGCCGAAAGCGGTATCAGTTCAGTAGAAAATATTAACCTGTTTAAAGCAAATGGCTTTAAGGGGTTTTTAATAGGAGAAAATTTTATGAAAGCCGCTAACCCGGCACAGGCTTTTGAAGCCTTTGTACAACAATTGTAGTTAAAACCGATTGCATGCCTGAACCATTAACACTTAAAATTGGTACTAACTATGAGAGTTAAAGTATGTGGAATGACGCAACCCGAGCAAGTATCTAAACTGGCAGCAATGGGGGTGTCTTTTGCAGGATTTATTTTTTATCCAAAAAGCCCGAGGTATGTTTTTAAAAACATGACCACTAACCAGATCAGAAAAGAAAACAGCATTAACAAAGTGGGTGTGTTTGTAAATGCTACTATTGAAGAAGTGTTACACATGGTGGATGAATGCCGCCTGCACATGGTGCAATTGCATGGCGATGAAAGTCCAAAGTTCTGTGAAAAAATATCCGATTATGTATCTGTGGTAAAAGCGTTTCGCCTGAGTGATAACGACAGTGTGGAATGGATGACCCGCCCTTATATGGATGTGTGCGACATGTTTATGTTTGATACATTGGGCGCCGGTTACGGCGGCACCGGCAAAAAATTTGATTGGACAGTTTTAAAAAATGTAAGTATTGGCAAACCGTATTTTTTAAGCGGCGGCATTGAACCCGGCGATGAAGAACGATTGAAAGACTTTACTACAGAACCGGCAGCCAAAGCTTTGTTTTCTTTTGATATTAACAGCAAGTTTGAAAGCAGCCCCGGTGTAAAGGATATGGAAAAAGTAAAAGCGTTTTGTAAGAATTTGGGGTTATAGTACCAGCAAGGGTGTTTCATAGCAACACCCTTGCGTCGCAATCCGTTCAACGGTTGTGCTGGTGGCAACAAAAAATAAAAATGGTAACAATAAAACAGGCAACGGAAGCAGACATACCTGCGCTACTGGAAATTTACAACCACGTAATTGTAAATACCACAGCGGTGTATGATTATGAACCACATACTCTGGCTATGCGGCAGCAGTGGTTTGCAACAAAACAGCAACAGGGCTTTCCGGTTTTTGTAGCAGAAGAGAATGGTGAAGTTTTAGGGTTCAGTTCAATAGGGCCTTTTAGAGCATGGGCGGCGTATAAGCACACAGTAGAAAATTCTATTTATGTGGCTGCAGCAGCAAGAGGCCGGGGAATTGCTAAATTATTAATGCCACCCCTTATTGAGGCGGCCCGTCAATTAAAGCTGCACACTATGGTGGCGGGTATAGATGCCAGCAACGAAGCCAGCATAGCGCTGCACAAAAAATTTGGCTTTACAGAAGTGGCGCATTTTAAAGAAGTGGGTTATAAGTTTAACCGCTGGCTGGATTTGAAATTTTTACAACTGATTTTATAAAAGACAAGTTTATACATTGGATATCTTAAAATATACCAAACAAGATGAGCAGGCTGTAATAAACCTGATATTGCCAATACAACAAATTGAATTTGGAGTACCGGTTACCATTGCTGATCAGCCAGATTTATTGGATGTGGCAAATGTATACTGTCAGGGTAACGGTAATTTTTGGGTTGCAAAAGAAAACGGATTATTGATTGGTACAATTGCATTAATTGATTTTACTAAGGGACGTGCTGCTTTAAGAAAAATGTTTGTACACAAAGATTATAGAGGTAAAGAAAAAGGAGTTGGGCAAGCATTACTTAATACCGCATTAGATTGGTGCCGCCAGCATGAAATAAGCGAGATATATTTAGGAACGGTAGAACAATTACATGCGGCCAAACGCTTTTATATAAAAAATGGATTTATGAAAATAGCAAAGGAACTGTTACCCAAAGATTTTCCTTTGATGCCGGTAGATACTGATTTTTTTACTTTAAAAATTGTTGCATAGCATTTCTGCCGTACAAGAGTGCGACGCAACAAAAGCTAAATAGAATTACAAATGATGACTACAACTTATAAAAAACCTTCTGAGCAGGGTTACTACGGAAAATTTGGTGGTGCCTATATTCCGGAAATGCTGCACCGCAATGTGGAAGAACTGCAGGGCTGTTATTTAGAAATAATGCAGGAGCCTGCTTTTAAAAAAGAGTTTGACAGTTTGCTGAAAGATTATGTGGGCCGACCCACACCGTTATATTTTGCGCAGCGGCTGAGCCAGCAGTTTAATACGCAAATTTGGCTGAAGCGGGAAGATTTGTGCCATACGGGTGCTCATAAAATTAATAATACCATTGGCCAGATATTGTTGGCGGAGCGCTTGGGTAAAAAAAGAATTATTGCAGAAACTGGTGCCGGTCAGCACGGCGTGGCAACAGCAACGGTTTGTGCATTAAAAGGGGTGGAGTGCATAGTTTACATGGGCGAGAAAGATATTGAACGGCAGGCGCCCAATGTGGCCCGCATGAAAATGTTGGGGGCAAAAGTAATACCGGCTACAAGCGGCAGCAAAACATTAAAAGATGCCACCAACGAGGCCATCCGCGATTGGATTAATAACCCCAACGATACACATTATATTATTGGCAGTGTGGTGGGGCCGCATCCTTACCCCGATATGGTAGCCAGATTTCAGAGTGTGATTAGCGAAGAAATGCGCTGGCAGTTGAAAGAACAAACAGGCAGCGAATTGCCAACACATGTTATGGCCTGTGTGGGTGGTGGCAGTAATGCTGCGGGTGCGTTCTATCATTTTTTAGATGAGTTAACGGTGCAATTGGTGGCGGTAGAAGCAGCAGGGCATGGCGTTAATAGTGGTATGAGTGCTGCTACCACGCAATTGGGCAAGCCCGGTATTTTGCACGGTAGCAAAAGTATTTTAATGCAAACAGCCGATGGACAGGTGGTGGAGCCGCACAGTATTTCTGCGGGGTTAGATTACCCCGGTATTGGCCCGCTGCATGCGCATTTGTTTGATAGCGGCCGCGGTACTTTTTTAAGTGCTACTGATGATGAAGCGGTAACAGCTGCTTTTGAAGTGGCCAGACTGGAAGGAATTATTCCGGCATTAGAAACGGCGCATGCATTTGCTGCTCTAAAACAATTAAAATTAAGTACAACCGATAAAATGCTGATTTGTTTAAGTGGCCGTGGCGATAAAGATTTAGCTACTTATATGAAAGCCATGGAAGAATAAATATATAGAGGTGAATAATTTAATGACAGAAGAGCAAAAAGATGGAGAAATTGAAAAATCAATTTCTGATAGAGTCAACCTAAAGTTGAATTTATATTTTGCTGCAACTATTTTATATGAAAAAGGAAAATCATATCCACAAGTAGTTGAGATCTTGCTAAAATATTGCCTTGATGAAAGACTGGTAAATGAAATTGCTGAGAAATCGAGGAAGGATGAATGGGAGAAAATTGCGGAGACAGCGAGGTTATTATTGGCTGAAGGGAGAGATTATGAATATATTTTAAGTCAGACGAAAAATCTTGAGCCTGATACGGATGTAGTAAAAGCTTTAGTTGATGATTGGTATACCATTAAAACTATGCAAATGGAAGCTATTGTAGATTCAAGTACAAATATTACAGAGGGCATAGAATGGGTTATTATTTCTGGCTTGGTAATACCTGTACTCTTTTGGATGAAAGCAGGGTTGATACCCAAAATTTTTTGGTCAGTGATTTTTGTGATTGCACTTATTCAATGGTTTGTCGGTTTAAGTCAACGAAAATTAGCAAACAGATTAAAAATGATATTTGATACAAATGAGCAGATTTAAAAAATTATTTGAAGTAAAGCAGCAGCGTGTATTAAACGTGTATTGCACAGCAGGCTATCCATTTTTAGATAGCACCACTACGGTTGTAAACACTTTATTTGCCAACGGTGCCGATATTGTAGAGCTGGGCATGCCCTATAGCGATCCGCTGGCGGATGGCCCGGTTATACAAAATAGCAGCTCCATTGCTATTAGTAATGGTATGGAAATGCAGGTATTGTTTAATCAGTTGCAACAATGGAATGAAAACACAACAGCCAATAAACGCGGCGCATTGGTTTTAATGGGTTATATGAACCCCGTGCTGCAATATGGGTTTGAAAAATTTTGTGCCAACGCTGCAGCTGTGGGTGTAGATGGTTTGATATTGCCCGATTTGCCGGAATACGAATTTGAAACCGAATACGGCGCTATTATAAAAAAGTATGGACTCGATTTTATCTTTCTGGTAACACCAGAAACCAGTGAAGCCCGCATCAAAAAACTGGATAGTTTAAGTACTGGTTTTTTATACGCCGTATCTTCTTCCTCCACTACCGGTAGTAATAAAAATATGACTGATGTGGATACTTATTTACAAAAATTACAAACCTTACATTTAAACAACCCCGTGCTGGTGGGCTTTGGCATAAAAGACAAACAAAGTTTTGATGCCGCTTGTAGGCATGCCAACGGTGCTATTATTGGCTCAGCGTTTATTAAAGCATTAGAAAATACAAACGAGGTAGCTGCCACCACACAAAATTTTTTAGAAAGCATTTTAAAATGAAATTAGTAATTGTAAAATACAATGCAGGTAATATACAATCGGTGCTGTATGCACTGGAGCGTATTGGTGTGCAGGCGTTAGTTACCGATGATCACAGTGAAATACAGGCAGCAGACAAAGTAATTTTTCCCGGTGTGGGCGAGGCCAGCAGTGCCATGCGGTATCTAAAAGAAAGAGGGCTGGATACCGTGCTTGAAAATTTAAAGCAACCTGTATTGGGTATCTGCTTGGGCATGCAATTAATGTGTAACTATTCTGAAGAGAATGATACTACTTGTTTGAATATTTTTCCGGAGTCGGTAAAATTATTTCGCCCGGCTGCAGCACAAAAATTAAAAGTGCCGCAAATAGGATGGAATACCATTACACAATTAAAAACACCCTTGTTTAATGGCTTAACAGAAAACAGCTATTGCTATTTTGTACATGGTTATTATGCAGCGCTGGGGCCGCATACCATTGCCACCACGCAGTATGTGCAGCCCTACAGTGCCGCATTGCATTACAATAATTTTTACGGGGTACAATTTCACCCGGAAAAAAG
>REAR01000226.1 GCA_004295245.1 Sphingobacteriales bacterium | reverse complement strand
TGCTGCAATATAAAAATTTACCATCCGGAGAAACATGTATGTCGGCCGATCCTTTTGCGCCGGTATAATCTGCCGGGTGAGATGAAATAGTTTGAATGGATTTTAGTTGTCCATTCTTATAAGAAAATGCTTTTACGGTTCCGGTCATCTCTTCCATTAAATAAGCAAACCTGTTATTGGGGTGAAATTCAAAATGCCTTGGCCCGGCACCGGCAACGCTGGTATTAAAGGGTTGTGCTGCTGCGGTTAATGTGCCGGCAACGGCATCAAAACGGTATTGCATAATTTTATCAATACCCAGGTCGGGTACAAAAAGATAACGGTTATCAGCACTAAAAATATTAGAATGCACATGCGGCGCTTCCTGCCGCTGAGCGTTTACACTTTTACCAGTATGCTGCACTATCTGAGAAGCAGCTTTTAAAACACCCGTAGCACCTGCGCTAAACAGACCAACTGTGCCACTGCTGTAATTGCCAACTGCAACCCATCTTCCTGTTTTATCTACCGATACATAACAGGGATGTTTGCCGCCAGATTGTTGCTGGCTTATTTCAGTTAATGTTCCGGTACTGTTATTAAACGCATAGCTGCTAACCCACCCACCCACATAGCCAATAGTGCTGTCGGCACTTTCGTTTACAGCATAAATAAATTGCTCATCAGGAGAAACGCAGAGGTAAGATGGGTTGGATGCTTTTATCTTGCTAACTGGTGTAGCGCTACCGGTTACACTGTTAAATTTATACACATAAATACCTTCGCTTTTACTGGCATCTGTATAGGTGCCAATAATTAAATAGTGTTGCTGCGCAAAAAAATAAAGGGGTAATAACAGGCAGGCAATAGTCAGCATTTTTTTCATAAAAATTTGTTGGTTGTTTTTAATGGAGCATTTTTTTTAATAAGCGTCAGTACCTTAAGCAGCATTGTTGTGTCACTCACTTCAACAGATAGCTCTTTATTGGGCAATTAACAAGCTGCTCATAAAAATAATGTATTCAGGCGTATTGGATGGGTGTTTATAAAAAAACAAAAATGCCGCTTGCTGTCTTGCCGTTGAAACAAGCCCCGATTGGTCGGGATAGACTGTGGCAACGATGCTAAATTGTAGCACAATAGCTGGCTATATAAAAAATCAAGACCTTATCTTTACCGCAAATTAAGTTGTGTATGAAAGTTGGCATTTTAGGTGGAGGACAGTTAGGAAGAATGTTGTTGCAGGCGGCCGCAAACTACCCTGTAGAAACGTTTGTATTGGAGAATGATGCAGCCTGCCCCGCTGCACACTTATGCCACCATTTTACCAAAGGCGATATTACCAATTTTGACGACGTTTATAATTTTGGAAAAGGGTTAGATGCCATTACCATTGAAATTGAAAGTGTGAATGAAGTGGCATTAGAAAAGTTAGAAGCGGAAGGGGTGAAAGTATATCCCCGCCCTGCAGCATTAAAAATTATTAAAAACAAAATACTGCAAAAGCAATACTATGCTTCGCAGCAAATACCTACCGCTGCGTTTAAAGTAACACAAACCAAAGCTGATGTACACAATAATGCCGATTTTTTACCTGCAGTACATAAG
>REAR01000159.1 GCA_004295245.1 Sphingobacteriales bacterium | reverse complement strand
TCCCAGCGGGATCACTGGTTAAGCCTGATTATATAAAAATCAGGCTTTTTTTATGCCCCACCTTTACATTCTATATTCTGATAAAATTGACAAGTACTATGTTGGTGCCTGTACAAATTTAGAGCGCCGGTTATATGAACACAATATTGGCCATTCTACTTTCACAAAAGTTGGTATACCATGGGTTGGTGTTTACCAAGAAACCTTTAATACATTACCAGAAGCAAAAAAGCGTGAAGCGTTTATAAAAAAGCAAAAGTCAAGAAAATTCCCAGCGGGATCACTGGTTAAGCCTGATTATATAAAAATCAGGCTTTTTTTATGCCCCACCTTTACATTCTATATTCTGATAAAATTGACAAGTACTACGTTGGTGCCTGTACAAACTTAGAGCGCCGGTTATATGAACACAATATTGGCCATTCTACCAAAGGCCAAATTTTAAGAACCAGACTCTTACAATCCTAAAATATGTAACATAATCTCACAAATAACAAAGCCCCTCAAATGAGAGACTTTATTTTTATGATACCATCAGAAGAAACAATTCTCAGCATCGTTGCGTCGCACCCTTCAACTACATATCTGTACGCAACAATTATTTGTCGTATCTAAACCGCACCACTGCATTCTTTTGCTCGCTGCTGCTAACCCGTAACTCATATTTTTTTGTGCCTGCTGTAACCACTAACAAAGCCGTATTAGGAGGTATAGCCCCCAAATTATCGGCATACATCATCAGCTCATAATTAGTAGCCGGAAACGCGTTAAACAATACGGTGAGTGCCTTGTCTGTCAAACGTTGTTTGTATAGAAGCAATTTGTTATTTACAAAAACTGTTACAGTGTCATTATCTATTTCAGCATTGTCGTACAAATCAATTTTAATAAGCGAAGTATCCGATTTTACAGTATGCACCACTTCATTTTGCCGTGGTTTTAATTTTATAGTTAATTGTAGCGCCGCTAATTCCGGGGTTTGTTCTATATCAATAGGAAAATCTGTTCTGCTGGCCTTTTTTAATTCAATTTTGTAGCCCGGGCAATTATTTGCACTTCCATATTCACGCCCTTTGCAAGAGCCGGTTAAAACATCCTCGCTCCCGTTCTTAGACCATACAAGATCATAGGTTTTTATGCAAGGGAAACAGCCATTTGGAATTTTAGATTCTAATAAATTGTTTTCAATTAAAACCATACGCTTGGTGGTACTATTGTATCTACCAGAAAAATCCATTTTAACATAGGTAGCAGGGTCTTCAAAATCATAAGCAACACCGCTTAATGTATTTGCTGTTGGTATAAATTTTACCTGTAATTCTATATTGTATTGGTTAAAACACCCGCCACTCTCCTGCTGTAACACACCTTTCCAAATGCCATTTAAATCCTGTCCGTAACCGGCAAAACTGGCGGAGGTAATGAATAACAAAGTGAAAAGAATTTTTTGCATGGCCTTAATTGTAATTTAAATTATTGAAGCCCTGTTACAATACCGCCGTAAAATGGATGAACGGCTTATTTAGGCTTCTCATACTTAAAAATAACCATGGCATTTTTTTGCTCGGTAGAGGTAATACGTACTTCGTAAGACTTGTCCCCTGCTTTAATCACCATTAAGGAAGTGTTTGGAGGTATCTCTCCAAGGTTTTCAGCAACCATTACCAATTCATGGTAGGCATTGGTATCATCCATACTAACCTTAACCGTTAATGGAGCAGCTGTAAGCATTTTTTTAGAGAGCACCAGTTTTTTATCAAGGTAAACCGAAACTGTATCATGATCAATTGTACCATTATCGTAAAGGCTGATGGTTATTTCATTACTATTAACAGTAAAAGTTTGCACCAATTCATTCTCCCGGTTTTTAAGTACCATTGGCACCATTACCGGTTCTTTAATTTTCACCTGTGGTGTTTTTTTATCTAAAGCAGGATTGGAAGTTACAGGTGCCGCTTTTATATCTTTATCGGGCACAGGTGCAGGTTTAGTTTTAACAGTATTGGGTTTATTGGCAGCTGTAGTTGTTGGTGCAGGTTTAGGCTTTACTGTAGTAGCAACGGTGTTTGTTTTGGGTGTAGTAACAACAGGTGCTTTTTTGTTTGCTGTAATAGCTTTTTGTTTCTCTTTTTCTATGGCTATTTCTTTTTCTCTTTTTACCAAAAAAGCCTCTTTATAAAAATCAGAGGTACTTACTTTTCGCAGAAAAACGGTACCCTTGCCGCAGTCAGTAGAATCGGTTTCCTTATAACTGCTGTAACGGCCTTCCATATATTCTTCTTTTCCATTTTTTGTGTATTGTAAAAAACAAACCATCCAGCAGGCGTAATTGCCTGTTGGCATTTTTATTTCTAATAATTTTCCCTCTTCTAAAATTACTTTACCCGTTTTTGGATTAATGGTGCCCTTAGACGAAGCCTTGCCATAAAAAACAGTGGTTTTATAAGAATATGTAACCCCTTTAAAAATTTTGCCTCTATTATCTATTTGTACCTCATATTTATACCGCTCTTCCATATTGAACAGATCCATCATTTTATTATCAGACGATACAAAACTGCCCCTCCAGATGCCGGTAAGATCCTGGGCACTGACACTAATAACAGCTGTTAATAAAAAGAGAGTAATAAATAATCGCATGCAGGCAAATTACAATTCAAAAATGATAAAAAAACACATTGCAATTTCATTTAAATAGAAAGTTTTATCTGCCAAGACTTCGTTAAATTTGCACTCTTAAAATTTTGGTTTACATAGCATATGATTAAAATCACTTTACCTGATGGTTCTGTAAGGGAATATACCCAAGGATCATCTGCAATGGATATCGCTAAATCAATCAGCGAAGGGTTGGCCCGCAAAGTATTAGCTGCTGAAGTTAATGGAGCAGTTATTGATGCCAGCCGCGGCATTACAGCTGATAGCAGTTTAAAGCTATTAACCTGGGATGATAATTCCGGAAAAAATACCTTTTGGCATTCCTCAGCCCACCTGATGGCGGAAGCGGTAGAAGCATTGTTTCCGGGTGTTAAATTTTGGGTTGGCCCTGCATTAGAAAAAGGCTTCTATTATGATATGGACCTGGGCGACCGTAAGCTTACGGAAGAAGACCTTACCACACTGGAGAAAAAAATGCAGGAGCTGGCAAAACAAAACAGCCAGTTCGTTCGCAAAGAAATAGCCAAAAATGAGGCTATTACCTATTTTATAGATAAGAATGATGAGTATAAATTAGACCTGCTTCAAAACCTGAAAGACGGTGAGATTACATTTTACTCACAGGGTGGATTTACTGATTTGTGCAGAGGGCCGCATATTCCGCATACTGGCTTTATTAAAGCCATTAAGCTAACCAATATTGCTGGCGCCTATTGGAAAGGCGATGAAAAAAACAAACAATTAACCCGTTTATATGGCATTACTTTTCCCAACCAAAAAGAGCTGGATGAATATTTGTTGATGCTGGAAGAGGCGAAGAAACGTGATCACCGGAAACTGGGTAAAGAGTTAGGCATTTTTACCATGGATGATGATGTAGGGCCTGGTTTACCGTTATGGTTGCCCAATGGTACCATTATTATTGAGGAATTGGAAAAACTGGCAAAAGAAACGGAATCAGACGCCGGATATAAGCGGGTGGTTACGCCGCATATTGCCAAAGAAAGTATGTACCTCACCAGTGGTCACCTGCCATATTATGCAGATAGTATGTTTCCTGCCATGGAAATGGATGGAGAGAAATATTATCTAAAGGCAATGAATTGCCCACACCACCATAAAATTTTTGATGCCGAGCCTAAGAGTTATAAAGACCTCCCCTATCGCCTGGCAGAATATGGCACCTGCTATCGTTATGAACAAAGCGGAGAATTGTTTGGGCTGATGCGGGTGCGTTGTTTGCATATGAATGATGCGCATATTTATTGTACCAAAGAACAGTTTGCTGATGAGTTTAGAGCGGTAAATGATATGTACTTGAAATACTTTAAGATTTTTGGTATTGATAAATACATCATGCGCCTGAGTTTACACGACCCCGAAAAATTGGGACAGAAATACATTAACGAACCAGCGCTTTGGTTAGAAACAGAAGAATTGGTTAGAAGTGTTTTAATTGAAAGCAATATACCCTATGTAGAAGTAAAAGGCGAAGGTGCGTTTTATGGTCCTAAAATTGACGTGCAGATATGGAGTGCCATAGGCCGTGAGTTTACACTGGCTACCAACCAGGTTGATTTTGCACAGGGACGCCGTTTTAAACTGGCCTTTACCAATAAAGAGAACCAACCCGAAGTGCCATTAATTATACATAGGGCACCTTTGGGCACCCACGAGCGTTTTATTGGATTTTTATTAGAACATTATGCTGGTAAATTTCCGTTATGGCTGGCGCCTACGCAAGTAAAGATTTTGCCCATTAGCGATAAATATTTGCCATATGCACAAACTCTTTTACAGCAACTGAAAAAAGCAGATATTCGTGCAGCAGTAGATGACCGCAATGAAAAAATTGGCAAAAAAATACGTGATACAGAACTGATGAAAGTGCCTTATATGTTAGTGGTAGGTGAAAAGGAAATGACAGAAGAAAAAGTAGCCATCCGCCGGCAAGGTAAGGGAGACGCTGGCGTAAAAAGCCTGGAGGAGTTTATTGCAGAAATAAGTGTTGAAATTAAAGAGCGTTCAGCTGATATTTAATGTAATTTAGAGGTAATAATATAGCTGCGGGGTACATTTATGGTACAAGTGTGCGACGCAACGGCTGCTGAACAATGATAGGCAGCTGGCTAATAAAAAACAATTTTTAACCAAACAAAGTAAATGGCATATCCACCAAGACCGCCGAGAGGCAATTTTGATCCAAGATTCAGAAGAGAGCAACAACAAGAGCACCGCACCAACCATATGATCAGGGTGCCACAGGTTCGCCTGGTTGGCGAAAACGTTGAAGTTGGAGTTTACTCAACACAGGAAGCACTGCGAATTGCGCAGGCACAAGAGTTAGACCTGGTTGAAATCTCTCCGCAAGCAGACCCACCGGTTTGTAAGGTAATTGACTACAATAAATTTTTATACGATAAGAAGAAGAAGGAAAAGGAAATGAAGGCGAAAGCCAAAGTTTCTGAGGTAAAGGAAATACGCTTTACGCCCAATACCGATGATCATGACTTTGAATTTAAAACAAAGCATGCTGAAGGCTTTTTGAAGGATGGTAATAAGGTTAAAGCTTATGTACAGTTTAAAGGGCGGGCTATTCAGTTTAAAGAGCGTGGTGAGTTAATTTTATTGAAATTTGCCGAACGCCTTGCTGAAATGGGACAGCCTGAAGCATTGCCAAAGCTGGAAGGAAAGAGGATGTTTTTAATGCTGGCACCCAAAAGCCAGAAAAAGAAAACAGACAAAACAGACAAAGCACAGAGTTAATAACCTGTTTAATTATAAAAAGCAGCTGATAATCAGCTGCTTTTTTGTTTTTAATATTAATTAGTATGCAGTGTGGCTGGGTCAAATATTTTTTAAAAAGCAACTGGTTATTTAACTGTTACACAGTATCTTTGCCGCCCGTTATATAAAGGTGTAGCTACCTACAAAAAGCCCAATTGCCCACAAGGCTCCATAAGTCTCCGCCAGTGCGGGGCGCCAGCAGGGTATAACAATTAAAGCATGTAATAATGCCAAAGGTTAAAACAAACTCAAGTGCCAAAAAGCGTTTTAAAGTAACCGGCACCGGAGAAATTACTTTCCAAAAAGCGTTTAAACGCCACATTCTTACCAAAAAATCTACTAAGCGTAAAAGAGCTCTTCGCCAAAAAGGTAAAGTAAGCCCTGCTAATATGGATTTTGTAAAACGTTTATTACGTTTAAAGTAATTACCCCGGTAACCAATTAATTAAAACTTTAAAATTATTAAGATATGCCACGTTCAGTAAATTCGGCGGCAAGTAAGGCACGCAGAAAAAAAATATTAAAACAAGCCAAAGGTTTTTATGGCAAACGTAAAAACGTATTTACCGTTGCCAAAAACATTGTAGAAAAAGGTATGACCTATAGTTATGTAGGTCGTAAATTAAAGAAAAGAGAATACCGCACTTTATGGATTGCACGTATTAACGCTGCCGTTCGTGAAGAAGGTTTAAAAGGGAATTACTTTAGACAGAAAGGTATTGGCAGATTTAGCGATGAACAACCCAGAAACTTTTAAAGGACTGATTGCTTCTGTTAAGTAAGCTGACTCTTTAAAAAATAAGTAAGGCGATGCAGTAATGCATCGCTTTTTTTATTGTTAACCAGCCTTGGTAATGCTATTGGGCATCGTTGCGTCGCACACTTGTACAAATAGTCCGTAAGTCAGCAAGACCGAAAGTCCGGAAGACAATTGTTGATAGCGTAAAAATCTTGCGGACTTTCTGACTCCCGCCGACTTGCGGACTGGTATTTTACTGCACAAGAGTGCGGTGCGACGCAAGGATGCTGCACAACGAACCGATGTTGGAAACTAACTAATTTGTAGCCCGCAATAAAGGCAGCTTTACATAAAAAGTAGTGCCCGCTCCTTCTTTGGTATTAAACCAAATTTCTCCTTTGGCTTGCTCTGCAATACTCTTGCTCATTGCCAGGCCCAAACCGGTGCCAGATGTTTTGGTGGTAAAATTAGGTGTGAATATTTTTTCTTGTATATGTTCTGGTATGCCGTAACCATTATCTGTTACCTGTATAATTATATAGTTATTCTCTAACTGCTCACTCATTACCACTTTTCGTTCTGGCTGGCCTACACAAGCTTCTACTGCATTTTGAAGCAAGTTGGTAAACAAGCGGTTTAATTGTGTTTTATCGGCAAACAACATTATGCGTTGCGGCACGGCATTCCATTCAAACTGTAAGCTCTCGGTGGCTTTATACAGTGAGCTGAGAGAATAGAGCATTTCATGCAAATCAAACACTTCATTTTTAGGATTGCCAATATTGGCAAACTGAGAAAACTCTGCAGCAATACGAGACAGGTGGTCTATTTGTTCTACCAGTGTTTTAGCCACATTGGTAGTCATTTCTTTTATATTGGGAGCGTTGTTACCAATAGCTTTTTGCAGGTATTGAATACTTAACTTCATTGGGGTAAGCGGGTTCTTAATTTCATGTGCTACCTGCCGGGCCATTTCTCTCCAGGCGCCTTCGCGTTCGCTTTTGGCTAATTGTGCCGCACTATTCTCCAGCTTATTTACCATTTTGTTGTATTCTATTACCAACTCTCCTATTTCATCGTTACGGTTCCAAACAATTTCTTCATTAGCCTGGCCTAGGTTAATTGCCCGCATTTTATCGCTAATAAGCGTAAATGAAGAAGTGATGCGGTTAGTAATAAACAAGGCAATAGCACCTGCTATTAAAAAAATAAATGCGTTCAGGTTAATAATTGTAACCAAAAAGTTAGAAATCTCCCGTTTCAATTCAGTCTGAGAATCGAAGGACGGTATATTTAGATACGCATAAGGTGCTCCATCTTCTGCACGGGCGGGGCTATAAATACTTTGATAGGATACGCTGCCCATGTGCTCATCATCAGTTATGTATTGCACCAGTCTTCTTTGATGCAGGTTGTAATAAGCAACGGGGTTCATCACCTCACTTAGTATACCCTTATTGTATACAAATGGGTTTGAGGAAACCACCAGGTTGCCATTAAGGTCATAAAAATTAATATCGGCCCCATGTATTTCTGCCACCCGCTTCGTTATTTCTTCCAGCCGGTTATCTGCTCCTGTTTCATAAAACTTTACCATATCATCAAACGCTTCATGCCGGCCAATTTCGGTTTTAACCTGGTTGTTCATTATCTGGATGGCCTTACTTAACTTATCCAGGTTATTTCTTTTATACCGGTTTACAAAAAAGAAGATAGTGGTAATACCAATTACAATAAAAGATACCAGTGTTACAAAAATAAAGGTGCCGTGTATTTGAGATCTTAGGTTGACCTGAAAATACTGACGTATTTGCTGGTAACGCAGTCTTGTTTGTACCAATACTGTAAATACCCTGAAAAATGCCAGCAGAATAATAAAAATGCTGAACAGCCATGCAAATAGCGTGATAGCCTGTAAGAGGTAATTATCCCGCCTTGCAATAATTACTACTTTTTTACCATCGCGGTACCAAAGTTCATTAAACCCATTTTTGCGGCGTTGTTCAAATTCTGCAGCAGGCAACATGGTAGAATCCAGCTTTGTGGGAAATTCATACTCATTATAATAGTCAACCATGTTCATGCCATTGTAAATGGCAAACGTGTAGTTGTCAGAATACTCGGGTAAATCTTCTTTCTGCGACCTGAACAGTACTGGCACTAATGCATCGTTTTTATACCGCTTGGGTTCAGATAAAATAAACACATAACCCATAGTATTGCCAATACTATCAGCAACAGATTTGCGAAAGATATAAGAGAACTTATCAAAAGATTTTTCAAAGTACTTCAGGTCGGCAACATTGGTTTCACGCCCATCCACTTTAAAAATAGTATTGAGCGTGTCGTAAGAAACCGCATATTCGTTAAACAATGGGGCTTCTGAAGAATCAAACGTAAAAATATGTGTATCGTATTTTGCCAGGTATGCGCTTAGGTTTTTATTAATAATACTATCCTTCAATTCGAGGTTAGCAGCAGAGCGCCGAAACCGATCAAAGTTGCTGGTAAGAAAACTATTATCAATATACGTTAAAGCAATACTCAATAATCGTTCACTGCTTGGATCTGCCTGTGATGCCAGTTTTTCTGCAATGCGTCTTCTTTTCTCTACTTCCAACTGGCGGTTTTCAATAATGATTATAGTTGAAATAGAAGCAGAGAAAATAAAGAGCCACACCAATACTTCTGAAAGTGTAATGGCCCAGTTAGAAAAAATTTGTTGCTGCATAAACCACAAATACCCAATCATCCATAGTAACACATAAATATTCAGTTCTACATAATTGGTATTGGGCATTAGTGTAAGCAATAAAAGGCCTCCTGCGGCAACTACTATGTATAAAACATAAATCCGGTCCTTAATTAATGGGGCCACCAGCTGCATAATAATCTGCGAAAGAAAGTAAAAGCTGAGACAGAGTGTTGCAAAAATGATAAAGCCTGCAATACTGTAAGCGCCTAATGTAAAAAAATTTGTTACATCAAAAGATATCTGCCCATCGGTAATAAGGCTTTTAATAACGGTGGCCATGCTAAAGGCAACTATCAGCAAAAAAAGCACCGGTATAGTTAGCGCCGGCCAGTACCATTTAGCATTAAATTCAATATTTAGTTTTTTGGTGCCAACTTCTCTTCTTAAGAAAAGTACGATCCAGCAAAACAATAAAGCATTCACCAGTAAGTCTCCTAAAGAACTTAAAATAATGCTGGAACTATATACGGACGGACTGAATAATTCATATTCTTTTACATCAATAAAGCCCGGGTATAGGTAGGTAATGGTTCTAAATACAAGTACCAATAACACCAGTAAGAAAGTACCTTTCAAATAGCCATACTGTTCAGATACAAAATGAGCAGTATTGTGCAATACAATCAGCAATAACAAAACCCCCATCAAATTTAAAATTAAGGAAAGCCAATTGCCTGTATTTTGGGTGCTGCTGAATTTTGCCTGTATGTAAAATAGTGTATTACCGGCTATGTTTTTAACCGCGTATTGTGTGGCATCTGTACTGATAGCAATATTTTTCTCTGCCTGCGGAAAGCCAATAAACTCCCGTTTAAGGTTTTTGTTTTCAATAAAATACTCTCTTCTCACGGGCAGCATCCCCACCGCTAGTAGTTCAGTACCATCCGGCTGCTTGTAACGTGTTCGCATCATTTCATATTGACCGTTACGCAGTTTAACCAATCTGTTATCATCGCCATATAACAATAAATCAGCAGACGGATTTGCCATTTGGCTGTTCCAAAACTTAAGGGTTAGTTCTGTAGTATCTTTTTTATAAATAAGAATACAATAGCCCTTATTGGCTTCACTGTATAATTGTAATTCTGCTTCAGTATAGTTTTGGCTGGCAAGGCGTGTTAATAAAGCAAGGTTTTTACTGATGGGTTGATAATCTCTTTCCTTAGCTTGCAAACTGGCTTCAATATTTTTATGAAGGTAGCGGGCCGATGAAGTAGAGAACCAGTAATTGTCAATTACAAAAGCAATAGTAAATAACCAACCTGCACTTAACAGGAAGATGGTATTTTTAGCTGCCACCTGTTGCAAAAAACGTTTCACTGGCTGGTATTTGCTTTTTTAATGCTGTTCCATATGGCATCCATTTCAGTCAGGCTCATATCTGCAAGATTTTTATGCTGCGCTAAGGCCACTGCTTCCATTTGTGTAAAGCGACTAATAAATTTTTTATTGGTACGCTCCAGCGCCTGTTCTGCGTCAATTTGCAAAAACCGTGCGTAGTTAATTAAAGAAAACACAAGGTCTCCAAACTCTTCCTCCATTTTTACAGCATCCTGCAAGGCCACTACTTCTTTTAATTCTTCCATTTCTTCCAGTACTTTATCCCAAACCTGGTCTTTTGTATCCCACTCAAATCCTACCTGTTTTGCTTTTTCCTGCAGGCGCATGGCTTTTACGGTAGCTGGTAACGCTTTGGGCACGCCACCTAATACACTTTTTTTACCTTCTTTAAGTTTCAGCTTCTCCCAATTTGTTTTAACATCTTCCTCGTTTTCCACTTTTACATCGCTGTAAATATGCGGATGCCTTCGAATGAGTTTTTCACAAATACCATCAATTACTTCAGGCAGTGTAAACTGGTTTTGCTCTGTTCCTATTTTTGCATAAAACACCAGGTGCAGCATCAGGTCTCCCAACTCTTCTTTAATACCTTTCCAGTCTTTTTCTGTAATAGCGTCGGCCAGTTCGTAGGTCTCTTCAATGGTTAACTGCCGCAAGCTTTCTGTTGTTTGCTTTTTATCCCAAGGGCATTTCTCCCGCAGGTCGTCCATAATACCAGCTAATCTCTTAAAGGCTTCCGCTGCGTTATCGTGCATAAACAGGTTTTAAATTTGAAAGGCTGTAATAATCATGTAGGCAATAAAAACAAGCATCAAAAATATAAAGGAGAGAAAGTTGACTATTAAAAACTTTACAATTGTTTTAAATCGCCGTTGTCCGTAAAATACCCGCATGGCCTTATACAGGTAATAAAAACTATAAACCCATAAAGCAAAATTTAACCAATTCCATAACGATAGTGAAATAGCATCGTTTAGTTTGTTAAATATAAAAAACACAAAAAGCGTTATAAAATTGAAGATGTATAGGAATACAGTAAAAATAATATGGTCTGCATAATAAAACGTTTTGCCCTTACGAATGTATACCAGCCACAATAAAAAAGCAAATAAAGGCAAAGACACAAATAATATCTGTGGCAACGTATGCATAAACTTGTCAATATACGCCGTCAGTATCTTATCCGGGTTATTATCATATTTATTATTAATAGAAATCTCCCGATGGCGGATGGTGCGAAGCATCCAATTATCTCGCTTATTTTCAGGAAGTATTTTTTGTACAGAATCGTAGTAAGCAACAGTGGGGTACTTATTGTCCGTAACCGAAAATTTCATGTTGCCAGAATCTGCCTGTGTTTTTATAGTATCCTTCAATGCATTCAAGGCATTTAACCCTTGCCGTACGGCTAAAGAGTCTTCTTTAGATGTAGCCTTATCCAATAACCCCTTTTCATTAAAGAAGCCACTGGTATCTATTTTAATAGCACTGTTTTTATTTCCTTTTTCCGTTTTATTTTTTTTATCGCGGTTTTTTCCGGTAATATTAATTTCCTGCTGAGAGTAGAAAAAGGCAAAAAATAGCAGAAAGAAAAAAGCCGATGTAAACACATACATCCGTATCGGGTTCAGGTAACTGGCCCGGCGCCCCTGCATATATTCTTTTGGCAAAAAACCCGGCTTTGCAATTAACGTTTTTAAGGTGCTGAAAAACTTTCCATCAAAATGTATAATATCATAAACATAATGTGTCAGCAGCCCCCATACCGATTCTTTGGGCTCCGTATTTTCCTGTCCGCATACATGGCAAAACCGCCCCTCCAGGTGCGCCCCGCAGTTTAAACAAATTTTTTCTTCCCGTTCCTTTCTATATGACACGTTTATAAATTTGGTTAAAAATAACCACAAATTTTTATTACCAGCAAATACATTATTACCAGCCTTATTTCGTTTCTTGCATTATGAATAAAATGTGTATTTCCTCTATCAAAACCCTTTCTCTTTTTTTTGCCAGCTTCTTTTTTTTAAGTATTCCGGCCACTGCCCAATACTATTACAAAGACATCATCAGCACCCAGCAAATTAACCAGCAATATCAATTGCTGCGCACCAATAAAGTAAGCGCTGTTTCTTTTGCCACATTTGTAGGCAACCAACCCGTGCAGGATGGCATACAACTGGCACAAACCATTAACATTGCAAAAAATACAGTCACCACCCATACTAACACCAGCGATGCTGGAGAAAACTGGTTAAAAGCAAACTACAATACACAAGGGCTGCTCATCCGTAGTTCAGACAGTACCTCAGAAACGGTAACAGTTACCAATTATCAATACAATGCCGCCAATCAGGTAACGCTTCTACAATCTGCCACCACCTATAAAAATTTTCCGGCCATTACAGAAATACATTTATGGTGGTATAAAACCAATAACCAGCCCGAGAAAATGATTAAAGTAAAAAATAGCACCGATACTATTTTGGTGAGTTTTGAATACGATGAACACGGAAATATTGCCGAAGAAAGAGTTACTCAAAAAAGCAAACTGCTTTCTAAAACATTTTATTATTACGATGCGCAAAACCGCCTTACCGATATTGCCCGTTTTAATGTAAAGGCCAACCGTATTTTGCCCGATTATGTATTTGAATACAACCAGCAATCGCAGCTAAGCCAGCAAATAATTGTGCCCGAGGGCAGCAACGAATACCAAATTTGG
>REAR01000225.1 GCA_004295245.1 Sphingobacteriales bacterium | reverse complement strand
GCAGTACAAAGTCCACTTGGCACATTGATTATAACGAATTCATTGACAGGATCTTATACCTTTATTCCAAATGCAAGTGTAGAATTAGCCCAAAATGTAATTACCACTACATCAGCCATTTATAATGTATGTAATATAAATGGATGTACGACAGCTCAAATTGCGATAACGATTACAGGTGTAAACGACCCACCTATTCCTACGGATGTAAACACAAGCACCACATCAAACACTTCAATAAGTGGTACAGTACCATTCACAGATGCAGACGGAAATGTAACAGTTACAAGCCAAAATATAACTAATCCGACAGGCACATTTACAATAAATACGACAGGCGGATATACCTTTATTCCAAACGGAACATTTACAGGAATTACCACATTTACAGTAAGTGGCTGCGATTTATTTACTTGCACAAGTGCGATAGTAACGGTTACAGTTTTACAAAATACTTTAAATCCTACGGCAGTAAATGATATAAACACAGTTTTAGAAAGTGGCACAACCACAGGCAATGTATTAACCAATGATATTAACCCGATTACAGGGAATAACTCACAATTAACGGTTACAGGAATTGTAACACCAAGTCCACTTGGTACATTGATTATAACGAATTCATTGACAGGAGCATATACCTTTATACCAAATGCAAGTGTAGAATTAGCCCAAAATGTAATTACCACTACATCAGCAATTTATACTGTTTGTAATATAAATGGTTGCACGACAGCTCAAATTGCCATCACGATTACAGGTGTAAACGATGCACCGATTGCAACAAATGTAAATATATCAACCACATCAAACACAAGCATTGCAGGTACAGTACCATTCACAGACCCAGACGGAAATGTAACAGTTACAAGTCAAAATATAACCAATCCAAGTGGTACATTTACAGTATCAACAACTGGCGGATATACATTTATTCCGAATGGAACATTTACAGGAATTACCACATTTACAGTAAGCGGATGTGATATTTTTCTAGCATGCACAAATTCGATTGTAACCGTTACGGTAACTCAAAATACCTTAAATCCTACGGCAGTAAATGATATTAACACAGTTTTAGAAAGTGGCACAGTAACAGGAAATGTATTAACCAATGATATTAATCCAATTACAGGGAATAACACACAATTAACGGTTACAGGAATTGCAGTACAAAGTCCACTTGGAAATATAATTATAACCAATTCATTGACAGGAGCATATACATTTATACCAAATGCGAGTGTAGAATTAGCCCAAAATGTAATCACTACCACATCAGCCATATATAATGTATGTAATATAAATGGTTGTACGACAGCTCAAATTGCGATAACCATTACAGGCGTGAACGATGCACCAATAGCAACAAATATAAACACAAGCACCACATCAAACACTTCAATAAGTGGTACAGTTGTATTTACAGACCCAGATGGATTGGTAACAGTTACAAGTCAAAATATAACTAATCCGACAGGTACATTTATAGTAAATACGACAGGCGGATATACATTTATTCCGAATGGTACGTTTACTGGAATTGTTGTTTATACAATTACAGGATGTGATTTATTTACTTGTACCTCTGCAATAG
>REAR01000224.1 GCA_004295245.1 Sphingobacteriales bacterium | reverse complement strand
GATTTTATACCGCTGTTTTGCTTTAGCATTTTTTATCTCTGAATAAAATAATTTTTCCAGGTTTTCAAAACCATGAACAGCATGTGCTGGTAATTTTTCACCTTTATCACCAAACACATACATAGCCTCCTCTGGCTCTATTGTAATTTTTGATTCGTCAATTTTTGCAGAATCATTTTGTATAGCCTTGATATTTAAGTTTAAATATTTCGCCATGAACTGGTACAATGGTGTTCGTTTGGTAATACCGAAATCATGTTTATCATTGGGCAGGTGTACATTCTGTACATCTTCTTTCTTTCCATACCAGCTATACATTTTTTGCAGGTAAGGAAAATCATGCTCCGGCATTTTATCTGTCCAGTCGCCGCCATCACTGATTAATAATTGCGGTCTTGGTGCAGCCATCGCAGCTATTTCCACATTATCCGTTCTGCCACCGCAGCTATGAATATCCATACCGCTTTCGCAAGGGCAGCCTCCATAGAAATAAGAACTAATGGCAACAACAGGAGCGGATACTTTTATCCTGCCATCCAATGCCGTCATTAAAACACTGTGACTACCTGCTCCGCTACCACCAGTTATGGCAACACGGTTGGTGTCTGCATCTTTTTGTGCTAATAAATAATCGAGAATGCGAATGCTTCCCAATGCCTGTATCGTCATGGATAAACTACGGCGATGGTCTTCATATTTAAACTGCAACATGGATTCGCCCCAGGCAAATAAATCGTAACTGAATGCCATGGCCCCCGTTTTTGCAAAAGCTGCACAACGGTATTGGCAATCGGCACGGTAGCGTTGTTTTTCCCAATGACCATCGGGATTTAATATCACCGGAATTTTGCCTTTGTATTTTGCTGGCTTGTATAAAGACCCATTTATCCAAACACCGGGTAAAATTTCTATTGCAATATTTTCAACGGTGTAGCCATCAAATTTTCTGATGGCAGTTTTTATAGGAGTTGATTTGGGTAAAGCTGGTAAATGGGTTAACTGTAATGCTTCTTTAATACAGGGCTTTAATTCAGCTTTTCTTTTTTCCCATTCTTCTACTGTTTTGTATTGTGCTGCAATTCTATCTAACTCGACCCAACCTTCTGCAGGTGCCCAGCGGTAATATTCGTATTCGCTGAGTTTGTATTTTTTGTCACCTTCCTTTTTTACTTTTAGTGATAATGGCATCAGCACTGCTTCTAATGTTTTTTCTGCATCGGGGCGGTATTTCCAATCGGCGTAGGTAACTGTTTTGCCGGCTACCATTTTTTCATCGTACTTAATGGTAATGGCATATTTTTTTTGAATATCGTTGAGAACTTCTTTGAGAGGTTTGGCGTATTGGTTGTCGGTGTTGGGTTGGGCATAAGCAGAAGATTGCCGCAGAAGCACAGAAGCACAGAATAAAAAAAATATTCTTACTAAATTATAACGATGCTTCGAACTGAAAAAGAGCTGAGTAAAGTTATATCGTACAAGAGTGCGACGCCAATGAAGCTTCATCGTAGCACTGTAGCCGGGCTCAAAAAAGAAAAATATATTCATACAATCATCGTAGCACTGTAGCCGGGCTCAAAAAAGAAAAATATATTCATACAACAAGTTAATTAAATCGCAGCATCCAACGGATACTTCGGCAGCATCAATTGTTCTCATCCACCGGTTTTATGTCCAATCTTTCACACCATCTTTTAAAACTATCATATAATTCATCTAATGTTTTCTTTTGGTTGGGCGTAAGTTCCAACGCTATTACCCGGCTGATACTACGAACCGGCAAACCTCTTTTGCGCAAAAAATATTTTGCACTAATGGGGTAAGCAATATGTATCAATGGGTCCGCTCGGCTTAATTCCGATTGCAGCCATTTTACATCTATCAATTTATCAGGATTGTTTGCATTATTACACATCCAACCCATAACTTCCGGATAAAAATTACCACTTATAGACGACATCCCTGTTGCTCCTGATTGAAG
>REAR01000076.1 GCA_004295245.1 Sphingobacteriales bacterium | reverse complement strand
TTTAAACATTCTATGACCAATGCGGGGTCGTGACTTTCTAAAATGGTATTGTACATGCCGGCAGCCTGCACCATATTACGCGGCACGCAAACGTGCATACCCCGCAAAGAATTAATGATCATACCCATGGGCGAACCACTGTGCCAGATACCTTCTAAACGATGGCCGCGGGTTCTTACAATTAACGGGGCACTTTGTGCACCTACCGTTCTGAAATGCATGGTAGCCACATCGTCTGTTAATGGCTGTAAACCATACACCAGGTAATCTAAGTATTGTATTTCTGCAATTGGCCGCAGCCCCCGCATTGACATACCGATACCCTGCCCCATTATTGAAAGCTCTCTGATGCCTGTATCAAAAATTCGCTGATCGCCGTGCTTTGCCTGCAAGCCGGCAAAGCCCTGGTTTACGTCTCCAATAAACCCAAGGTCTTCACCAAATGCTACCACTTTTGGGTTGTTGGCAAACAGTTGATCGAAGTATTTATTCAGCACTTCATAACCGTTAATAGTAACTGCGTCTGCTTCATACACCGCAGGTTCTGCTACCACTTTTAAGGCACTGCGTGGACCATCGTTATACAAGCAGGTATTGTATAAATTTTTGTTTTGTTCTTTTAATTGCTGGTAATATTCTTTTAAACCGGCAGCTGCAGTTGCATTGGTTTTTTGTGTATGTAATATTGACTGGTGCAATGCCCGCATAATATCTCTGCGATTGGGCTCGCGGTTGTTTACAAGCGCAATAACCATTGGTTCCAGCTTTTCTGCACAATCAGGAACAGCAGTAATAACTTCGTTAATTTTAGCTGCAGTAATAGTTACCTGTTCTTTAATTGGTTGCTGGTATTGCTGCCAGGCATTGTTTTTATACTCCCGTACATTTTCTTTGGTTTTGTTTTCAATATCACTCAACTCTTCTTCAGTAGCTAAGGAGTTGTCAACCACCCACTCTTTCATTTTTTTTATACAATCCCATTCCCGCTCCCACTCTAATCGCTCGGGTGTTTTATACCGCTCGTGGCTGCCCGATGTGGAATGCCCCTGTGGTTGTGTTACTTCTTCTACATGAAAAATTGCGGGGGTATGTGTTTCTCTTATTTTTTGGATGCCTGCTTCAAACACTTCGCACATGCCGGCATAATCCCACGCTTTTACTTTATAAATATCTAAACCGTTGGTGCCTTCTTTCTTTTGAAAACCTTTTAGTGCTTCTGAAATAGACCCCTTTGTAGTTTGGTATTTTTTAGGAACAGAAATGCCATACCCATCATCCCAAATAAAAATAGCTAATGGCACTTGCATAACTCCGGCGGCATTTACGGTTTCCCAAAAATGTCCTTCGCTGGTAGACGCATCACCAATAGTACAAAAACATACTTCATTACCGTTATTAGAAAACTGCTGAAATTGTTTTAATACCGGAATATTTCTGAACGATTTTGATGCCATGGCAAAACCCAATGCTTTGGGCATTTGTGCAGCGGTGGGTGCCATGCCTGCTGCCAGGTTTTTACGATTGGTTAAATCTAAAAACTCTCCTTGCGCATCTACAAAACGGGTGGCAAAATGTGAGTTCATTTGCCGGCCACCGCTGTGCGGGTCATAAGCTGTATCGGGGTTGCTGTATAGCTGTGCAAAAAACTCGGTAACCGTTGCGGCACCGGTTGCAAAGGCAAAAGTCTGATCTCGGTAGTAACCGCTATAAAAATCTCCTTTTTTAAAAAACTTGGCCATGGCTACCTGGGGCAGCTCCTTACCATCTCCAAAAATGCCAAATTTAGCTTTGCCGGTTAATACTTCTTTACGCCCCAATAAACTGGCTTCCCGGCTTTCGCAGGCCAAGCGGAAATCGTTTAATACTTCCTGGCGAAAATGGTCGAAGGACAATTTTTCATCCAGCAGCAACTCGGTGGTGTTGGTACTTTCCATGAGGCAAATCTAAGTTTAATTTATATTGAAAATTCACAAAAAAACTAACAGACGAAAGTCTGTTGATAGCTTGTTAGTCAGTGCCCTGCAAACTATGTTTGGCCATGCAGTGCCGCTGCAGGGTGCGACGCAACCGGGGCTGAGGCTAGCTACCCTGCCGGTACCATAATTATATTTACTTAGAAGCTGTTAATGATTTACAAGAACTGATTTTTGGGTTGTGCCGTTTAAATTACAATATGTAAATTTGAACATCGTTTTAAAACCGTAATACTTTATAAAATGAAAAAAATAGTTACCCTTTTGGTTTTATTAGTTGCCGGTACTGCCGTATGGGCGCAGGTTGCCCCCGCAACCCCCAATGCAGCACTCTTAATTTTAAAAGAAACCTCTTTTGATTTTGGCAGCATACAACAAGGCCGCCCTGTTACACACGAGTTTTTAATTGCCAATAACAGTGCAGACACTCTTAAGATTGAGGATGTAAGAGCCAGTTGCGGCTGCACCACCCCCGTTTGGACCCGCGAGCCGCTGAACCCCAACGGCAACTCAAAAATAACCGTAGGTTATAATGCATACAGCGAAGGGCCGTTTGAAAAAACAGTTACTATTATTTACAATGGCGGACAAACAAAAATACTTACCATTAAAGGTGCTGTTTATAAAGCCCCTGCCGCTTCTGCACCAGAAAATAAAAGCATTGCCCTAATAAAAAATGGCCAATAACAATTAAAAAATAAATAATACCATGAAGAAGCTGTTGTTTATGTTACCCGTACTTTTTATAACCGTATTGGGCGTAGCACAAGAAAAAAAATTACCTGCTCAAGTTGTTAAGTTTACTGAGCAGCAATACAATTTTGGTAAAATAAAACAAAACCAACCCGTAACACACGATTTTGCTTTTAACAATATAAGCGGCAAGCCCGTTGTTATTGAAAATGCTACTGCATCATGCGGTTGCACCACGCCGGTTTGGCCGCAAAAACCCATTGCAAAAAGTAAAAAAGATAAAATAACTGCTGGCTTTAATGCAGCTGCGGCCGGGCCGTTTGAAAAAACAATTTTTGTAAAAATTAGTGGTGTTGAACAACCCGTGGCATTGATTATTAAAGGAGAAGTGCTGAACGCAGAAGACTATGCAAAGTTTGAAAAAGAGAATGGCAAAAAATCGGGTAAATAAGTAAGTACCTTTTTTATAAAAGCCCCGCTGTTTGGCGGGGCTTTTTATTTGGTAGCCAGCAGTGGTGCTGCAAGTATACATTGTTGCGGCGCTCCGTTCAGCCGCAACGCAGTATTGAGCCAATTTGATTTATATTTAAGTTTCATAACAATACCACTGAATGTATGAAACCAATTTTCTTTTTGTTGTTACTTACTTTTGCAACAGCCAGCCTGCATGCGCAAAACAATCCTGTAAATAAAGCAGATACTGTTATTGCCAATACTGCTGATGTAAATAGTGTGGATGCTATTATTGCCAGTTTGTATGCAGTAATTTCTGGTGCAGCCAGTGAAAAGCGGAATTGGAACCGCATGCGCAGTTTATTTTTACCTGAAGCCAAAATGGTGGCAACCGGCAACCGCCCTAACGGAGAAATTGTAAAACGAGTGATGACTGTAGAAGATTATATTACCACCAACGGGCCAGTATTAGAAAAAAATGGTTTTTTTGAAACAGAAATATTTCGCCGACAGGAAGTATTTGGCCGCATTGCGCATTGCTTTAGTACGTATGCCGCTAAAAAAACGGCTACAGATGCCTCGCCTTTTATGAGGGGTGTTAACAGCATTCAATTGTATAATGATGGTAAGCGCTGGTGGATACTTTCCATTTTCTGGCAGGCAGAAAGTGCAGACCTACAGTTGCCAAAACAATACTTGCCACAACAATAATTACAGCAATGCGCAGTCAACAACCACAAGCCCTACCTTCGCAAAAAAAATTAAATGACGCATTGGTTAAAAGACAATCTTTCCCGTTTACGCCTGGTGGGTTTTGCTGAGGGGTTATCGTGGTTATTATTATTAGGTATTGCTATGCCTTTAAAATATATATGGCAGCAACCTGCAGCCGTTAAAATGGTTGGCTGGGCACACGGCGTTTTATTTATGCTATACCTGTTACTACTGTTACTAGTAAAAATAGAAAAGCATTGGCCACTTAAGAAATGGTTCTATGGCATTGCTGCAGCCTTTTTGCCTTTTGGCACCTGGATTTTTGACGCACAATTAAAAAAAGAAAACCGAGCATAGCATATGGCCAGTACAAAAAAACCTGTTACTCCAGATTATAAAATAAACTTTCCGGTTAAAGTGGCCAAAAGCCGCATTGCCGGCATGGGTGCTTATGCTGTAACCAATATGCCTGCACGGCGTAAGATTGGAGATTTAGGCGGCTTAATTATTACCATGAAAGAAGCCATGCAAATTGTAAAGCAAAGCAAGGGTGTTGTAAATATGGTGGAGTTTGGCAATGGCTATGCGTTAAACGCCGGTGTTAATGCCAACGATCTTCGTTTTATTAACCACAGTTGTAACCCCAACACATATATGCGGGTAACACAAAACCGTGTAGAATTTTACACCCTACGGACAATAAAAAAAGGAGAAGAATTAAGCACCAATTACGGAGAAACGCATCACGATGGTAAACTTCCTTGTGGTTGTGGCGCAAAAAATTGCAAAGGCTTTATTTAAAAATCACCTTTTATAGAAACGGGTTTATTAAACGGATTTTGTGCAAGGCCATTTAATAACACGGCTACTTCTTTACGCGTTATGGCGTTATTGCCATTGCTTTGAGTGAGGCCTGCTTTGTTTAATAGCGGTACATATTCGTTAACAACAGCAGAAGGATACTTATGCGGAATTTTTAACCGCTGCAGGTATAAATGATGCATTTCCGCTATCATTTGCCACGCTTGCGCTATAGTAAGAAAATTATTTGAATCATATTTTGAAAGTGGGAAACGAGGTTCAAACTGATGAAGCCCTTTTGCCAATGTTTGCATTGTAATTAAACTATCTGGAAAAAAGAGCATTTTATTTGCCCAGCCCTGAGGTTTACCATAACCCTGCAAAATACCAGTTACTGCCGCTTTTTGTACTGCTATCCAATACAACTCATCTATACTTACATCAGAAAATGGGAAAAGAAAAACCTGCTCATTCAATAAAGCCTGCTGTAGTTTTCTTACTGGTAATTTTACCGGTGCTATATTTTGCTGCACACATAAAGCCGCTATAACGCCTACAGCCTGGCCGGTTAATAATACAACAGGCTGCAAGCGGGTGCTGCCGTTTACAATATTACTTACTGAAATATTTTTATCGCATACCAATAACCCTTGTATTTGCGCTGGTATAACACAGCCCATGGGTATATTAAAAGCAGGCACCGGTGGAAAAATGATTTCTGGCACCTTATCAGGATAGCGGGCATGATGGTGGTCTACTGGATAATCTCCAACAGCGATACCTGTTTTGTATAAATTGTAAGCATATGGATTTTTAAGATGATTGGTAGTTAATTGCACCATCCCTTTTATTCTTCTGCCCTCACGGTTATAAGGTATTAAAGCCATGCCATTGTTTAGTTCATCATCTGCAAGGCCAAGATGCTTCATGCCTAATTTTGTTTGCAAAAAATAAATAAACCCCAGTGTGTGCTGTTTTGCTTTTTCATAGGCTTTATTTCTTTCTGCTGTGCTTGCTTCTACCACGTTAATATAAATATCGTTGCCATGTGGTGGCCAGTTAAGCATATATTTATCTTGTGTGGCATTTTTACTGCGGGGTAGCTTTCCATAATTCAGCATTTTTAGTTTATCACCATTCCAGGATGTGGCATTACAGGGGGCATCTGTACAACAGCAGTAATACAATGTTTCATCATAACCCGCAGGTTTCTCTATTGTTTTATCTGCCCCAGGCCCATAGTCTTTTAAAATAGCAGCCCAGGTAAGATCTTGTATGATATCATTCTTTTGTAAGGCTTCAGATTCAGCTGTCAACAAGGGGTCATCCATGCCAACATCATATAATGCACCTGCAGACTTTAGCGCATCACCCAATTCTGTGGCATCTATAACAACTTTAGCAGCCACTGTAAATTGCTTTTTATATACATCTTCAAAAATAGCACCGGTAACCTTCCTGTCTTTTTTTGTTACACGTAATAACTGCCACTGGTATTTTACCACGAGGTTTGATGTTGCGGCAGCCCATGCTTTGAAAATACTATCTGCCACACTGGGTTCAAAGTTGGTATTGCTTACCCAACCTGTATTCAGTTTGCGGGTTGCATAATGTTGGTATAAAGCCTGGCGAAATTGCTGCCATATGCCACTTGGTAAAGCATCGTTGCCATCGGTACAACTTACACCTGCTGCGGTAAGCATGCCACCTAGTATGGTGGTGGGTTCTGCAACAATAGTTTTAGCACCAGAACGTGCCGCCTGTATACCTGCCGCTATACCACCAGTGCCACCCCCTATTACCAATACTTCTGTACTGATTACTTTTTGCGACTGAACATAGAATGGAATTAATAATACGAATACCAGGAACCGCATTTTTTATTTTGAAGATAGTAAATGCAGATTGATAAAACCGTTTTTGTTAATTGTACTTTGGTAAGTAATGTTTGCAATTTGATTTGAGATAGTTGCTACATGTACTGGTGTACCACCGCTCGTGGAGTGACACATCACTGTTGATTGGTGTGATATGGCACAAGGGTGCGACGCAAGGATGTTGCCATAGCATTCTGCTGCTGGCAACACCTAAAAAAAATAACCAAACTATTTTTTTCTAAAGAACAAACGCACGGGTACGCCGCTAAAATCAAACTTCTCTCTTAATTTATTTTCTAAATAATTTTTATACGGCTGCTTAATATCATCTGGAAAATTACAGAAGAATGCAAATGATGGTACTGCTGTTGGCAACTGCGTGGCATATTTAATACTGATTGCGTGGCCTCTTACCACCGGTGCATGGTGCGCTTTTACAGCTTCTTCAATAACGGTATTTAATGCTGAAGTGGTTATTTTTCTTTGACGGTTATCGTATACCTGCAGCGCAGTTTCTATCACTTTAAATATGCGTAGTTTATCTTTAACAGAAATGAAAAGTATCGGCACATCTGTAAAAGGAGCAATACGATCTTTTAATGTTTTTTCGTAATCTCTTGCGGTGTTGGTTTCTTTTTCCACCAAATCCCATTTGTTTACTAATACTACCAGCCCCTTGCCTTTTCTGGCGGCCAGACTGAAGATATTTAAATCTTGTGCCGTAATCCCTTTTTCTGCATCCAGCAACAGCAAACAAACATCGGCTTCATCCATGGCTTTAATGGCACGGATGACGGAATAAAATTCCAGGTCTTGCATCACCTTGCTTTTACGGCGGATACCTGCAGTATCAATAAGCATAAACTCTTTTTGATACAATTTATAATGCGTATGAATAGTGTCTCTTGTGGTACCGGCCACATCGCTTACAATGGTACGCTCTTCTCCCACCAATGCGTTTAGTAAAGATGATTTACCTACATTGGGTTGGCCAATGATTGCAAACTTAGGAAGCTTTACTTCTTCGCCTTGTTCTGCGGTATCATCAACAATAATTTTTTCTGCTATTGCATCTAATATTTCTCCACTGCCGCTACCAGTAATTGCTGAAATGAAAAAGATGTGCTCAAAACCCATGCTGTAAAACTCGGTAGCCTCCAGCATTCTCTCATGATTGTCAACTTTATTTACCGCCAGATAAACCGGCTTAGAAGTTTTACGTAATACAGCCGCCATAGACTCATCCAGGTCTGTTATACCAATGGCGCAATCTACTACAAACACCATGGCGTTGGCTTCTTGTATAGCAACCAATACCTGCTTTTTAATTTCTTTTTCAAAAACATCGTTGCTTTCTGGCACAAAACCACCGGTATCAATTACGTTAAAGGCTTTGCCATTCCAGTCGGTAACACCATACTGCCTATCGCGGGTAACACCGCTGATATCATCTACAATTGCTTTGCGTTGTTCCAGCAAGCGGTTAAAAAAAGTGCTTTTCCCTACATTGGGTCGGCCTACTATAGCCACAGTATATCCTGCCATAATTTGAGATCTTTACATTTATTAAAGCTGAGAAAACAACAGTGTTATCTCGTTTTCGTTTTTACATTTTATTTTTTGTGCTGCACAAACGGTTTCAATTTTATTTTTAAAATCCGGCAATGCTTCTATTATTGACTCTTTATCTTTTTTTATCTGTGTGAGCTGTCGTTTTGCTGTATTATATGCATAATATTCCTCTCGGTCAATAATACGGTAATACATGCTGCCATCAATGGCTACCGCCTCTCTCAGTTCTTTGGTGTTTCGTTTTAAAAACTCTACTTGCTGCCCGCCCAAAAACTGGTAAAAAGTTTTAGCATCAGTACCAGATAAGGCTGGATAACCATTTTTAAAAACGTATGCTTTATTACTGCCGCCTGTAACAGCATTAATACCAAACTCTTTAAAGGAAGTAGTTAAGACCAATTCTCCACGGGTATCCTGATAATACAGTTCATTATAAAGTTGATTGTACTTTAATGATAAATTGCGAATGATGGTATCATTAAAAAAACGGATATACCCGGTGTAGTATTCCTCCACTAAAAAAGGAGTACCCACCACTTTTTTATTAGTAGAAAAGCTAAGGCCAGAATAAAAGCCAGCATCTCTAACCAAGCCCTGTAAATAATTAAGATCAGTTGAAAAACTAAGACTACCAGGCCCCTGTGCCATAGTATTAAAACCAAACAAGGCTGCTGCCAATAAGAAAAAAATTTTTTTCATATTCTTGTGTTTAGTATTAATGATAACCGTACTCTTTCAAATATAAATCATTGTCGCGCCATTTGGGTTTTACCTTAACAAACAACTCAAGAAACACTTTCTGTCCAAGAAATTTTTCAATATCTATTCTTGCGGCAGTACCCAATGCTTTAATACCATTACCCCGCTCTCCTAAAATAATACCCTTTTGTGTATCTCTTTGTACTATAATATCTGCTTGAATTTTTATGAGTGTACTTTTTTCTTTAAACTCTCTTACTACAACAGTGGTATGATAAGGTATCTCTTCTTCATACTGTTCATAAATTTTTTCTCGTATTATTTCTCCAACAAAAAAACGAGTAGGTAAATCTGTCATTTCTTCTCCATCAAAGAAAGGTTCACCTTCTGGCAATAGTGTTACAATACGGTTTAGCAATTCTTCTGTATTAACTTTTCGCAACGCTGTAATGGCAATAATGTCTTTACAATAAGCTTTGTTTTTAAAAAATTCAAATGCCAGTTCTTTTTTTTGTGGCGATGCCATGTCTTGCTTATTAATTACAACAAGTGCCGGCACTTTGAATTGTAAGCTGCTAAAAATGGCATCTGCTTCTTCCCACTTGTCGTTAATGTCAACTAATAAAATAGCCAGATCTGCATCTTCTTTTGCTTCTGTAACAGCTGCCATCATTTTTTCATGCAACCGGTATTTGGGTTCAATAATACCGGGTGTGTCAGAAAAAATAACCTGATATGCTTCGGTAGTTAAAATGCCCTTAATGCGATGGCGGGTTGTTTGCACTTTTTTAGAAATGATAGCCAGCTTCTCGCCCAAGAGTGCATTTAGCAAAGTGCTTTTACCCGCATTGGGCTTACCAAAAATGTTTACAAAACCTACTTTCATAAATTAATATCAATGCGCAGCGCCAAAACTGACCCGTAACGGGCAAAAGAGTTGAGAGGTAATCAATCCTTATCAGTTTTTAACTGCTTTGGAAAAAAACCGGAATTACAAACCCCGGTCATTAAATTATTTCAATAAAAAAGCTGCCTGTTAATCGGGGCAGCTTTTCTTTGGTTGCGAAGGGAGGGATCGAACCTCCGACCTTCGGGTTATGAGCCCGACGAGCTACCGCTGCTCTACTTCGCGATGTTGGGGTGCAAATGTAAGGCAGAATACCATTTACTTCCAAATAATTAAACCTGTTATTTGAAAACAGCCTGTAAAACTATAGGCAGGCACCCTTGTGTGCCTGCCTATAGTTTGTTTTTTATGGCTATTACTTGCTTACCTTTTTAACCGTGCTGGCCCCGCCACTATTAAATTTTTTTATAACGGCATTGCCTTTATAATGTATATCGCTGGCGCCCCCGGCATCTGCATTCAGGGTTTTTTCTACTGTAATATAAATACTGCTGGCTCCGCTAGCATCTGCATCACAAGTTTGTGCAGTTAAATCATAACCCTTAAAATCGCTGGCACCACCGGCATGAATATTAAGGTTGCCAACCGCACCGCTCACTTTCATATCACTGGCGCCACTCACATGCACGTCTAAATTAGTAGCCTCAATACGGCCCGATAAATCGCTGGCACCACTTAAATGCACATTTAAATCTGCCGCTTTTACGGTGCCATTAATAAACACATCGCTGGCACCACTGGCATGTAGTTCTCTTAACGTTTTAACAGATACATAAGCACGCAGTTTTTTATTGCCGCTGCCCCAGCTAATACCCTCAGTATCGTACCATATTTTTAAAGTGCCATCTTTTACTTCTGTTTTAATACGGTCTCTGTATTTTACTTCAATGGCACTAACAGCCACAGCGTTTTCATCGCCCTGACTCAGATACAAATCTACTGCGCTGCTAACATGTATTTTTGTAAATGCATCTACGGTTCTGGCCGCTGCATTGGCATCATTTACAATTGTTTTTTGCGCTACGGTTACTGCCGCACTTGCACATAATAGCATTCCTAAAAGCAAACGTTTCATATACTTTGGTTTTTTATTTTTTGTTACCAGCTATTATATCTTTGTTCAGCTTTGGTTGCGTCGCACACTTCAACTGCAGTATTTCTGATTAGAGGTTTCTAATTTCAAATGTTGAAGTGTGCGACGCAACGATGCTACCCAAAGAACCGAAGCTGGTTAAATAATTTTATTAACTGGCTTTTTTTACACTACCACCGCTACCGGTAGAAATATTAGTAATAACAGCACTGCCTTTATATTGAATACCGCCGCCACTGCTGGCATTAGCATCCAACTCTTTATTGATAGTTACCTGCACTTTAGCGCCGCTACTGGCTTCTGCATTGCAGGTTTCTGTAACCAAATCGTATCCATTAAAATGAGCGCCGCTGCTGGCATCTACTGTCATATTGTGTACTTTTCCGCTCACATATAAATGAGCACCACTGCTGGCATCTGCATTTAAAGTGGTAGCATTTATTACACCTCTCACTGAGCCACCCGACGAAGCATCTAAATTTAAAGAACTTACATTAATGGCATTATTAATAATTACTGTGCCTCCGGAGCTGGCTTCCAGCTTATCAATATTCTTAAAAGACACATAGGCTTTTAATTTTTTTCCGTTAGCGTTAAATCCTTTCCAGAATTTATTCTGATCGTAATAAATTTTAAGGATGCCGTTTTCTACTTCAGTACGTATGTTGTTACGATGCTCATCAGAAACAGCACTTACTGCCACGCCTTCGTCTGCGCTTTGTGTTAACTGCAGCTCAATACCCGTGGATACCCGAATGCCATGGAAGCTGCCCACATTGCGTACTTCAGCATTTGCATCGTTTATTATTTTAGTTTGCGCTGCTACAGATAAGGTGCCTGCAAAAGCCACCAATAAAAAAAGTAATTGTTTCATTGCTTGTATTTTTTTAATGACGTTGGTTTTAAAAAATGTTGCATTGTTGGGTGGCACGGTAAAGGTGTGACGGAAGCAGCTAATAAAAAGTTACAACAATCCGCTTTTTTTTCATTTAACTTTGTGCCGGCGGCTGCCAACGGGCAGCTGGCCTCAGATTCCCCGGGGTGCTGAAATGTTTCCAAACTTTTCGGCTGAGATAATACCCGCAGAACCTGATCAGGGTAATGCCTGCGCAGGGATGGTGAACGGCTTTTTGCTATTGTTCTTCCTCCATTTATTCGCAGCGTTTCCTTCAAATCATTTTTTTAACATCAAAATCTATTACAGATGAGAAAAATGCTTTTGGGGATTTGCTTATTCCTAATCTCCCAAATCGTACTGGCACAGCAGGTGCTGGTAAAAGGACGTGTTTCTGATGAAAAAGGGCTACCAATTGCAGGTGCCACAGTTAGTGTAATTAATGCAGGCACCGTTGCCACGCAGGATGATGGCCGTTTTGCTATTGCTGTAAAAAAAGCTGGCAATTACACCATTACCGTAACCAGCATTGGTTACCAATCTTACATTAGTACCATTGGTACTAATGCCGCAGTGAGTATACAACTGACAACACTGCAATTATTTTTACAACCTATTGAAGTAAAAGCTATACGTGCTGGCAGCCGTATGCCGTTTACAAAAACCAATTTAAACAAACAGGAAATTGAGAAAATGAATACCGGGCAGGACCTGCCTTTTATTATTAATCAAACACCTTCTGTAGTGGTAAATTCAGATGCTGGTAATGGTGTTGGCTATACCGGCATCCGCATCAGAGGCAGTGATGCCACACGTATTAACATGACCATTAACGGCATTCCGTACAATGATGCGGAGAGCCAGGGATTGTTTTTTGTAAACCTACCAGATCTTGCTTCTTCTGTAAACTCTATTCAGATACAGCGAGGCGTAGGCACATCTGGCAACGGCGCAGGGGCATTTGGTGCCACGCTTAATTTAAGTACCAATGACTTTAATGAAAAAGCATATGCCGAGTTAAACAATAGCATAGGATCTTTTAATACTTTTAAGCATACCATTAAAGCAGGTACTGGTTTAATAAACAAACACTACACCTTAGATGCCCGTGTTTCTAAAATAACCAGTGATGGATTTATAGATAGAGCCGGCACTAACCTGCAATCTGTATTTGTATCGGGTGCCCGGTATGGAGAAAAAACAACACTGCGTTTTAATATCTTAAGTGGCAAAGAAAAAACATACCAAGCGTGGAATGGTATACCCGAAGCCAAACTTACTGGCAACAATACAGATTTACTAAATCATTACTATAATAATTTGGGGGTATTGTATAAAACAACGGCAGATTCGGTTAACCTATTTACCAGCAATAACAGAACCTACAATACCTTTTTATACAATAACCAAACCGATAACTACCGCCAAGACCATTACCAGTTTTTTGTAAATCATAAACTACCGAAAAGCTGGACACTGGCCACGGCCTTTTTCTTAACCCGCGGTAGAGGCTATTACCAGGAACAAAAGATTGATGAAAGCACTGGCCGCTATGGCTATCCCTATTTTGTTGTTGCCGGAGATACAGTACGCCGTGCAGATATCATCCGCCAATTGTGGTTAGATAATTATTTCTTTGGTACTGTTTTTTCTGCCAGCCATAAAACAGAAAAAGACGAATTAACTTTTGGGGGTGCCATTACCCGCTACAATGGAGACCATTACGGCAAAGTAATTAATGCAACCGTTAATATACCCGCCGGTCATATTTGGTATAATTTAAATGCACATAAAACAGACTTTAATGTGTACGCAAAATACCAACGCCAGCTGAATAAAGAATGGCAGCTGTTTACTGATTTGCAATACCGTACTGTTAGTTATATTCTCAATGGCTTTAGAAATAATCCCTCCATCCGCTGGAATAATCAGTACCATTTTTTCAATCCAAAAATTGGCATCAGTTATTATAAAAATGGGTTAGAATTTTATACCAGTGCCGGCATTGGCAATAAAGAACCTAACCGGGAAGATTTTGAATCGGGCAACACCCAAAAGCCTGCACATGAAACCCTGTATAATATTGAAATGAATATTGGTAAGCGCTACAGTAACAGCAGTTGGTCTGTAACTGGCTTTTATATGAAGTATAAAAACCAGTTGGTAGTAACCGGAAAAATAAATGATGTAGGCGCTTACACCCGTACTAATATACCCAACAGTTACCGGGCAGGTATAGAAGCGCAGGGAGCTGTGCAACCCACCAATTGGTTTAATGCCAGCGCTAACTTTACAATTAGCAAAAACCACTTAATTAGTTTTACAGAATTTTTAGATGATTATGATTTAGGTGGGCAAAAAGCCATCAATCATGGCAATGCACCTATTGCATTGTCTCCTGATTATACCGGTGCCGCTACTTTAAACTTTATACCACTTAACAATACCACCGTTAGCCTGCTGAATAAATATGTTTCGCGGCAGTATTTAGATAATACAGGCAACAAAGCCCGTAGCATTAACCCATTTTATGTGGCAGATGCAAGAGTAGCTTATAACTGGCAGTATAAATGGCTAAAAAATGTTACTATGGCCTTGCAGGTAAACAACCTGTTTAATAAGTTATACGAGGCCAATGGTTATACGTATAGTTATATCTATGGAGGGCAAACCATAACAGAAAATTTCTTCTACCCTATGGCCGGAAGAAATGTAATGGCTACTATTAATATTAAATTGTAACACCCTGTTACTAAAATAAAAAACCGTTACAACCTATTTTATCTCTAGGCTGTAACGGTTTTTTGTTAATTATTTTTTTAGCGGCCAAATTTTTCCATCCAGGCCAACACACCACCTTCTACATTTACAGTATTATTAAAACCCATTGTTTCTAAAAACATACAAGCGGTGGCGCTTCTTTTACCACTGCGGCAATGTATAATTACCTCTTTGTCTTTCCATTCTTCTATTGCATCTACCTCCATGGCCTGTACCTGACCCAGCGGTAGTAATTTTGCACCAATATTAAATTCTTCATATTCTGCCGGCTCTCTTACATCTAAAATATAAAGCGCTTCACCAGCATCCATTCTTGCTTTTAAAGCTTCTACAGTAATAGTTTGCATGTGTTGTATTTAATAGTATTAATAATCTGTTGTAACCGGTTTTGGCATACTGTCTATTACCGGTTTTTCTGTTTGCAAAAATACATCAATCATTTGTCCGGAGCGGATGCGATTTACTTTATGCTCATCGTTGTGGCGTGCCGGTCGCTGTTCGTAAATAAAAGCGCTTGCCGTATCGGTTATACCCGGGCGGGGTACTACAGAGCCAAAACTCAGACCATAACTTTCCATTAATGTTTTAGCTTCAGCAAAGGTCATACCTACCATATCAGGCACAGCCATATCTTCATTGGTTAAGCCACTGCCCAACACCAAATCAATACTACTGCCCATTTTTATTTTTGAGCCATGCACAATTTCTTGTCCATTATATTGCTGTGAGAGTACAGAGTGTTTAGCAAAGTCTGGCCGAAAAGTGGTATCACCCAACTTCAATCCATACTGTTTTAAAACTAATTCAGCGCTGCGTATACTTAAACCAACCAGATTGGGCATATCAATAGTAGGTGCTACCGCCCGGGTAATGGTTAAATATACATCTCTATTAATTTTTACGGCAGCATCTGCTTCCGGAAATTGTTTTACAACCTGTAAAGGTGCTATGGTATCATTATACACAGAGTCTTGTATTATTACTTCAAAGCCCTGACCTTCTAACAGCTTTACAGCATCCTGCATATTTTTGCCGGTAACATTTGGTATTGTCTTAGTGCTGCCGTGGTTAGTAATCCAGTTTAAAGAAACCAGAAAAAGGAAAAGCACAATAAATAATGCCACTAATGCAAACAAAATATTTGCCCATAGTGGTCTTTTTGTGATGAATGAAAACACTTTTTATGGTTTGGTTTATAATGCTGTTTTATTTTATGGCACCAGCAGTTGTTCTTTGGTCATCATCGTTGCGTCGCACACTTCAACAGTTGAAATTTCTGATTTCATATTCTTAAGCTGAAGTGTGCGACGCAACCACTGTTGAATAAACTTACAACAGCTGGCTACATAAAATATATAAAAAACGTTTTATTTTCTTTGCAGTGCTTCGTCTAATAAAGCGCTGTAAAAATTTTGCAAAGGCCAGCCTAGTGCTCTTACCTGTTGCGGTATCACACTGGCATCGGTTTGGCCGGGCACCGTATTAATTTCAAGCATGTACGGCTCTTGTTTTGCCTGGTTAAAAATAAAATCAATGCGCACCACACCCCGGCAATTAAACAATTCGTATACTTTTTTAGCGGCGCTTTCAATTTTTTCTTTCATATCGGCATCAATTGCAGCCGGTGTTACCTCTTCACTCTTACCCAGGTATTTGGCCTCGTAGTCAAAAAATTCTTTGTGTGTAATAATTTCTGTAATAGGTAACACCCGTATGCCTTCTATGCTTTTAAAAACACCTACTGTAAATTCTCTGCCACTGATAAATTCTTCTACCAACACCTGCTCATCTTCTTTAAACGCTTTTTCTAATGCGTCGGGCAATTCTTCAGCCGCATTTACTTTGCTCATACCTATGCTGCTGCCTCCATTATTAGGCTTTACAAAAAGCGGTAACGATAGTTGTGCTAAAACAGTTGCAGCAGTAACCGGTGTATGTTTAAATAAGTGTAAAGAGTTTGCAACATTAATGCCACCAAATGCGGCAACGGCTACTGTGTACCTTTTGTTCATAGTGAGTGCAGATGTGGCAGCATCGCAACTGGTATAGGGCAAGCCCACCATATCAAAATAACCTTGCAGTTTGCCATCTTCTCCGGGGGTGCCATGTATGCCAATAAATACTGCATCAAAATTTACAGTTTGTCCGTTTTCTTGTATGGTAAAATTGCTGCGGTCTACCAATTGTTTATCACCGCTATTAATATAAAACCAGCCATCAGGGGTAATATCTATCTTATAAACATTGTATCTGGCGGGGTCCAGGTTTTTTTCAATATTTACAGCGCTTTTGTAAGAAATTGCTGCCTCGCCGGAATAACCACCGGTTACAAAAGCAATATTTGGTTTAGTGGACATGAGAATTAACTGTTATTGCACTGCAGTGCCTACGGTGCAGAATTAAAAAATATGCTCAAATATCTAAGTTTGGAAAGAGAGTTGAAACAATTTGATTAAAAATCTTTTGTGAAAACCCAATAAAAAAGGTGAAGGTAGTAAATCCCTTCACCTGATTATGGCGGAACATATCACCCGCCTATTGAATGCAGCTTGCACTGCAGGTAAAACATTTGATACTTAAAGTTAACAACTGTTGGCAGTAATAAACAATTTATTATCACCCCCGTTTTGCACATTTTAAATATGCAACTTATCTTTTTTTGCCATTAATGCTTCTACGGTTTCTGTATACATATCGTCGGGCACACAGCAGTCTACCGGGCAAACGGCAGCACACTGTGGTTCTTCATGAAAACCCTGGCACTCTGTACACTTATTAGGAGTAATATAATAAGTATCGTTACTTACTGGTGCCTGCTTGGCAGCAGCATCTACCAAAGTGCCATCCATCAGGGTAAAACTGCCTTTAACAGTAGTACCATCTGCAACGGCCCATTCTACGCCACCTTCATAAATAGCATTATTGGGGCATTCGGGTTCGCAAGCCCCGCAATTGATACATTCGTCGGTTATTTTAATAGCCATGTTTTAAAAGAATTTTTAGGGTTCTAAAATTTACCCGCTGTTTTAACAAGGGCATTTAAATTTGCAACGAATTTAATTACTAAAACAATACTAAACAGCAGAATGTTGAATTTAAAAGAACGAATAGCTTTATTGGTAAGACTGGGTGCTTATATGGCGGCCAACGAAACCAGCTGGCAAGAAGCCAAACTAAAAGCTGAGCGAGAAAATGGCTGGTTTACGCAGCCGTTTATAGATTTGGCTACAGAAGCTATCATCAACCAATTTTTACAGCCAACGGCCCTAGAAAAATGGGCAATGACATATCAATTACCCAACACAAATACCGCGGCAAAAAAAGTTGGTGTGGTAATGGCTGGCAATATACCATTGGTAGGCTTTCATGATTTTTTATGCGTTTTTCTTAGTGGCCATCTTCTTTACATAAAAGCTTCTACAAAAGATGCTGTTTTATTAAAGCACCTGATTGACGAAATGATTTGCTGGGAGCCCAGAGTAAAAGAGCTGATCTATTTTGGTGAGATGCTGAAAGGCTGCGACGCCTATATTGCTACCGGCAGTAATAATACCGCCCGTTACTTTGATTACTATTTCAGCAAATACCCACACATCATTCGGCGCAATAGAACCAGCGTAGCGCTATTAACCGGCAATGAAACAACTGCAGATTTAGAAAACCTGGCAACTGATGTGCATCTCTATTTTGGATTGGGTTGCCGCAATGTTACCCAAGTGCTGGTACCACAGGATTACGATTTTGTACCCATGCTGGATGCCTTTAAGGACTATCTCTATTTTGCAGACCATAACAAGTTTAAAAACAATTACGATTACCAGCTGGCTTTACTGATATTGAATAAGAAGTATTATATGACCAATGGCGCCATTCTGTTAGCAGAAAACGAAAGCATTTTCAGCCCCATTGCGCAGTTACATTATAGCTATTACAATAATGCTGATGTTGCCGCCAACACCCTGCTGCAAAACAAAGACCTGCAATGCCTGGTGGGGCAAAACCATACTCCCTTTGGTGAAGCGCAAACCCCTACTCTGACAGATTATGCCGATGGGGTAGATACGCTGGCTTTCTTAAAATCGTTATAAGCTGGTAACACTACTAGTTTTGCTATAAGCAGTACCCAAACAAAATGACAGTTTCAACTGTTTTTTCTACATTTGAAAAAAGCAAGTACGAAGGCTTTAGTAAAACTTATGTTAAACAACAGCAACGGAAAACTGATACATTGTCATCTTCGTTATTTTGTATTGTCAATAGGCATTTTATTTGTGAACTACAGTATATAAATTTTTAGCTATGAAATTGAATCAGGTATTAGTTACAGTTTTTTTAAGCGCTGCCACCACTATTGGCAGCATGTGGGCTTATAATAAGTTTGTAAAAAAAGACACCTACTATTACCAGCAGGCTGGTGCCGATACGGGCAATCAAAAACTGCCAGCTAATTACGCCAATTTTGATGGCGTGGTGGGTGCTGTTGCCACAACTGATTTTACACAAGCAGCGGCCGCTACCATTCCGGCAACTGTACACATTAAAACAAAAGCAGCCGCACAGGTTTCTAATAACCTGCCACGTAACAGCCCTTTCAGAGATTTATTTGGAGATGGTTTTGAAGACTTTTTTGGAGACCGCAGCCGCACCATACCTCAGCAGGCTTCCGGTTCTGGTGCCATCATCAGCGAGGATGGTTACATAGTTACCAATAACCACGTTATTGATAATGCTTCTGAAATTAATGTTACCCTTAGCAACAAAAAAACATTTAAAGCCAAATTAGTTGCCGCAGACCCCAGCAGCGATTTAGCCGTTATAAAAATAGAAGCTAAAGGATTACCCTTTCTAGTATATGGTAATTCAGACGATGTGAAAGTTGGCCAGTGGGTGTTGGCAGTTGGTTACCCTTTAAATTTAGAAACAACGGTAACAGCAGGTATTGTTAGTGCCAAGGGCAGAACGCTGGAAATTAACCGCCGCCAAAGCCGTACACCAATAGAATCTTTTATACAAACAGATGCTGCCGTTAACCCGGGTAATAGCGGTGGGCCATTGGTTACTACAGACGGACGCCTAATTGGTATTAACTCTGCAATTGCATCTCCAACCGGTACGTATGCAGGCTACTCGTTTACCATACCTGTAAATATTGTAAAGAAAATTATTGCCGACCTGATGAAGTTTGGCACCGTACAAAGAGCTTACTTAGGTATTAACTATGCCCCAGATAATTTAAGCGATGAAGTAAAAAAACAACAAGGCATTAAAGAAGGTGAAGGTGTTTTTGTTACCGGCGTAACCAAAGATGGCGGTGCATCTTCTGCAGGCCTTAAGCAAGGAGATTTTATTACTAAAATAAACGGAGCCGCCATAACATCTGGTGCCGACCTGGTTGGACAGGTAGCAATTTACCGCCCTGGCGATAAAATTAAAATCACTTACATACGAGAAGGCAAAGAAATTACTACCGACATTTTACTTAAGAACAGCAGTGGTAATACAGATGTGGTAAAAGCATCTGTATTAGATAAACTGGGGGCCGATCTGGAAACCATCAGCAAAAAAGAAGCTGCTGATAACAGTATTAAAGGCGGAGTGAAAATTAAAAATATAGATGATAAAGGCGCATTCAGCAAAACCCGTATTGAAGAAGGTTTTATAATTATACGGGTAAATGGCAAAGAAGTAATGACTACCGATGAGCTAAGCAAAGAATTAGAAAAAGCTGGCAGCAGTAATGTAAAAGTAGAAGGTGTATACCCCGGTTACGAGGGTGTATATCCTTATACCATAAAACTGGGCAGCGATAATTAATAAATGCCTAATGAAAAAACTAAAACCCTGCAGTGATGCAGGGTTTTTTATTAGGTGTATTCCAGCATTCGTTTTACATAGCAGCATCCTTGCGTCGCACTTGTTAGCTGCAACGCTGCGATGGGTCAGCAGCTGTTGCACATCACTCCAACTTTAGCGGTACTTGTATACAAGAATATCAATGTAAATAGCTAATAGACCTTAGCAATACTTTATATAATATACCATGGCCCATTAACCAACTATTGTACAAGTGTGCGACGCAAGGATGTTGCCACCAGTACCTATGCTGGTAACATAAAAAAGCTCCTGCAAATTGCAGGAGCTTTTTCTATTAATAAGCGGTTGCTTATAATTTTTAGTAACCCATACCGCCCATATCTGGTGCGCCATGTGCATGGCTATGAGCTTCTTCTTTCTTAGGTTTGTCGGCCACCACACATTCTGTGGTTAACAACATACCTGCAATTGAAGCAGCATTTTCTAAAGCTACACGGCTTACTTTTGTAGGGTCAATTACACCTGCTTTAAACAGATTCTCGTAAGTTTCTGTACGAGCATTGAAACCAAAGTCGCCTTTGCCTTCTTTAATTTTTTGTACCACAATAGAACCGTCAATACCTGCATTGGCAGTTAATGTGCGCATAGGCTCTTCTAATGCACGGCGTACTATTGCCATACCGGTTTGCTCATCTTCAATCTGGCCACGTACTTTAGCTTCTAAAGCATCAATTGCACGAATGTAAGCAACACCACCGCCAGGCACAATACCTTCTTCAACCGCAGCACGGGTTGCATGTAAAGCATCGTCCACACGGTCTTTCTTTTCTTTCATTTCCATTTCTGTTGCAGCACCTACATATAATACAGCCACACCACCTGCTAATTTAGCAAGGCGTTCTTGTAATTTTTCTTTATCGTAGTCTGAAGTGGTTACTTCTATTTGTGCTTTAATTTGATTAACACGTGCAGTAATATCTGCCTTCTTGCCTTTGCCACCTACAACAATGGTATTGTCTTTATTAATGGTAATAGAAGAAGCCTGCCCTAATGAGCTGATATCTGCACCTTCTAATTTGTAACCCATTTCTTCGCTGATTACAGTACCGGCTGTTAATGTAGCAATATCTGTAAGCATTTCTTTTCTTCTGTCTCCAAAACCAGGTGCTTTAACAGCTGCCACTTTTAATGTGCCACGTAATTTATTAACTACTAATGTAGCCAGTGCTTCACCTTCCAGGTCTTCTGCAATAATTACTAATGGACGGCCGCTTTGTGCTACTTTCTCTAAAATGTGCAGAATATCTTTCATTGCAGATATTTTCTTATCATAAATAAGAATATAAGGGTTCTGCAATTCAGCTTCCATTTTTTCGCTGTTGGTAACAAAGTAAGGAGAGATATAACCGCGGTCAAACTGCATACCTTCAACTACATCAACTGTAGTGTCAGTACCTTTTGCTTCTTCCACAGTAATAACACCTTCTTTACCTACTTTAGAAAAAGCTTCAGCAATCAGTTTACCAATTGTTTCATCGTTATTAGCAGAAATAGTAGCCACCTGCTGAATTTTCTTACTATCGCTTCCAACTGTTTGAGATTGCCCTTTCAGGTTTTCTACCACTAGAGAAACAGCTTTATCAATACCACGTTTTAAATCCATTGGGTTAGCACCAGCAGCAACCATTTTCAAGCCTTCGCTAATAATAGCTTGCGCTAATACAGTGGCAGTAGTAGTACCATCACCTGCAATATCTGCTGTTTTAGAAGCTACTTCTTTTACCATTTGAGCACCCATGTTTTCAATGGGGTCTTCCAGTTCAATTTCTTTTGCTACGGTAACACCATCTTTAGTAACTGCAGGTGCACCAAATTTCTTTTCAATAACCACATTACGGCCTTTAGGACCTAAGGTTACTTTAACGGCATTTGCCAGGATGTCTACCCCACGCTTCATGCGGTTTCTTGCTTCAATATCGAAATAAAGTTGTTTTGCCATAATAATACAATTTGAAAATTAATTAATTTGAAAATTTGAGCATTGAAGACTTGAAATTTGAAGCAGCTAACCATTTATAATTAGCACATCTTCAAATTCTCAAATTATACAATTGCCAGAATATCGCTCTCTCTCATAATTAAAAGCTCGTCGCCTTCCACATTCAGTTCTGTGCCGGCATATTTACCATATAACACGGTATCGCCAACTTTTACAGTAACAGGCTCATCTTTTTTACCAGGGCCAGCGGCCACTACGGTACCACGTTGGGGTTTTTCTTTTGCCGTATCTGGAATAATGATACCACCGGCAGTTTTCTCTTCTGCAGGAGCGGGTTTTACCACCACTCTGTCGTGCAAAGGAGTAATGTTTAACTTCTTAGCCATAGTTTATGTTTTTTTAATTTTTAAAGTAATTAGCCCTATTGTAAGGGGCGTGCAAAGCTAAGCTAATTTTATACCAAGGCTTGCCCGGTGTATAAAAAAAGAAAAGCTGGCAGTTTAGGCGGTGAAAGTTGACAGGTAATGACCTAATTGGCAAAAATCAGATGGCCGATATTGCCATATTTTCACTTTTAGGGTTTATTGCCAGATGGGTATTTGGATACCCGGCGTTGGTAACTCCGGTGAAACATCGTTGCTTGTTGCAAACCTCTACTAGGTTTGTGCAATGACATCGGGGCACACTTCAGCATTTGAAATTGCTGTTTTCATATTCTTTTGTTGAAGTGTGCGACGCAACCGGAGCAGCGCAGAGTTCTACTGCTGGCTACCCAAAAAATTAATCGGTGTATGGCAACAACTCGTCTGCAATTTTACGATCGTTGCTGAGGCGAGGTACTTTGTTTTGTCCGCCCAATTTTCCAATGCTTTTCATGTACTCTATAAAGCCATTTTTGCGTATGGCTTTAATTTCTAATGGGGCAAGGATATTGCCGGTGATGAGATCGTCGTAATAAATATTTTTCTGCCGTAGGTTTTCGTTTACTTTTAAAGCAAATACATCTATGTTATCTGGTTTTTTTTCAAACTCTATCAGCCACTGGTGATAGCTTTTGCCCTGACCCTGTTGTATTACGGGGGCTACCGTAAATTCTGTAATACTTACTCCTTCTTCTTGCGCAGCCTTCATTAAGCTATGCTCTACTTCCTCTCCTATTACATGCTCGCCAAAGGCAGATATAAAGTGTTTGATGCGGCCGGTAACCATTATACGATAAGGATTTGTTGATACAAACTTCACTGTATCTCCAATATTATAGCCCCATAAGCCGGCATTACTGTTTACTATTAATGCATAGTTCTCTCCAAGTTTTACATCTTTCAGGCTGATGCGGGTAGGATTTTGGTTAAAAATTTCTGCGGCGGGAACAAATTCAAAAAAGATTCCGCTGTTGGTGTTTAATATTAACCCTTCTGCTTGCTGAGAATCCTGAAAAGCGAAAAACCCTTCAGAAGCAGGAAAGGTTTCTATGGCGTCAATCTTTTTGCCAATGGTATCAAAAAGCTTTGCCTTATAGGGTTCAAAATTTACGCCGCCATGTACTAAAACTGAAAAATTTGGAAAAACCTCATTGATTGGTTTACCCGTTACGGATCTGATACGATCAAAATACATTTGCATCCATGGTGGTATGCCGCTAATAAGGGTCATATCCTGCTTTAGCGTTTCTTCCACAATCTTATCCAATTTGGTTTCCCATTCATCAATGCAATTGGTTTCATAACTGGGCAATTGGTTTTTACGCAGGTACTGTGGTATGTGATGGTTTACAATACCGCTAAGCCTTCCGGTAGGCACTCCCCCTACCCGTTCCAACTCTGGCGAGCCGGATAAAAAAATCATTTTTCCATCTGCAAAAGCATGGTTTCCGGTTTCTGCCATATAACAAAGCAGTGTATTTCGGGCTGTATTTATATGATTGGGAATTGACTCTTTTGTGATGGGGATGTATTTAACGCCGCTGGTGGTGCCCGATGTTTTGGCAAAATAGATGGGTAATCCTTTCCATAGCACATTGTGCTTTCCTTGTTTCACCTGTTCAATATATGGCTTGTATTGTTCATAATCCCGGATGGGGACAGCCTGCTTAAACTCTTCGTACGTTTTTACTTTATCCAAGCCATGATCGGCGCCAAAAACAGTTTTTGAAGCCGTTTTAAGCAGATTTTGAAGAATTTTTTCCTGGTCATCCAGGGCATTTTGCATATCTTTTTTAACCTGTCTATATATATATGAGGCAAAGGGCCTGGCTAGGAACGACTTGAATTTCATAGTACTTTTATGAAGATGGCAAAGATAGCATGCCAGCCAGTTCAGAAAGCGTTAATTATGAGTAAATAAAAAATGTTTTTTCTGTTTGTCCGTATTGTAATTCCGCTTACCTTTGCACTCCTTAATTTAAAAGCTATGTTCGCAGTAGTAAAAATAGCCGGTCAGCAATTTAAAGTGGAAAACGGACAAACTTTGTACGTTCCGCATGTAACCGGTAATGCAGGAGACTCAGTAGAGTTTGCTGAAGTCTTATTAGTAGACAACGAAGGCAATTTAACGATTGGCGGTGCAGTGAAAGCTACCGTTAAAGCTGAAATTGTTAGCCAGGTTAAAGGCGATAAAGTAATTGCCTTTAAACATAAAAGAAGAAAAGGCTTTCGTAAGAAGCATGGTCATAGAACTCATTATACAAAAATCAAGATCAGTGCAATTGCATAATTAGTACTACTAGTATCTAATTATAACCATACATTGAAGAATATCTAAACTCATTTATCATGGCACATAAAAAAGGTGAAGGTAGCGTAAAGAACGGCCGCGACTCTCAGAGCAAAAGACTGGGTGTTAAAATTTATGGTGGTCAGCCTGCTATCTCTGGAAACATCATCGTTCGTCAACGTGGTACTGTATATCATCCTGGTAAAAATGTAGGAGTTGGAAGAGACTTTACATTGTTTGCTTTAAGTGATGGTTTAGTTGAATTCAGAAAAACAAAAAACAACAAAACAGTAGTATCTGTTAACGCTGTTGCTGCTGAAGCTTAATTTTTTTTCTGAAATTTTCAAAAAAAATTTTTGCAGTTAAAAAGAAGTTTATATTTTTAACTCTGTTATTTCTTATTACTAACCATTTAAATTCAAAAAATCATGGCAACTAAGAAAAAAGCTGCAAAAAAAGCTGCTCCTAAAAAAGCTGCAAAGAAAGCTGCTCCAAAGAAAGCTGCGAAAAAAGCTGCTCCTAAAAAAGCCGCTAAGAAAGCTGCTAAGAAGAAGTAATCTTTTGAAGCTTCAAAAAATATCAAGTCCTGGCTTACAGCCGGGACTTTTTAATTAATGTTCTCTGAAAACTTCTTTTTCTGATTTCGCAAAAAATACTGTTATTCGCTCTCAATAATTAACCACACATTGATTCAGTTTCCGAATTGCAAGATTAACCTTGGGCTAAATGTTCTTGAAAAAAGAGCTGATGGATTTCATAATATAGCTTCCGTATTTTATCCCGTTTCTTTGTATGATGTGTTAGAGCTGGCACCTGCATCTGATAAAACTACCCGCTTATTTAATTATGGTTTGAGAGTTGAAGGTCCACAAAGACAGAACCTCTGTATTAAAGCCTACGATATTATTAAATCTCAGTACGCTGAGATTCCTCCTGTTCATATTCACTTATACAAAAACATACCCATGGGTGCCGGCTTAGGAGGTGGTTCTGCAGATGGGGCATTTATGCTACTGGCTTTAAATAAAAAATTTAACCTGAATATTGCTGAAAGCCAGTTGGAAGCAATGGCACTTGAGTTGGGAAGTGACTGTCCGTTTTTTATTTTAAACAAACCTGTTTTAGCTACCGGAAGAGGCGAACTACTAAAACCCATAACGCTAAATTTAAGCGAATACTATATTTTAATTGTTAACCCGGGCATACATGTTAATACAGGTTGGGCTTTTGCACAACTGAAGCCAAAAGAACAACCCAATACTATTCTTTCTATCCTACAGCAGCCCATTGAAACATGGAAAGAACAATTGCACAATGATTTTGAAAAGGCTGTTTTTAATGAGCACCCTGCAATTGCACAATTAAAAGCGCAGTTCTATAATAACGGAGCCATTTATGCTTCTATGACAGGCAGTGGCAGTACTGTTTTTGGTTTATTCTCACGCAACCAGCAACCAGCCATTGCTTTTCCGCCGCACTATAAGGTTTATCTTTTATGAGTAACAATTTTTTTGAATTTGAAAGAGAGTAAATAATTTACAATTCAAAATTCTGTAATTATGCTACCAGCTGGATGGATAAGTATATTAATAATTGCGGTTACCTTTATTGTCTCCTACAGTGCTTTTAAAAATCGCAACCTGTTTACCAAACTTCAGTTTGAAGTTGATAAGATTTTAGTACACAAAGATTTTAAGCGTTTAATTACTGCTGCATTTGTACATGTAAACTGGATGCATTTAATTTTTAACCTGGTAGCATTATTTTTTTTCAGCTTTGGTTTGGAAGCTACCCTTGGGGCGCTTGCTTTTACTATAATATATTTTGCAAGTATTGTTGGTGGAAATTTACTAGCCTTGTTGATTCATAAAAAAGATGCAGGTTACAGTGTAGTGGGTGCATCGGGGGCTATCAATGGCATCATCTTCGCCTCTATAGCTGTAAACCCATACATTACCATACTGTTTTTACCGGGTTGGTTATTTGCATTAATCTATGTTGGCTTTTCTATTTATGGCATCCGCTCTCAACAGTCAAACATAGGGCACGAAGCGCATCTGGGAGGTGCAATTATTGGTATGCTGGTAGCTATTTTATTTTACCCCACTGCGTTAACAGAAAACTGGCTACCCATCTTACTGGTATTAATACCCTGCCTCGTTTTTATTATTGTTATTTTGCGAAAACCTCATTGGATACTGGTACAAAACACCTGGCATAACCAAACTTATAATTATACGGTTGATGACCGCTATAATGCAAAAGAAAAAAATACACAACAAGAGGTAGACCGCATTTTAGAAAAAATACATCGTAAGGGTATTAACAGCCTTAGCAGAAAGGAAAAAGAAATACTGGAAGAGTTTTCTAAAAAATAAGGGCTGCTGCCCCATGCACTACCGCAGAAGTGTGCGACGCAACAATGCTGACAGTTGTTGTTGTGCCGGTACCATAAAAATATTATCTTGCATCAAATTTCAGCTTTATCTACACAAAGGCAAACATATTGCACTTTCTTATTCTCAACTTAGATTTCCTCAATCATTGAGGATAAGGTTTGTTTTGTCCGCCCTAGTGCGGACAAGTTTGTTATTCCCCAATCTCTGCACACTTAAACAATTATTTTATGCATACTACAATGCCTGCAAGCAAGGCAACTCAATATTATTTAGATCTGGAAGATCGTTTTGGCGCTCATAACTACCATCCATTACCTGTGGTTTTAGAAAAAGGCGAAGGTGTTTTTTTATGGGATGTTGATGGCAAACGTTATTATGATTTTTTAAGTGGTTACTCGGCCGTTAACCAGGGGCACTGCCATCCCAAAATTATTGAAGCGTTGATTAAGCAAGCTACACAGTTAACATTAACCTCAAGAGCTTTTTATAATAACCGCTTAGGTGAGTATGAAAAATATATTACCAGTTATTTTGGTTACGATAAAGTGCTACCCATGAATACAGGTGTTGAAGGTGGCGAAACGGCTATTAAATTAGCCCGTCGGTGGGCATATACCCAAAAAGGTGTTGAAGACAATAACGCCAAAATTATTTTTGCTGAACATAATTTTTGGGGCCGCACCATGGCAGCTATTTCTTCATCAACAGACCCCAGCAGTTATAAAAATTTTGGGCCTTATATGCCCGGTTTTGAATTGGTGCCCTATAACAATTTGCCGGCACTTGAAAAAGCGTTGCAAGATAAAAATGTAGCCGCCTTTATGGTAGAGCCTATACAAGGCGAAGCCGGTGTGGTAGTGCCCGACGAAGGATATCTTACCGGTGTAAGACGTTTGTGCAGCGAGTATAAAGTTTTATTTATTGCAGATGAAATACAAACCGGCTTAGCAAGAACAGGTAAAATGCTGGCCTGCGATCATGAGAATGTGCGGCCCGATATTTTAATTTTAGGTAAAGCACTAAGTGGCGGCGTATTGCCCGTAAGTGCTGTGCTATGCGATGATGCAATTATGATGAATATAAAACCCGGCGAGCATGGCAGCACCTATGGCGGTAACCCATTGGCCTGCGAAGTTGCTATTGCGGCCCTACAGGTGTTGAAAGACGAACAAATGACGGAGAACGCAGCAGCAATGGGCGAACTTTTTAGAAAAGAAATAGCGGCTTTAAATAACAAACACATTCAACTAATACGTGGTAAGGGTTTATTAAATGCTATCGTGGTGGCACATCCCAACCCAGAAGCAGCATGGGATTTATGCCTTGCCCTTAAAGAAAACGGCTTATTGGCAAAACCCACCCATGGCGATAAAATACGCTTTGCACCGCCATTGGTAATTACAGCAACACAAATACAAGAGTCTGTTGAAATAATAAATAAAAGCCTTATGGCATTAGATTAATTTTTTATGTTACCAGCAGCAGTATTTCTATTAAGCTTTACTTGCCACGCTCGGTTCAACGGCAGTACCCTGATGATGCTTTTATTAAATGACAACAAAAACAATCATAATTTCGTTTTAATATTTTACTACTAAAGGCAGGCTTCCTGCCTTTAGTAGTAAAATACAAGCTGTAAATCTGTATTTTGGTACAGATTGTGTATCACACATGCTACCTATGCTTAACCGACAACTCCTTAACCTTATTATTTCCTGCCTGCTAAGTACTATAGCACTGGCACAGGCAACCACCACATCCTGCGGTCAAAAAGAAATTACCCAACAATTATATCTTAAAAATCCGGCCCTGCAACAGCTCACGAAACAGCTTGAAGCGCAGTTGTATGAACGCAACAAAAAAATTGCCAGCGGAGAAATTATACCACAACAAACCAATGCCGTGGTAACCTTACCTGTGGTGGTGCATATTATTCACAACGGTGGCGCGGAAAATATTACAGATGCACAGGTGTTTGCCGGTATACAGCATTTAAATGAAGCTTTTGCCAATATTGGTTACTATGATCCTTCAAACGGTGTAAATACCGACATCCAATTTTGTTTGGCGCAGCGAGACCCTAACAACAATCCCACCAACGGTATCACAAGAGATGTATCTGCATACACCGTAATGGGGGGCCCCAGCTATTACAGCGATGATTTGAATGTAAAAAACATCAACCGTTGGGATCCTAAGCAATACATTAATATCTGGTTGGTAAAAAGTATTCCCGGTAGTGTGGCAGGGTATGCATACCTACCT
>REAR01000158.1 GCA_004295245.1 Sphingobacteriales bacterium | reverse complement strand
TTAAACGAAATGAAACAACCGCACAAGCGAAAGAAGGGATAAAGAAAAAGGCGTTCTGATGAACGCCTTTTTTTATTGCAGTTGGTATCGGTTACATTTTTTTTGCATCTTCTAAAAATTTGGCAAGGCCAATATCTGTTAACGGATGCTTTAATAAACCCAATATAGAATCCAGCGGGCAGGTGCATACATCAGCCCCTTGCTCTGCACATTTAATAATGTGGTTAGGGTTGCGTATAGATGCCGCTAAAATTTCTGTTTTAAAACCTTGTATAGAATAAATCTGGCGCATTTGGCTAATCAGTTCCAACCCATCCCAGCCGCTATCATCAATACGGCCAATAAATGGAGACACATACGTGGCACCAGCTTTAGCAGCCAGTATTGCCTGACCCGCCGAAAACACCAGGGTGCAGTTGGTTTTAATTCCATTATCGGTAAACCATTTTAACGCTTTAACACCCTCTTTAATCATGGGTACTTTCACCACAATATTAGGGTGTATGGCGGCCAGCTTTTTACCTTCATCTACCATGCCGGCAAAGTCGGTACTCAGCACTTCGGCGCTAATGTCTCCGTCTACCAGCTCGCAAATAGTTTTGTAATGCTTTAAAATGGCTTCTTCGCCTTTAATGCCTTCTTTAGCCATTAAAGAAGGGTTGGTGGTAACACCATCTAAAATACCCAAGTCGTTCGCCTCTTTAATCTGTGCCAGGTTGGCTGTGTCTATAAAAAACTTCATTGAAGTGTAATTTGAATAAAAAAAGGCAGGCTCCTCACATCGCACCGCTACAACCGCCTATCCTTGCTGCCTTCCGACCCTGGGGAGGTTCAGCAGGAGCTGGTCGTGTAAGACCTGCCGGGTGCAAATATAGGGAAGCCGGCATAAATAGCAAGATGTAATTATGAAAGCATAAAATATTAGGTAACCAGCCATTTTTTTTCATGGCGTCATTGTTGCGTCGCACATGTTAGCTGCAACGCTACGAGGAACGAGTAGCAGTTGCACTTCATCCCGCAAGGCGGGACTTGTGCAGTAGTGAAGGGTGCAGCAGCTATTCTTTAATTTTATAAGAAGCTGGTTTTATATCTTTACTGAATAGCGGCTTTTCTTGTGGGAGCCGCAGGTTAGATAAAATGAAAAGACCCTTAATTATTATTGCCTTCCTGATATTGAGTGGGAATTCTATAGCTCAAAGTAATGCTGTTAATATTCTCTTTGATGTTGATGGAATACAATTACCATACAAGAATGCTTTCGTAGAATTTGTGTATAACAACGATACCACTAAAGTAAATATTGAAGAAGGGAAAATGCTAATACCAAATCAAATTTTTAGAAAAAACGTAGTAGTTATTTTTCACATTGACAAGTACGTTTTAAATTTTGATTCGATACCTGTTACCTTGAACAATTTAAGTCCTAAATGGACTATTGGGGTAGATAATAAACCTTTTGATAAAAAATATCAAGTGGCAGTAAAGCCAAGGAAGAAAGTTCAAATAATATATTATTTGAAAAATGATGATGGAAGAACCTTTACTGTTGACGGCATGAAAAAATCAAAGATAATTTTATAGGTCATCAAGGCACCACTGGCCAAAATCCATAACAGGCAATGCATCAGGTTGCTGGCGTTTTAAGGGCTTCATTAAAAGCAGTTTTGAAACTTTAAGTTTAATACAATGGAAATTCAAAGAGTGGTTAAACTTTGACGAATTAGAGAAGAAATATGGAAGAAATTTTGATTAAATATATCTGGCGCCATCTTAATTATTTTTTATAAAAAAGCACAAAAGCAACATACACACAAATAAACCCAAAAACCACATCAAAAATTCTTCGGACACTTTCAGACATTTTGTTATATGGATACATCCCTATTTTCCATTTTTTATTAAAGATGGCGGTGAAAATCATTAATGTACCAATAATCAAGAGTGCAATTGCATCAAATCTCATGTGTGCCAATTTGCTTTTTATTTGTTTAGTTGAAATTTTATGAGTGCAATGGCCAATAGCTTTATTTTATTCTAACACATAAGTGCCGCCTTGCGGAATGAGGCGCAACTCCTACTCGTTCCTAATAGCGTTGCAGCTAACATGTGCGACGCAACGATGACGCCATGAAACACTACTGCTGGTTCCATTATTTAAAAACCTCCGTTACGGCCGGTGAGTGAGTTTATTTGGGTTACACCTACCAACTCATCGGCACGGCCACCAATGGTGCGGTAATACACCAGTATGGTATAATTGTTTTCGGTGTCCCACAGGTTGCCTTCTGTAAATTCAAATACCTTTTGCTCGTTGGGTAATTTGGTTACGTAGCAATAATTGTAATACCCCTGTTTTAACAGCAGGGTGGCTTCATACATTTTTCTATCGGGGTTAAATACCATTTTACTGGCTTCATCGGCCCCGTAATTGCTAAGGGCGCCAAAAACATAAATATCTTTATTGGCAAAGGGTTGCTGGCCCGGGGGCACAAAACTAAAATGCACATTGGCATAATCGGCCTGCCAGTAGGGGTTAAAGGCTTCGGCTGTTTCGTTAAAGAAAAAGCCATTGTAATCTCTGTAATACACCAGGCGTTGCTGCACCCGGTCCACATCGGGCTTCACATAAATATCGGTGCCGGTGTTGGTGTAATTGGCTTTCTCCACGCGGTCGCTTTGCTGTCGCAAGCTGCGCAGGTCCAGCCAGCGCCACTCGCGGCCACCCGGAAAAACAGCATCGGCCTCGGGGTTAAACTCTAATGAACCCTGTCGTATAAAAGTGGGGCGTATGTTAGCAATGGCATTATCCCACCGGTAGTTTTGTAAAATATAAACGGTTACCTGTTGTATGGGGTTTATTAAATTAAGCTTGGCCGTGTTTACGGTAAACTGTATTTTTTGGTGGGTGCGAAAGATATTGCCATTAAAAGGTTGCTGCACCTGTGCGCCAATACTGGCTTTTTCATCGGCCACCAAAACGCGGCGGGTAAATAATAGTTTGCTGGTATCACCATCGGCAAACACTTTTAATAAATAATTGCCCGAGCGGGAAGGGGCACAGTTTCTATCGGGCAGGGTGGCGGTGTAGTGGGTGTATTTTACAAAAGCCACCGATGAGTTGCGGTAGGTGGTAATGCGCATTTGAGAAAAGCCTTTAATAAAATCAAAAGAACTGAGCAGGGCGGGTTGCCAGTTACTGTTGCACAGTTGCCAGGTGTAACTGTAATTGCGGGCGCCGCCATTGAGATCGTCAAAATGCAGTTCTAATGCACTGGTGGCCCCCAAACCAATAATGGGGTAGGCTAGTTGGTTGCCCGTGCCATGCAGTTGCACATTTTTAATAGTAGGCAGCATAATTTTATCGGGCACCTGTGCCGCGGTATGCAGGGTGGCAAACACTATTAACAGGCTATAAATTGTTTTCATTGTTGTAAGTCGGTGACAGTTGTGTATAAAGTTGGCCAAAAAAAATATAAAAACCCTAAAAATCTGCACAGGTAGTTTATTTTTGAAACCATTAAACAATACAGTTTGCAATTAGCCGCTTTTATTGCCCGCCGAGTAGCTTTTAACCAGCAACATTCTTTCAGCCGTTTTATAATACGGCTGGCCATGGTGGCTACCATACTTAGTGTGGCGGTTATGATTGTGGCTTTTGGTGTTACCAACGGCTTTCAGCAAACCATCAGTCAAAAGATTTTTAATTTTTGGGGGCATTTACGGGTGCAGCATTTTCAACCAGAGCGGGTGGCCGTGGCAGAAGAACTGCCCATAGAAAAAAACGATACGGTGGTAAAGGTGCTGCAGCAAAACAAAAATATAACCAGCGTTAACAGCTTTGCCACCAAGAATGCTATTTTAAAAACCAGTGAAACTATTGAAGGCATTTTATTTAAAGGGGTTGAAAGCAATTATAACTTTAAACAACTGCAACAATTTTTGCAGCAGGGTCGCTGGATGCACTACCCCGATAGTGGGTACAGCAACGAAATTGTATTATCGGCCAGCACGGCCAATCAGTTGCAGGTAAATTTGGGCGATGCGTTGCTGATATATTTTATACAAAACGATGGCAGTGCCCCCCGGGCCCGCAAGCTTACCATTTGTGGCATTTACAAAACCGGTATTGAAGAGTATGATAAACTAATTGCCTTGGGCGATTTACGATTGGTGCAGCGCCTTAACAACTGGCAAACCAACCAAATTGGCGGCTACGAAATTTTTATTGACGATTATAAAAAAATGGATGCGGTAAACGAAACCATTTTTTACCAACTGCCCAAAGAATGGAACAGTCATACCATAAAAGAAGTGTATCCTAATATTTTTGACTGGCTAGGCCTGCAAAACAAAACTATTTTACTGGTATTAATTATAATGACCATTGTTGCCGTATTAAACCTGGTAACCTGTTTAATAATTTTGGTATTAGAACGCACCCGCATGGTGGGCGTGTTGAAGGCGTTAGGTGCCCCCAATAAAACAGTGCAGGGTGTTTTTTTATACCACGGTGCTTTTATAACCGGTGCTGGTATTTTGCTGGGCAATTTATTAGCATTGCTGTTAATATGGCTGCAGCAACGTTATGGCTTAATAAAACTGCAGGAAGAAATGTATTATATTTCAAAAGCGGTAATAGAAACAGAGTGGTGGCATTTTGCAGTGGTTAATTTAAGTGTGTTTGTGGTATGCCTGCTGGTGTTGCTAATACCCACCATTATTGTAAGAAAAATACAGCCCGTTAAAGCCATACAGTTCAGGTAGGCAAGGTAGCCGTCAGTGGTTTTTTATGGCTACAGCCGTTGCGTCGCACTCTTCAGCAGCAGTGCAAAAAGCAGCAAAGTTTGGCAGTTTATTCTGTATGGATGTTGAAATAGAAAACTTCAGCGGCCATTTGAAATAGTAAACACTTCAAAAAAAAAACTATGTACAACTTTATAATAGTGGCAGCTTTGTTTATTATAGGAGGCATCATAAGTGTATACATGAGCATAAAGTCTATTAAGCTGCGCAACCGTTTACAGCAAAACGGTATCGTAACAGAAGGAGTAGTGTTTGATTTTGTAAGCGAAAATGAAAGCAAGCGGGGCGATACGCATAATACACCCACGCCTATTATTAGGTTTGTTACTAAAAACCAACAGTGGATTACGCAACCGGCAAACAATAGTTTTATAAGCAACCAATTGAAGCAAGGAGATAAGGTAACTGTTGTTTATGATGATAAAGAACCTGAACAGTTTATTTTAAAAAGTGCTTTTGATCAAGGCTGGCTGTACTATTTATTGGTTATTGCAGGTGTATGCAGTATAATTGGCGGCAGCATTTATTTTTTTGTAGAACTTTATACTGAAGTATAATAGATTATGACATTGCAACAATCATTTGAAAACTATATACAGCAACAGCAATTGTTTACAAAGGCCGATAAATTGTTATTGGCTGTAAGCGGCGGGGTAGATTCTGTGGCGCTCTGTCACCTGTGCCATAAAGCGGGTTATCATTTTATAATTGCCCACTGCAATTTTCAGCTGAGAGGAGCAGAAAGCGAAAGAGACGAGGCTTTTGTAAAACAACTGGGGCATAATTATAATGCAGAAGTTGTGGTGAAACATTTTGATACGGAGACGTACGCTACAACCAATAAATTAAGCATTCAGGTTGCAGCAAGAAATCTGCGGTATGAATGGTTTAAAAAACTAATGAATGAAAAACAGTTGCAATACATTGCTACTGCCCATCATGCAGACGATGCTGTTGAAACTACACTCATGAATTTTTTTAAAGGTACGGGCATTGCTGGCCTAAGAAGTATACAACCAAAACAGCCTGGCCTGGTACGTCCATTGCTGTTTGCTTCAAAAGAACTTATTTATTCTTTTGCAACTAGTGAACAGTTGAGTTGGGTGGAAGACAGTTCTAATAAAACCGATAAATACAGCCGCAATTTTTTTCGCCATCGCATTATACCAGTAGTAGAAGAAATTTACCCGCAGTCAATAGAAAACATTAAAGACAATATCTCCCGGTTTAAAGAAATTGAACAACTCTACCAGCAGGCAATAGCCCAGCACCGTAAAAAATTATTAGTCCAAAATGGCAGCGAGTGGCATATACCAGTATTAAAACTGCAAAAAACAACGCCGCTGGATACGGTACTGTATGAGTTAACAGCACCCTTTGGGTTTACCCCGCAACAGGTGCCTGATATTAAGAACCTTTTAAAAAGTGATACTGGTAAATATGTGGCTTCTGCCACGCACCGCATTATAAAAAACCGCCACTGGCTAATTATTGCTTCTGCAATAGCAGGCACCGCCGTTACCAGTATTATTGAAGCAGGTGAAACGGTTTGTTATTTAGAACAACAAAGCTTGCAACTGCAGCAGTTACCCGCCGATGGCTATAAAATAAAAAAAGAAAACACCATTGCTGCAGTAGATGCAAAACAATTAAAGTTCCCTTTATTGGTAAGAAGTTGGAAAATTGGCGATTACTTTTACCCACTGGGTATGAAGAAAAAGAAAAAGCTGGCCCGCTTTTTTATAGATCAGAAATTATCTAAAACGGCTAAAGAAGCCATATGGGTGGTGGTATCTGATCAGCGCATTGTTTGGGTGGTGGGCCACCGCATAGACGACCGGTTTAAAATTACGGCCGGCACTAAAGAAATTACAGAGCTGCGTTTAGTTTAAATAACTTTTAACCTGTTCTATAAACATGTTTACCACTTTGTAGTCT
>REAR01000223.1 GCA_004295245.1 Sphingobacteriales bacterium | reverse complement strand
CCTTATGCTATTAAAAATTTCTGCAACGCAAAAACCATTATAGCCTGTTACGAAGACAATGCTATTATACAAACCACTGCTGCCGATTTATTAAATGGCCGTTTTGCTGCTAAAGGAAAATTACCGGTTACTGTTTGTGAAGAATTGCCTTATGGCACTGGTTTGGTTACAGCAAGGCTAATGCCTTCTGTTGCACCTGCTACTGTAAATATGAAAGCCGCATCTTTTAAAGAAATTGATGCCATTATTGAAGACGCTATTCAGAAAAAAGCATTTCCCGGTGGTGTGTTGCTGGTAACAAAAAACGGAAAGATTGTACACGAAAAAGCTTACGGCCATTTAACGTACGACAGCATACAACCCATGTACACCAGCACCTTGTTTGATATGGCCAGTGTTACCAAAATTATGGCCACCAATATTTCTGTAATGAAGTTGTACGAAGAAGGTAAACTGTCTTTAGACAAAACCCTGGGCGATTACCTGCCATGGGTAAAAGGCAGCAATAAAGAAGGCCTGGTAATACGCGATATATTATTGCACCAGGCGGGTTTAAAAGCCTTTATTCCTTTTAACCGGGAGACTATTGATACCAACCGCGGTGGCTTGCCCTCTTCAACATTTTATAGCTACACCAAAGATGCTGTTTACAGTATACCTGTTGCCAATAATATGTTTTTGCGTAAAGATTGGAGCGATACCATGTACCAACGCATGTTGAAAAGCGAACTGGGCACGGTTGGCAAATACATTTACAGCGATAACGATTTTATTTTTTTGGGTAAGATAGTAGAAGCCATTAGCGGCAAGCCACTGAATATTTATGTAAAAGAAAATTTTTACGATCCACTGCAATTAACCGGCACCACATTTAAGCCCAAAGAAATTTACCCGCTCAATTATATTGCACCTACAGAAGAAGAGCTGGGTTTTCGCCAGCAATTAGTATGGGGTTTTGTGCACGACCCCGGTGCCGCCATGTTTGGCGGCGTAGCCGGGCATGCCGGTTTATTTAGCAATGCCTATGATATGGCAGTGCTGGGGCAATTACTTTTAAACGGCGGTAGTTTTAATGGCCGCCAATATTTAAAAAAAGAAACCATTGATATGTTTACCGCCTATGGCACCAATAACAGCCGCCGCGGTTTGGGGTTTGATAAACCAGAGAAAGACAATGCCACCCGCAAAGAACCCTATCCATGTTTATCGGTTAGTCCGCAAACCTTTGGCCATACCGGTTTTACCGGCACCTGTGTGTGGATGGACCCTGCCAATGAATTATGTTTTGTATTGCTAACCAACCGCGTTCACCCCGATGGTGCCAACCGCCTCTCTCAGTTAAATGTGCGTGCCCGTGTACACGAGCTGGTGTATAAAGCAATGGCGCAATAAATTTTTGGTAACCGGCAGTAGTAATGCTATTAAGCAGTTGTTGCGTCGCACACTTGTGCTTTACAATATATATGAGCAATTTTATTGTATGCCGTTTTAGTAGTGTTATATAAACATTCAGCAGTTTAATTGCAATAAGCACTTAACCTATTTAATTTCTTTTATTTCCTGCAGTACCTTTTCAATCGTTTGTTGCAGGGTTTGGTAAGGTGTGAAACCTTTTGCCAGTAAATACAATTTA
>REAR01000075.1 GCA_004295245.1 Sphingobacteriales bacterium | reverse complement strand
ATTAAAACAAGCTACAGCCACAACGCAGCAAGAACAAAAAATTTTGCATTATGATACCGCCAATGGTATAAAATTGCTACTTAAAAAAATGCGCCGCCTGTTTTTTGACCGTGAAGACCGGGCATATTTTATAGCTTTTAATATTATTAGTGCATTGGCTTTGCTGGTATATGTGTTTGGGCTAAACAGTGTTTTATTTTCTGTAAAAATGGGCACGGTGCCAGTAGTGTTAACTGCGTTTGGGCTGATAGTGGGCTTTATCAACTTAATTTCTACCGCCTCTGTTTTTGCCCGATTTAATTTTCATATTGTAATTATTGTATTTGGTTTTGTGGCCGGATTGTTTAAAGAACAATACTATGTACGGTTAACTAAAAAAGCAGACACAGCTGTGCTTTTTAACCAGCGCCAAGACCTGAAAGAGTATTTTGAAAACTGGATAAAACAACGACAAGATAAAATTGCTGCTTTTAATAAAGCAGGAAAAAAATACCCGGTGTTTGCAGTGCTGGCTAATGGTGGGGCTTCACGCTCAGGCTATTGGGTGGCTTCTGTGTTGGGGCAATTAGAAGATGATGGCCGTACAAATTTCTCAGATCATCTGGTATGTTTATCGGGTGCATCGGGCGGCAGTGTGGGCAATGCCACTTATTTTTCGTTGCTAATGAACAAGGCCAGTGTACCCGCAACCGGCGACAGCAGTTATCGTTCCGCATCGCAGCAATACCTGCAATCAGATTTTTTAGCACATACACTAACGTATATGCTGGGCCCCGATTTTTTCAGGCATATCATTCCCTTCTTTAATATTGCCAACCGAGAAGATGCATTGGTTGCTGCTATTGAAAAAGCCAGCGGAGAACAAGCTTTCTTATACAAAAAAATGGATACCAGCTTTAGTACTTTTATGAGCCGCAAAGGCCATGTAAATTATAACCTGCCCATTTTATTTGTAAACACTACCCGTATGCAGGATGGCCGACCTGCATTAGTAAGCAATATTAAAATTGACTCTATTACTTTTAATGAGCGGGTGGATGTTTTAAATCTTTTACTGGAACCTAACGACATGAAGCTGAGTACTGCAGTAGTATTAGGTGCCAGTTTCCCGTATATAAGCCCGGCCGGAAGAATAGATGCCCGCCGCAGAAACAAACCCAAGGACCCAAAACTAATAAGCGATACCATACAAGAACACTATTTTGTAGATGGCGGTTATTTTGATAACTCAGGCGCCGGCGCAGTAAACGAAATGATGATTACTTTTAAAAAATGGGTGAATGATAGCACCAATACTTTTTTCTTTGGCTATAAAAACGAACTTGATTTTTCTGTAGTGCATATTTTAAACGATCCTATTGGGGGGCCGGTACTAAACCCTGTTAACCCATTGGTAAATGATTTGGCTACCCCTTTAAAAACTTTGTATGGCTCATATGGCACGCAAACTTATGTAAACGATGGGCGGCTGGTTAATTTTATGAAAGATTGGTACGGAGATGGCAACCATTATATAAAAGTGAATTTGTATAAAGATGGAGACCCGGGTAATAAATATTCTATGAACTGGGTGATCTCTCAACCCGTTTTATATGCCATGCGCCAACGGCTGCAAGATGCAGAAACCAAACAAAAACTAAATACTATTTTAAACCGCATGAAATAATTTTTGGTAGCCAACAGCGGTTCATTGAGCATCAGTTGTTGTGTCGCACACTTCAACGGCATAAATAAAAAAGCAGGCTGTAATGCAGCCCGCTTTTTTAACTATTTAACTGTTCATTAAATCAAATTCAGCACCGGTTTATTCTGTAATATTTTTTCTATTTTTTCAATTACCTCGGCTGTTAACAAGGGTAGTACATCCAATGCTTTAAAATTTTCATACAACTGCTCTTTTTTTGTGGCACCTAATATAGCAGTAGTAGTGTTGGGGTTTTTAATAGTCCATGCAATGGCCAGTGCAGCCATAGAAACCCCCAGCTTATCGGCCAGTATCAATAATTTTTTTAACTTCTTATTTTTATCTTCCTGCACCCAGCGTTCTTTTAACCAATCAAAACCGGGTATGGCCAGGCGGCTGCCTTCAGGTATTTTATTGTCTAAATATTTGCCGGTTAAAAAGCCAGCGCCTAAGGGGCTCCAGATAGTAGTGCCCAAACCTACATTTTGAAAAACAGGTAAGTAATCCTGCTCCATTTTAAAACGTTCAAACATATTGTACTGGGGTTGTTCTACCACGGGTGCAATTAAATGATATTGGTTGGCTACTCTATGCGCTTCCATAATTTCTGCACCGCTCCACATGCTGGTGCCCCAGTATAAAATTTTACCCTGCTGTATTAAGTTGTGCATGGTCCAAACCACCTCTTCAATAGGCACATTGGTATCGGGGCGGTGGCAGAAATATAAATCTAGGTAATCGGTTTGTAGTCTTTCTAAAGCTTCATGGCAAGCTTCTACTATATGCTTGCGACTTAAACCGGTTTGGTTAGGTTTGTTGTTTTTACCGCGCCAGCCAAAATATACTTTTGAAGAAAGCGTATATGAGGTACGGTCCCAATTCTTTTGCCTTAATACACGTCCCATCATTTTTTCACTCTCGCCCAATGCATAGGTTTCTGCATTGTCAAAAAAATTAATGCCGTTATCGTAGGCAATGCCCATTAATTCATCAGCAACGCTATCATCAATTTGTTTGTGAAAACTTACCCAGCTGCCAAAAGAAAGAAGGCTTAGTTGCAGCCCCGATTTTCCTAAACGACGGTATTCCATTTTTATGTGTTTTTTGTATTTAACAATATTATTAGAAGGCTTGTTCAATTACTATTACTTGATGCCCGTTGTGTTGCAGCTAACGAGTGCGACGCAATAATGCTGCTACAGGTTATGCAGCTGGTAACAAAATACTTTCTTTTAACGGGTAAGCCTGTAAATAAATAACGCGGCTCTTTTTATTAGTAATGGATATTCTTTAAGATTGATGGTTTCTCCCGGCGCATGCGCACCGCGGCCAGAGGCACCCAACCCATCCAAACAAGCTACGTAAGATGCTATATAAGAAATATCGCCGGCACCTCTTGAGCCGGGGTTGCCCGCTTGTACATTATCTAAACCCATTGCTATGCTAATAGCACTTAGCTGCTGCACCAAACTATCATTGGCCGGCTTGGGAGACATAGCGGGTATACCATCTGTAAAACGGATGGTAGCACTAGTGCCCTTTAAATTATTATTGTTTACAATGGCCTTCATTTTTTCACGGGCAGTTTCTTTTTGCGTTTCAGAAATAAAACGCAGGTCTCCGTTTACTACTGTTTTAGGAGCAATTATATTGGTTTTGCCCTGTATGCTGGCCTGCTGTTGTTCGGCATTATAATTTACTTCTGCACCGCCTGCAAACAAACCAGGGTTAAAGGTTAAAAATTCTTGGGTACTTAGTTGCATCCTGAACTCATTTATAATGCGCACTGCTTCATAAATAGCACCATAACCACCATTAGCAAATACGCCCGATGAGTGGCCTTGTTTTCCTTCCACCTCCAGCACCCAACCACTGGCACCGCGGCGAGCAGTAGCAACAGTGTATAAGCCAACAGCAGTTTCAAAACCTAAGGCAATATCGCTTTGCTGCGCTCTTTCAATAAAGTCGCCTCGGGTAACCTGCCTTGGGTGGCCGGCATTTTCTTCATCGCCTGTAAAATAAACGGTAATGCTAACGTCTTTCAACAGCCCAAGACTATGCAGCGCTTTTAAAGAAGCAATAACCATTACATCGCCGCCCTTCATATCATTCAATCCCTGCCCGGTAGCAGTACTATCATTTAATAAGCGGTATGGGTTAGTAGGCATATCGGGCTCAAATACAGTATCTAAATGGCCAATTAAAAAAAGCCGTTTCCCCTTTTTGCCTTTACGGGTTGCCACCAGGTGACCGGCACGCTTTACACTATCGGGCATAGCAATCCACTCGCAGGTAAAACCCATAGCTTCAAATTCTTTCTGGTACAGGGCACCCACTTTTTTAACGCCGGCAATATTCATAGTGCCGCTATTAATGTTTACAGATTCTATCAGCAGCTGTTGTGTGCTAACCATGGTAGCATCAATAGCTGCTATTATTTTTTGTTCCGTCTTACTTAAATTAGTTTGTGCGCTTGTAAAAAAAGAGCAGCAAATAATGGTGCAGCAAAGCACCCATTTTCTTAATAACATAGCAGTTGTTTAATGCAGTAAGTTAATAAAATATGGGTTACCGGCAGCGGTTCAATGGGCATCATTGTTGCGTCGCACACTTGTGCAGCAGCAATGTTTATAAACTATAATTTGCTGGCCCTACGCCATAAACCCTTTGCTTTAGTTGAAGTGTGCAACGCAAGTATGTTGAATTGAAACAACAATACTGATAAAAAAAACTATGGATTTACTTTATACGCAGCCACCCGCTGGCGTAGGTTAAGGCGAATATTTTGATAGAACAAATTAATATCTCCTACATGAAAATTTTTCATGCGTACTAAAAAAGCACCGCTGATGTGCAGTTTATCCAACCACAACACACCATTACTAATACGGGCACCCACTACTCTTTTTTTAATTATATTAAAATCTTTCAATACCGCTCCTTTGTTTTGTGTATGTGCAATAAAAGTACTGTCCGTAGTCCAGCTTAGGGGGTTAACCACCCAGCCGCTGTTGTTTTCTTTTATTACATAATCGGGGTAATAGCCTTCTTTAAAACTCCGCCAACCAATAACACAACCCGTTGACGTTGCACTGTTGCAAAGAGACAATTGAGTAAAGTACGTATCAGGAATATACATGCCGATAATATAGGCGGCTACCAGTTTTTGTTGCAGAGGGCTGTTTTCAAAAAATTCTTTTAGTAAACGTTGTGTGTGAGTGCTGCCTTGGCTGTGCGATGCTATAATGATCGGTTTTCCGTTATTATAATGCTGCAGGTAATATTCAAATGCAGCTTTAACATCCTGATAGGCCAATTCAAAAGCCTGCAAAGCCCTGATAGTGTCAGTAACAAAATAACTTCTTAAGTGAGCTTGCCGGTAACGCGGGGCATAAACATTAAACTCATTAAAAACACTAGCTTGGTAAAGTATGCTGCCATAGTCAGTTTTGGCGTTAATAGCAGCGTCGTTTAAGTCGGCATTCCAACGGTTATCTTCTTTATTAGTAAATGTGGTGGGGTGTACAAAAAAAATATCCACAGTAGTGTCCTTTATATAATCATTTAATAAAGGCGCAGGTATGCTATCTGCCAGATCTTTTTGTTGCGGAAGTGCCGCCCATAAAAGTGCATTACTATATTCTGGCGCTGCTATAGGGCCTGTATTTTTATAGTTACTTATATACTTTGTGTAAGTAGGAGAACAGCCCGCAAAAACAAGGGCTAATAGTAAATACGAATAACATTTGTACAATACACACATAGCTGGCTGCTGTTAAAGAAATGAAAGTATACAATAAACTGTTATACGCAGCAGTACCTAAAAAAGTTTGTTGTTAAATATTTTATTATTTTTACAGGCTTATTTTTTTACAAAATAAAAACAGTTGTTATGTCAATACCAGTAGTAAACCTGGCCGACTTTTTAAGCGGCGATCCGCAATTGAAACAAAAATTTGTAAACGATTTAGGTAAAGCTTACGAAGACGTAGGCTTTGTTGCCGTAAAAAACCACGGTATACCCGATGAGTTGATTGCTGATTTGTATAAATATGTGCAACAGTTTTTTTCTATGACGTTGGCTGAAAAGAAAAAATATGAAGTACCGGGTTTGGCTGGCCAGCGGGGCTATACCAGTTTTGGTAAAGAACATGCAAAGGGCAGCGATGCACCAGATTTAAAAGAATTTTACCAACACGGACAGGAGGTGCAGGGCAATGACCCTATAAAAAGCGAGTATCCGGATAATGTAAGTATTAACGAAGTGGCGGCATTTACACCCACTATGAATAACGCTTACCGGGCTTTTGAAAAATCGGGTAAGGCATTACTACAGGCTATTGCTATTTATCTGGGGCTTGATGAAAATTATTTTGATAACCATATTTACAATGGCAACTCCATTTTAAGGGCCATACACTACCCGCCTATTACCAGCGAACCTAAGAGTGCCATTCGTGCAGAGCAACATGAAGACATAAACCTGATAACATTGTTAGTGGGCGCATCTGCTGATGGATTGCAAATATTAACCAAGCAAAATGAGTGGGTAGGCGTAACCTCTTTACCAGAGCAAATTGTAGTAAATGTAGGCGATATGCTGCAACGGTTAACCAACAACAAATTAAAATCAACCACGCACCGGGTGGTAAACCCACCAAGAAGTATGTGGCACACCTCTCGTTTTTCAATTCCGTTTTTTTTACACCCCAGAAGCGCAATGAGTTTAGCTTGTTTGCAAAGCTGTATGGATGCTACCCATCCAAAAGTGTATGAAGATGCTACAGCCGGCGAATATTTAGACGAGCGACTGAGAGAAATAGGATTAAAGAAGTAGTAAATTTTGTAACCAACAACAGTGCTATTATTATATAGTTGTTGCGTCGCACATTTCAGCACCAACAAATCATTCAACAAAAAAGCGTTCTGATACCAGAACGCTTTTTATATTTAGTAAGTGTAGTAGTTATTGAATAGTCCATGTTTCATTACCACGTAATAATTTATCTAAGTTACCATTGCCCTTAGTGGCAATTACATCTTCAATTTGCAAACGCATTACATCTTCATAGCAAGCCCTTTCTGTTTCGTAAAACACACCAAAAGGCCTTGGCATATGACCTTCGTTAGCCGGGTTATCAAACAGGCGGGTTAAAATTTGTGCTTTATAAAAATCACGCTCATCGTGTATCCATAAATCATCCTTGCTGCTACCATTATCTAAATCAACCACCACGGGTTTAAAGCCATCTAATTTAATACCCTTATTTTGCTGGGCACCAAATACCAATGGCTTGCCTTGCTCAAGAAAAATAGTTTCTAAAGGTTTGCTGCTTTTTTCAGTAAAAATTTCAAAAGCACCATCGTTAAAAATATTACAGTTTTGATAGATCTCGGTAAAAGAAGCGCCTTTGTGTTTATTGCTGCGAATCAGCATTTCCTGTAAATGTTTAGGATCGCGGTCCATAGTGCGAGCAATAAAACTGGCATCTGCACCCAACGCTAATGCCAAAGGATTAAATGGATGATCGATACTGCCAAACGGAGTAGACTTGGTTACCTTCTGCTCTTCTGAGGTGGGTGAATATTGTCCTTTGGTTAAACCATAAATCTGGTTATTGAACAACATAATATTAATATCAAAATTGCGGCGTAATAAATGAATAGTATGGTTGCCACCAATACTTAAACTATCACCATCACCGGTAACCACCCACACACTTAACTCTGGCCGGGCAGCTTTTAAACCACTGGCAACAGCAGTTGCACGGCCGTGAATAGAGTGCATGCCATAAGTGTTCATATAATACGGAAAACGGCTGCTGCAACCAATACCAGAAATAATTACAATATTTTCTTTAGGGATGCCTAGTGATGGCATTACCTTTTGGGTTTGTGCCAGAATAGAGTAATCGCCACAACCGGGGCACCAGCGTACTTCTTGGTCGGTTGCAAAATCTTTAGCGGTTAATGCGGGCTGTGTGAGCGTATCGTTTGCCATTAATTATAATTAAACGTTGAGTTTGCAAATTTCCTGAATAAATACCAAATTATTGGTATAAAATTTATTGTGCTTTAATCAGCTCTTCCCAATACTCTGCGGCGCGGCGGGTATGGGGTATTACTATAGTGCCACCTACAATATTGGCTACTGCAAAAATTTCATATACCTGTTCGGTTGTTAACTGCTGTTCGTAACATTTACCTAAATGATATTTAATGCAATCATCGCAACGAAGCACCATGCTGGCTACCAGGCCCAGCATTTCTTTTGTTTTGGTATCCAGGGCACCATCGGCGTAGGTATTGGTATCTAAGTTCCAGAGGCGTTTTATTACCAGATTGTCTTTACTTAAAATTACCTCATTCATTTTTGTGCGGTACTCATTAAATGCTGTTATCTGCTGGCTCATAATTTTATTTTATATGTTGTAAAGTTAGCAACTAAGTTAAGTATTGCCGCTATTTGTGCTGCCGATGAACGGATTGCGACGCAAGGCTGCTGCTATGAAAAACAAAGGCAGGTACTATAAAAAAAGCGAACCTTTTGGGGGTTCGCCGTTTTAAATATTTAAAGAAGTAAAACTATAGACCGCTGAGAGTAAGACCTACTGATACTGGGTGCACATCGGGGCCTAGCCCGTCTCTGATTTGTGTGGTTACCTGGTATTGACCAAATAAGCTGATATTACCAAAGCCGATGCGGCCAGTTAAACAAAAGCGGGTGCTGTTGAAATAGCGTTTATTGCGTAGCTTTTCTACATATGGGTTTTCATCCTGACCGGCGCTGTTTTGAAGATTTTTGCCTTTAGTATATGCAGATAACATGGTGCCTACTTTAATGCCTACAGCACCCTTCCAACTTTTATTGCTGTTTTCTGGGTTAGCACAAAAGCGCAATTCAACGGGTGCTTCTGCATAAACTGAAGACAATTTGTATTTTTTAAAGTGGGAGGTATCAGCAACATCCGGAAAATTTAAATCATTGGTAAGGGCATTAATATCCACTTTTATTTTATCAAAGAAAATATGACTGCTACCAATACCGGCGCCAATACCAATACTCCAGCGGGGGTCTGTTTTAAAGGGAAAATCGAATAGAAAGTAAACGTTGAGGCTGCGTGACAGGCCTTTTGTTCTGATGCTATCTGGTTTATTTGCCCAAAAATCGTAACCCAGTTGAATCATTAAATGATCGTTAGGGCGGTTGCTTAAACTAACCTTGCTCCAGTCTTTTTTAATTTTTTCTGTTGCAGCAGGGGTCTGAGCCTGGCTGTTTAAAGCCAGCGATATAATAGTAACAAAACCGAGAAATTTTTTCATAAATCAGTTGTAATCAGCAAATGTATTTTTTTGTGCGGTTAATGAAAGGTTAAACCGCTGCATTAAAAAAGCCCATAGTACAAACCATGGGCTTTTTTAAAGTGGACCCTGCTGGGATCGAACCAGCGACCCTCTGATTATGAGTCAGATGCTCTAACCGTCTGAGCTAAGGGTCCGTGTGTTAAAGAGCTATTTTGCTTTTAAGCCCGGCAAAAATAGAAAAAAAATCAGGCAATAATCAATAAAAATTTAAGTTGTTTGTTTATTTATAAAACCGCTGCATATGAATGGTATTAAGAACCTGATTTTTGATTTGGGTGGGGTTATTTTAAATATTGATTTTGACCTTACAGAACAGGCGTTTAAAAAACTGGGGTTGCCTAACTTTAGCCAATATATTACCCGGTTTCACATCACTACTTTTTTTAAGGATTATGAAATTGGCCAGATTAGCGATGCTGATTTTATACAAGAATTAAAAGCTTTATTGCCGCAGCCTGTTTCTGATGAAGCAATAATAGCAGCATGGAATGCCTTGTTGCTGGATTTTCCACCCGAAAGGATTGAGTTATTACTGGCACTAAAAAAGCAGTATCGCATGTTTTTACTAAGTAATACTAATGCCCTGCATTACCAGGCTTTTCAGCAACAGTTACACGCACAAACAGGTTATTTAATGGAGGATTTATTTGAGAAAACCTACTATTCACATATCTGCCACCTACGCAAACCTGGTGCAGCCATTTATGAATTAGTGGTAAAAGAAAACAACCTGCTGCCGGCAGAAACCTTATTTATGGATGACACAGCAACCAATTTTAGTGGGGCTATTGAAGTGGGTTTGCAGATAAAACATATTAAACCCGGACAAACAATAGTTGAGCTGCCTTTTAAAAAAGATTAGTTATTTAACTTCTTCAAAGTCTATATAATCACCTGCAGAAGGTTTGCTGGGCGCTGCTGATGGCTCAGGTCTTTGGTTTTGATAACCCTGCTGTTGCATTTCCTGTTCCATCCGTTCTTTCATGTTTTTAAACTGGCCGCGAATTTGACGCGTGGTTTTATAAACCGGAACAACTACATTAAAAACAAGCCTGTATAAAATATAAAGGCCCAAACCTATAAAAATATACTTCAGTATCATAGTAAGAATAAAGGTACTATAACAGTATTAGTGAAACCTGTTAATGTTTATTTAACGGTGAATTTGGATGATATAGTGCTATTACCTTACATTTGCGAAGGAAAAAGATACAAAAGAAGGGAACGGACACCGTTCCCTTCTGCTTTATAGCATGGCGAATGAAACACAAATACAGGCAGTAACCGGATTTGTTGAAGCTTTTTTAAGCCCAACCCCCGAGTTTTTTTTAGTAGAAATAAAAATAAGGCCTACTAACAATATAACAATTGTGTTAGATGGCGATAAAGGTGTGCCTATTAGTAAATGCGTGGAAGTTAACAGGGCGCTTTATAAATTTATTGAAGAGTCGGTTATTTTTCCGGTAGACGATTTTGCGCTAGAGGTATCTTCTCCGGGTATTGAAGAGCCTTTGAAGTTACACCGCCAGTATATAAAAAATACAGGTCGTTTTGCAGATATTATTTTAAACGACGGGGCGCTTTTAGAAGGAAAGATAGTAGCAGTAAACGAAGATGGATTGGTATTAGAAGAAACAAAAGGGAAAGGAAAAAAGAAAGAAACGGTGCAGAACACCTATTTGTTTGAAAGTATAAAATCAACCAAAATACAAATTAAATTTTAGCCTTTGGCGCTGTAATAGCTCCAAAGAAACACCAGAAATTAAAAAGAAGTGTTATGGCAAGTATTAACCTGATCGAGGCTTTCCAGGAATTTAAAGATGCGGAAAATATAGACCGCCCCACAATGATGAAAGTTGTGGAAGATGTTTTTAAAACACTGCTGAGAAAAAAATACAGTAGTGATGAAAACTTTGATGTGATTGTAAATGCAGAAAAAGGCGATCTTGAAATTATCCGCCGCCGCATGATTGTAAATGATGGCGAAGTAAATGATCCGTTGGCCGAGATTGGCTATAGCGATGCCGCTAAAATTGAACCCGACTTTGAAGTAGGTGAAGAGTTGTATGAAGAGGTAGATATTTATTCTTTTGGCCGCAGAGCCATATTAGCCGCCAAGCAAACGCTTGCCAGCCGTATTAACGATTTAAAGAAGAATGTACTGGTAAAAAAATATAACGACCGTGTTGGAGATATTGTGAGTGCAGAAGTTTACCAGGTTTGGAAAAAAGAAATTTTATTGCTGGATGAAGAAGGCAATGAATTAATACTTCCCAAAAGCGAGCAAATACCGCAGGATTATTTTAAAAAAGGAGAAAGTATACGTGCCGTGGTGCGCCGGGTTGATTTAAAAAATAATTCACCCGTAATCATACTTTCTCGTACAAGCCCCGAGTTTTTGGCTAAGTTGCTTGAAATTGAAGTACCTGAAATTTTTGATGGCCTGATCGTAATAAAGAAAATAGTAAGAGAACCCGGAGAAAGAGCAAAAGTGGCCGTAGAATCTTACGACGATAGAATTGACCCTGTAGGCGCTTGTGTGGGTATGAAGGGTAGCCGTATACACGGTATTGTAAGAGAATTGAAAAACGAAAATATTGATGTTATAAACTGGACAAGCAATACACAGCTTTTAATTCAGCGGTCATTAACACCCGCAAAAATTACCAGTATGAATATGAATACAGAAAACAGCCATGTGGATGTTTACCTGAAACCCGATCAGGTTTCTTTGGCCATTGGCCGCAAAGGGGTAAATATTAAACTGGCCCAGGAGATTACTGGTTATAGTATTGATGTATTTAGAGACAATGAAGGCGAAACAGAAGAATTTGATATTGACCTGGATGAATTTAGCGATGAAATTGAAACATGGATTTTAGATGAACTGAAACGAATAGGTTGTGATACCGGCCGCAGTGTATTAGAATTAACAGCAGAAGAGCTGGAACGCAGAACCGATTTAGAAAAAGAAACCATTGCAGAGTTAAGAAAAGTGTTGGAAGCAGAGTTTCAAAAATGATAGTAGTTAACTAAGCAGTAGAACAACGATACAGCATTGTTGCGACGCTCCGTTCAACATTTTATGGTTATGGAGCAGCAATAGTAAGGCTAAAATTGTCGAGTGAAGCAGGGTGTGCAAGCAAACAGCTGCCCCGGCCCACCACAGTACAAGTGTGCGACGCAACAAAAGTTTATTAACGTTACCACTGCTGGTTATAAAAATTTTCTATTAAAAACAACGAATGGCAGAAACAGCAACACCAAGATTAATGGCCGCCGCCAAAGAATTTAACATTGGCAAAGACACCCTTGTTGATTTTTTGTTAGGTAAAGGTTTTAAACACGATGATCTGAAGCCAACTTCTAAGCTTACAGAAGACATGTATCGTGCCCTGCAGCAAGAGTTTCAGGGAGATAAAGTAGCAAAACTGAAAAGCGACCAGATAGATTTACCTAAAGGCGCTTCTGCAGATGCAAAAAAGAAAAAAGAAGAAGAGCAACTGCTATTTAAAAAAGAGGAAAAGAAACCCGCTAAAAAAGAAGAGCCGGTTGTAGTGCCAGAGCCAGAAGTGGTTGCCCCTAAAGCCGAAGAAATTAAACCGGTAATAGAAAAAGCGCCAGCACCAGAATTGGTAAAGGTTGAAACACCGGAGATTGAAGCCCCCAAAGTTTTAGATAAAATTGATTTGTCTGCTATAGACTCGTCTACCCGCCCTAAAAAAACGCTTAAGAAAAAAACAGAAGAAACAGAAGCGCCGGAACCTGTTAAAAAAGAAACACCCGTTAAAAAAGAGGCACCTGTAGTTGTAGAAAAAAAGGCGGCACCAGAAGAAGAAAAAACACCAGAAGTAGCAATACCTGCAACGGAAGATTCAAACCTTCCGCCGGTAATAGAAAATATTAAAGCAGAGAAATTGGAAGGGCCTAAGATTTTAGGAAAAATAGAGTTGCCTGTAAATAGCGATACACGTCCAAGACCTAATGACGAAAAGCGCAAACGCAAACGCATACCTATCGACAAAAAAGGAGATGCTCCGGCCCCGGGCGGACAACAGCAGCAAAGACCATTTGGGCAAAATAACCCCGGCCAACAAGGCGGGCAAGCTGGCGGCTTTAGAAGGGATAGTGGTGGACAAGGAAGAAGCGGCGGCGATAATAGAGGCGCTGGCTTTAGAAGAGGACCCGGTGGCCCTAACAGAGGCCCAATTGTGCCCAACAAACCACGTGAGGTTAAAGAAATTGACCAAAAAGAAATACAAGATAAAATAAGAGAAACCCAAGCCAAACTTTCTGGCCAGGGGGGAAGAGGCAGAAGTGTAAAAGCAAAACTACGCCGTGAGAAGCGCCAGGAAATGGCAGATCAAATGGGGGCAGAAGACGGAGATAACAAACTACAGGTTACAGAATTCATTAGTGTAAGCGAATTAGCCAGCCTGATGGATGTAAGTTTTGCAGATGTTATTAGTAAGTGTATGAGCCTAGGCTTAATGGTATCTATCAACCAACGTTTAGAGGCAGATGTAATAGAATTAGTGGCGGGTGAGTTTGGTTATGTAGCAGAGTTTATAGATATGGAAAAGCAAATGGAAATGGAGGAGACAGATGAGGAAGATGATGCAGAAGATTTACAGCCCCGTGCTCCAATTGTAACTATAATGGGTCACGTAGATCATGGTAAAACATCTTTACTGGATTACATTAGAAGTGCTACCGTTGTGTCTGGTGAAGCAGGCGGTATTACCCAACATATTGGTGCTTACGAAGTACAATTGCCCAATGGTAAAAAGATTGCATTTTTAGATACACCTGGTCACGAGGCATTTACTGCCATGCGTGCCCGTGGTGCTAAAGTAACCGATATAGCAGTAATTGTGGTAGCTGCAGATGATGCAGTAATGCCTCAAACAAAAGAAGCCATCAGCCACGCACAGGCCGCTGGTGTGCCCATGATATTTGCAGTTAATAAAATTGATAAAGACGGTGCCAACCCCAAAAAGATTTATGAGCAATTAGCGGGTATGAACTTGTTGGTAGAAGAATGGGGTGGTAAATATCAAAGCCAGGAATTAAGTGCTAAGAAAGGATTGAATGTTGACCTGCTATTAGAGAAAATTTTATTAGAAGCTGAGTTGCTGGATTTAAAAGCAAACCCTGACCGCGAAGCAAGCGGTACTATCATTGAAGCCTCTTTAGACAAAGGCCGTGGTTATGTTGCAACAGTGTTGGTACAAAATGGTACCCTGCAGCAAGGAGACTTGGTGGTGAGCGGACAGTATTTTGGCCGCGTTAAAGCAATGTTTAATGAAAGAAATCAAAAGTCTGAAGATGCGCCGCCATCAACACCGGTACAAATACTTGGTTTAAATGGGGCACCACAGGCAGGTGAAAAGTTTAAAGTATATGAAGATGAGGCAGAAGCAAAAGAAGTAGCTAATAAGCGGGCACAAATTTTAAGAGAGCAAGGCATCAGAACCAAGAAACATATTACATTGGATGAAATTGGCCGCCGTTTAGCATTAGGTAACTTTAAACAACTTAACCTTATATTAAAAGGAGATGTGGATGGTTCAGTTGAAGCATTGAGCGATTCATTACAAAAACTTTCAACTGCAGAAATTGCAGTAAGTGTGGTACATAAAGCCGTTGGTGCAATTACAGAAAGTGATGTATTGCTGGCAACAGCTTCAGACGCCATCATTGTTGGTTTCAATGTTCGCCCATCTTTACAAGCCAATCGATTGGCAGAAAATGAAGGCGTGCAAATTAAAACCTACTCTATTATTTACAACGCTATTGAAGAAATTAAGAGCGCCATGGAGGGTATGTTGGAGCCTAAGATACAAGAGAAAGAAGTGGCTACCGTTGAAATACGAGAAGTATACAAGTTTGATAAGGCTACCGTTGCAGGTTGTTATGTACAACAGGGCAAAATTAAGAGAGATGCCAAAATACGCTTGTTTAGAGATGGTGTGTTAATATACCCCAGAACAGAAGGTGGTTTTGCAGAACTGGGCAGTTTAAAACGCTTTAAAGATGATGCTAAAGAAATAGCCTCAAATATGGAGTGTGGTTTAACCCTTAAAAACTTTAGTGATATAAGTGTAGGCGATACCATAGTGGCCTTTGAAGAAGAAGAAGTTAAGCGTACTTTATAAATTTTTAGTGAGCCGGCTGCTGAACACAATTCAGTAGCCGTTGTGTCACTCACTTGTGCTACATAACACAACTGAACATTATGAAGGCACTTCACTTGCAGCAAAAAAAGTTGCCATAAAAAACTACTGATGAACGGAGCGTCGCAACCGGAGTTAAATAGTTGATAGCAGCTTAACCTCATCCATACACCACCAAACTTTTGTTAAAAGCCACTGTACCAGGTTGCAGCATTGATAAGTGTAGATAATTTTGAAAGAATACTGTTTGTATGAAAAAAATAATTGGAGCTTTTTTATTTGTTTTATTAATAATTACCGGTGCAATAGCGCAACCAAGAAAAGTGGTGGCCGATAAGATTGTGGGCATTGTAGGCGATAAAATTATTTTGCGCTCTGATGTATTGAACGAAATTTTAGACAGACAACGTCGTGGAGAAACAGTACCAGAAGGAAGTGAATGTTATGTTTTAGAACAGGCATTGGCAATGAAAGCACTGGTTTTACAGGCCGATAAAGATTCTTTAACTGTTGGAGAAGAAGAAATAGAAGCTTTACTAGAAAATCAGGTTAGAGGGTTTATACAACAATATGGCTCAAAAGAAGCATTAGAACAAATTGCAGGCAGAACAGTTTACCAGATTAAAGAAGATTTCAGACAGCCCTTTAAAGAACGTAAACTAGCAGAGCAAATGCGCAACAAAATAGTAGACGTTGTTAAAATTACACCTACTGAAGTGCGCCAGTATTTTGAAAAAATACCTAAGGAAACACTACCGTTTTATGAAACAGAAGTGGAAATTGGTGAGATTGTAATTTATCCAAAAGCAGCCCGCGATTTAGAAAAATATGCTCAAGACGAATTATTGGAGTATAAAAAACAAGTAGAAGCCGGAACGAGAAAATTTGAAACCCTGGCGAGTTTATATACGGATGACCCCGGAAGCAAACAAACCGGAGGCATGTACAATGTAAACAGAACAGAAAAGACTTGGGACCCGGCTTTTTTACAGGGGGCGTTTCGCTTGAAAGAAGGGCAAATTTCACCGGTAATAAAATCTAAGTTTGGTTACCATATTATTCAAATGGTTAGCAGAGCGGGTGATGATGCAACCATACGGCACATATTAAAAATTCCGCAGATAACAGATGATGAAATAAATGGTGCTATTACAAAACTGGATTCAATCCGAACGCTGATTATGGCCGGTACATTACAGTTTGGGGAAACCGTAGCCAAGTATAGTGATGATGAATCATCTAAATATACGGGAGGGATGAAACAAGGTCAGAATGGTAGTTTTTTGACAATTGATCAATTAGAAAAGGAAATAATACCATTACTAGATAAGATTAAGGTTGGAGAGTACTCAAAACCAGTAGCATTTACAGATGAGCGTGGTAAGAAGGGTGTACGAATGATTTATTTGAAGACAAGAACTGTTCCGCATAGAGAAAACTTAAAGGACGATTATAATAGGGTAGCACAACGAGCTTTGGAGGAAAAGAAAGCAGATATTTTAGAAAAATGGTTTGATGCAAAAATTCCGACCTACTATATTATGGTAGATGAGGAGTTTGGAGGATGTAACCAATTAGAAAAGTGGCAAACGAAAAAGCCCGTTTTGAATAACTAAGGGTTTGTACTTAAGTGTTTAAAATATTACTAAGGCGCTGTTAACACAGGGCCTTTTTTATTTAACTTCAGTAAGTGGTAAAATAATACAATTTTATTTAACCACTTATTGCATTAAAACACAATAAGTAGCTGATACTAAGTGCTTTTATGATTACCAGCCCCACAAAATCCAGGCCTGCGGTAAACCGAACTGATAAGATTTACTTTGTTCAAACAGATGAACAATTAAAAATTCTCTCAGCAAATGCCTCATTTTCTTTACTAATCAACCAAAGCACCAATAACCTTCATGAGGCAAAATTGTCAGACTATTTTAAAGAATTAGATGTTTTTGAAATAGAAAAATTACTGAAGGATACCGGCCAGACCAATCTCATCGAAATTGCCCTCACAATAAAACCAGATACTTCCGCAGAAATAGCAATTAATTGGCAATTAACCACAATAATAAATAATGAAACCAATCAATTAATTTATAATTGGCTTGGTAGGGAAGTAATATTGAAATCTGTATTTAATACGGTTAATACCGAAATTGATTTAAGTAGCTATCATTATTTTTTTCAAAATAGCCCACAACCCATGTGGGTATTTGACGTGCAGACGCTTAATTTTTTAGATGTAAATGAAGCAGCACTTAATTTTTATGGCTATTCAAAACAAGAGTTTTTAAGCATGAAACTTTTGGAGATTAGACCTGAAACAGAAGTTTCTAAAACCATTGAAAGTGTAAAGGAATTTTTAACAGGAGAAAACAAATCTACAGACAGGGGTATTTGGGTTCATAAAAAGAAGAGTGGTGAATTGTGTAATATGCACATTTATATTCACCAGGTTAGGGTAAATGGCAGAAAAGCGTTGTTATCGCAGCTTTCTAATGAAACGCTTATTGTAAAAGCAGAAGATGCATTAAAAAGATCAAAGGAAAGATTTGATAGTTTTTTAGCACAATCTACCGAAGGCATCTGGTGTTTTGAATTAGATATCCCAATTGAAATAAGTAAATCTACCACTGAAATTATCAGGCATTGTATATCTACCGGAAAGCTTGTTGACTGTAACGATGCATTTGCAAATATGTATGGCTTAGAATCAAGAGACCAATTTATAGGTGTTCCATTACATCAGATGATTTCGCTTGAGAATCCTAAAAACTTAGCCTATTTGAATGAATTTGTTAATACAGGTTTTAATCTTGAGAACGCAGAGTCTATAGAAACCGATGCAAATGGTACTACAAAAATATTTTTAAATAATTTAAAAGGTATAATAGAAGAAGGTAAATTAAAAAGGGCTTGGGGAACGCAACGTGATGTAACGGAACAACGTGGAATAGAAAATAAAGATAAGTACCTGGCTTCTTTAATGGAAGCAGCTGAAGACATTGTAATTTCTCAGGATAAAGAACTAAATGTAGTAAGTTGGAATAAAGTAGCAGAACAAACTTACGGTTATAAAGCGGAAGAAATGATTGGTCGTAAAGTTCAGGATGCTCTACATTTTAATTATCATAATATTAGCAGGGAAACATTTTTTAATGAACTTGAAACAAAAGGTAGCTGGAAAGGGGAAGCAACTGTTATAAACCGCTGGGGTGAAGCAATAACTGTATTAGCATCTGCCACTCAAATTAAAGATGAAAAAGGAGATATCTGTGGCCTATTAAGCATAAGTAAAAATATTACAGACAGAATAAAATCTGAACGGAGTGCAAAGTTTAGGTCAGAAATATTTGAAAATTTATCAGATGGTGTAATTTTTAAGGGAAGGGATTATTTGATAGTTGAATTTAATAAAGCTGCCGAAAGCCAATTTGGAATTACAAAAGAACAAGTAATAGGTAAAAGAATAAAAGACGTTTTAACCTATTCATTTGGCGACATAAGTTCAGAAGAAGTTTTACAAAAAGTACATGCAAACGGAAATTGGAAAGGTGAAATGAAGTTTATTCACCCAAAACTTGGTGTTGAAAAAATTTTACAGGTTTCAATGACAGAATACTTTAACGAATTAAAGGAACCAATAGGTACAGTTTTACTAACGAAAGATATTACAGACCAGAAAATTATTGAGGAAAAAATAAAAGAAACCGAAGAGCGGTTCAGAATAATGGCAGATACTGCGCCAGTTATGATTTGGATGACGAATGAGAAAGACGATACGATATATGTAAATAAATGTTGGACAGATTACACAGGCATAAAACTTAGCGAGAATCTTTCATTTAGCTGGAATAATTTGATATATATAGATGATCGAGAAACTGGTATTCTAAACTATAATGAATGTTTTTTGCGCCGTCAACCGGTGTCTATGTCGTATCGTTTAAAAAATAGGACGGGTCAGTATCGTTGGGTGTATGATAACGCTGTACCACGATTTTTAGATGATGGAACATTTATAGGATACATTGGTTCTGTAATTGATATTCATGAGTCAAAAATTGCTGAAGGAAAATTGCAGTACCAGGCGAGGTTACTACAAGATATTTCTGATGCGGTTGTAAGTACAGATTTGGTAGATTATAATATTTTGACATGGAATAAAGCAGCAGAAAAAATATATAATGTAAAGGCGTCTGAAGCTATTGGAAAAAAATTAAGAGATCTTATAAAGTATGATTTTCAGGGAGCTTCGCAAGAACAGCTTGTTGCGGAATTTATTAAAATAGGGAAATGGGAGGGAGAGGTTTCGTTTGTCAGAAATGACGGACAGAAAATTTATTTGTTTGCTTCAGTTAGTGCAATTAACAATGAAAAAGGTGAAAAAATAGGTGCCGTAGCAGTTAACAGAGACATAACAGAAAGAACAAATGTGCTAAAAGCGCTTAGAAAAAAGGAGACTGAATTTAGAACATTGGCTGAGAATGCCCCAACATTAATTCAACGGGTTGATAAAAACTTACGTTTTATTTATGTAAATATTGCTTTTTTAGAATTATTCAACTTAGACCTGTCAAATGTTATTGGAAAGTATTTTAATGACATTGGCTTTTCAGATAAAATGGTTTCTAAATTCTTGACTACTACTGAAAGAGTTAAGAAAAGTAGACAAAGTTTTACCTATACAAGCCATGCAATGTTAGGAAGCAATGGTGAATGGGATTTTTTGATTACTGTTACACCCGAGTTTAATGAAGAAAAAGAACTGGAGTCTTTTCTGATACTAATTAACAATATAACAGAAATAGAAGATGTTAAAAAGAATCTAGAAACAAAAGAAAAACAGTTGCTTCAATCAAATAAAAGATTTGAATTAGCAACAAAAGCAACAACAGATAGCATCTGGGAGTTAGATGTCAGTACAGGATACGTGTTTATTACAAAAGAATTTACACAACTGTTTGGATATGTTCAAGAAGAGTTGATAAATAAATCTACATCATGGTATATAGAGCGAATTCATCCAGAAGACCGACTTTCTGTTATATCTAAAATGACACAAAGTTTTACTAATAAAGACGAGTTTTGGAGAGATGAGTATAGGTGGATGGCAAAAGACGGTACCTATATTTATATTTTTAACCAATCATACGTTTTTTATGACGACAATGGAATTCCTTATAAAGGGATTGGTGCAATAAAAGACATTACTGAAAGAAAGAAAGCTGAATCCTTACTTATTCAAAAAGATATTTTATTAGCCGCTTCTGCACAAGCCGCAAATCAACTTTTAATAGAGGCTGATTCTGATAAAGCTTTTTATAAAGGGCTTCAAATTGTTGGGCAAGCCGCTAAAGCCGATCGCTCTTATTTATTTAAGGTTTTACCAAGTAATGGGGTCTCAAATACGTATAAGCAATTATTAGAATGGAATTCAGGAATGTATGACTCTCAAATGGAAAACCCTGAGCTAGAAGCTATTGAAGAAGAAGAATATCCTGAAATATTTGAAGGTTTAGCAGAAGGTAAACCTCGCCAACTTGCTTTTTCGCAAATTCAAAAGGATGCGTTAAAAAAGCATTGGCAGCAGCAAGAAATAAAATCATTATTGTTGGTTCCTGTTTTTGTTAATAATAGCTACTGGGGGTTTATCGGTTTCGATCAATGTAGTTATGAAAGATCATGGTTAAGTGTAGAGATAGATATTTTGCAAGCATTCTCATCCAATATTTCTGGAGCTATTGAAAAGCAACAGGCAAAAAGGAGCTTGATGGAGAGCGAGATAAAATTCAAATCCCTTTTTCAGAATTCACTAGATATTGTGTTTGTATTAAATGAAGAATGTATTTTAAAATTCGTAACACCATCTGTAACGGCAATATTAGGATATACTGATATAAGCGTGTCAGGATTAAATGGCTTTGACTTCATACATAAAGATGACCTTACAAGAGCAAAAAATAGCTTTCAGGAACTTTTAGACGCGCCAGACACATCAGTTATTACTGATTTAAGGGTTAAAACAAAAGAAGGAGATTGGTTATGGGTTGAAGCTAAAGGAATCAATAGATTAAATGATAATATTATCAATGGAATTATTGTAAGTTTCAGAGATATATCAGAAAGAAAACAATCAGAGCAACAGTTACAGCATTACTCAGAGAATATTACTAATATCCTAAATAGTATCACAGACGGATTTATTGCATTTGATTATGAATACCGCGTTTTATGGTGGAATCCCATCGCAGAGCAACTTACTGGCATACGAGATATGGACATACTGGGTAAGAATTTATGGGAAGCATTACCCGAGTTACGAGAAACAATTTCCTTTGAGGAATATAATAAAGTACTTGAGACTAAAACTGTTTCAAACTTTGAAATGTTTGTTCCAGGCTTAAAGGTTTTCTTTGATGTAAATGCATACCCCTCAAAACAAGGCTTATTTGTTTACTTTAAAGATATCACAGTTCGGAAAAAGCAAGAAATGTTGTTGGCGTTAGAAAAGGAAGTGTTGGAGTTAAATGCAAATCCTGCCTCTACCCTTAAAAACGTTCTGGATTATTTTTTGGAAGGTCTTGAAAAAATTAATTACGGAGCTCTTTATTCCATCTTACAGTTAAATGACGATAGCGCTACAATTAAACACTTATCGGCTCCATCTATTAGTGGACAATATATGCAAATGATAGATGGTTTAGCAATTGGGCCAAATGTTGGTTCTTGTGGAACCTGTATGTATTATAGTAAAGAAGTAATTGTTAGTGACATTCAAACGGATACCCTATGGAAAGATTATAAAGACCTTGCAGAAAGGTTTGAACTAAGAGCTTGCTGGTCATTCCCCATTATTTCATCTTCTAATAAGGTACTTGGTTCTCTGGCTGCCTATTACAAAAAAATTAAGCAACCAGGTTTGCCAATGATACAATTATTAAAAAGAGTGGCAGCGCTGTCAGGCGTAATTATTGAAAATAAGCAAGCTGAAGAAAAAATTAATATTAGTAATGAGAGATATCTATTGGCTACAAAAGCTACAAATGATGCAATATGGGACTTTGATATCAAAAACAATCAACTTTACTGGGGAGAAAGTTTCTATGCACTTTTTGGTTATAAGCAATCTGATATTGATAAAAGAGAAGGTTTTTGGGAAAGTAAAATTCACCCTGAAGACAGACGCAGAACTGTAGGGATCTATCAAACAGCTTTAAAAAAGAAAGATCACTCTATTATTCATATTGATTATAGATTCAAAAAGGCAGATGGAAAATATGCCTTAATTTCTGACAGATCTTTTGTAGTGTATGATAACAAAGGTGAACCAACAAGAATTGTTGGTTCTATGCAAGATGTAACAGAGCGTAAAAAATTAGAAAAAAAATTACTTACTCAAGAAATTGAAAAACAGAAATCAATTGCCCAGGCTGTTGTAGATGCTCAGGAAAAAGAACGCGGCGAAATAGGCAAAGAATTACATGATAATGTTAATCAGATTTTGTCAACAGCTAAACTTTACTTAGAACTGGCAAAAACAGAAAGCAAACAACGTCCAGAGTTAATAAAAAGAAGCGCTGATAATATTTTTGATGCTATAAATGAAATAAGAGCAATATCAAAAGCCTTGGTTCCACCAAGTGTTAAAGACCTTGGATTGATTGATTCTATTAAAGATATGATAGAATCATTGCATATTGCAAAAGCAATAAAGGTAAAATTTACTCATAAAAACTATAAAGAAGAGGAAGTTGGTGACAATATAAAACTCATGCTATTCCGCATTGTTCAAGAACAGGTAAATAATATTTTAAAACACGCTGAGGCGAAGTTGCTGATAATTACAATTTCTATAAAAGATAAAAACATTCAATTGCAATTATCAGATAATGGCAAAGGGTTTGATCCGGAAAAAATTAAATTCAAAAAAGGAGTTGGATTAACAAATATTGAAAGCCGTGCAAACCTTTTAAATGGAAAAGTAACTATTCAATCAACAGTTGGAAAAGGTACAGTACTCACTGTTGATGTTCCCATTCATAAACTTTAAACTTGTAATTATGGAAAAGATTAACATTCTAATTGCGGATGATCACAAACTAATCAGAGAAACATGGACATTTATTTTAAACAGCGACCCCCGGTTCCATGTTGTTGCTGAGTGTGGAGACTCAGAAGAAGCTGTAGAAGTGGCCAGACAAAAAAGGCCTCACATCGTTCTTATGGATATTAATATGGCACCCATGAATGGGTTTGATGCAACAGAAAAAATTCGAAAAGTGTCACCAAGTTCAAAAATCATTGGTGTTTCTATGCATTCACAGCCCGCTTATGCAAAAAAGATGTTACAAATTGGTGCACGTGGCTATGTTACCAAAAATTCATCTAAAGAAGAAATGTACAAAGCCATTATTGAAGTATATAAAGGAAACAAGTATGTCTGTGATGAAATTAAGAATATTATTTCTGAGCAGTTGTTAGATGAAAATCAAAGTGCACCAACTATTAACTCACTTACAGACAGGGAAATTCAAATTGTAAATCAAATACGGGAAGGACTTTCTTCAAAGGAAATTGCAGCGAAGTTGGATATTTCACTTAAAACAGTAGAAGTGCATCGTCATAATATTTTAAAGAAACTAAAACTAAAAAACTCTGCTTCTCTTGTTAATTTTATTAATAGCTCTGCTGGTTATGTTTAATAATTAGATGGTCTGTTTCTGTAATACAGCAACGTTTAAAGCAATCCAGTATCAATAAGCATTGTTTACAAATATTATAGTCCTTTCAAATTTTGAGAGGACTTTTTTTATTTCATCATTTTTGCACGTACCAACATCGTTGCGTCGCACACTTCGGCATAACAATATCTATGGGCTATACTTTTCGCTTAAGGTAATTACTATAGTCTGTAAGCTGTTGTTCATATTCCTCATGCATAAGAGATGATGTAAAAATAAAATCTGCGGTGGCTCTGTCGCAGGCAATTGGTATATTCCAGGTTACAGCTAATCGTAAAAGTGCTTTTATATCTGGGTCGTGTGGTTGCGCCTGCATAGGATCCCAAAAAAAAATTAGCACATCAACGGCTCCCTCAGCTATCATAGCGCCAATTTGTTGATCTCCGCCCAAAGGTCCACTTAATAGTTTTTTAATGGGCCGATCTAATTTATCTTCCAATTGTTTTCCGGTAGTGCCTGTTGCAATTAATTCATGTCTGGACAAGTGAGCTCTATTATAATCAGCCCAATCTATGAGATCAGCCTTTTTGTTGTCATGTGCCACCAAAGCAATTCTTTTGCGAGGTTGTAGTAATCTAAAGGCCCTTTTACTCATTTTATAAAACTTATAACAACAAAAATAGAATAATCAGCCCCATTTTAGCCGTTGATTAGTAATCTGGTACAATATTTGTTAACACTATATCCACATTCTGGACCAACTGATCAATGAAAAGCCTATTAATAATTTTTTCAGTGCTTATCGCTGTCACTATAAGCCGGGCTCAGTCCGGCTTATCTTTTTTGTATTCGCCATTAAGATATCTAGCCGTAGCAGATACTATACCTGGAAATTTCATCAATTTTACAATACTGGAAAATACTGGATCAATTCAGTTAGAATGGGCGGTTACTACTAAAAACAGCAATATTTATTTTGCTGTTGAAAGAAGCGATAATGGTTCTTCTTTTACTGTTATCGGTGTTGTAAAAAATGAAAGCCACACTAGTTTTAATTTTAGAGATGAGGCTCCGCCAAAGGGTTTAATAAGTTACCGTTTAAAGCAAATAGGCAGTACTGGCATTGCATACTCACAAGTACAGTCAACACAAGTTGCTGGAAATGTGTCTTGCAAATTTTATCCTAATCCGGTTGACAAAATGCTTATTGTACGTTCAGATCAACCTGTTGAATTAAGTATTTCAGATGGTTTAGGCAAACAAGTGCTTCTTACCAAACTAGATGCTGGCCTGAGAATTTTAGACGTTTCTTTACTTGAACCGGGTATCTATTTTATCTCACTTTATCAAAAAGAAGCTAACAGAATTATCAGGGATAAACTCATAAAAAAATAAATTGGATGTAGCACAATAAAATAGTTTAGAAATAACCGCATTGTAGTATTGACAGATTGATAAATATCAATTAATATTGCAACGGTTTTTCATAGGATATTGGATTTTAAAACGGGGTTGAATTTCTATTCTGGCCCCTTTTTTATTTTAAACAATCTTACAAAGTTTATATAGCACCAAATAATAAAGCCCCGCTATGCGGGGCTTATTCTTACTAACCGTGAAATAGTAATTATCCTTAAATCAGGCTTCTTTTAGCTCTTGTATTTTAGCTCTTATTTTAGCTTCAATTTCGTCTGAAAGTCCTTGGTTATCTTGTAATAACTGTTTAACTGCATCACGTCCCTGCCCCAATTTATCCGTATTATAACTAAACCAACTTCCACTCTTTTGCACTATGCCCAATTCAACACCCATATCTAAAATTTCTCCTACTTTAGAAATCCCTTCGCCAAAAACAATGTCAAATTCAGTATTACGAAACGGCGGCGCTACTTTATTTTTAACCACTTTTACTTTTACGCGGTTACCAATAGCCTCATCACCGTCTTTAATTTGTGCCATCCGGCGGATATCTAATCGTACTGAAGCGTAGAATTTTAAAGCATTACCACCCGTAGTTGTTTCTGGGTTTCCAAACATTACCCCAATTTTCTCTCTAAGCTGGTTAATAAAAATACAAATGGTGTTTGTTTTATTAATGGTAGCAGTTAATTTACGTAAAGCCTGGCTCATTAAACGGGCTTGTAACCCCATTTTGCTATCACCCATCTCACCTTCTAATTCACCCTTAGGTACCAAGGCAGCAACAGAGTCTATCACCACAACATCCAAAGCTCCAGAAAGTATCAGCCGATCAGCTATTTCCAATGCTTGCTCTCCATAATCTGGCTGAGAAATTAAAAGATTGTCAACATCTACTCCTAACTTTTTAGCGTAAGAATTATCAAAAGCATGTTCAGCATCTATTATAGCACACATACCACCCTTCTTTTGTGCCTCAGCAATAACATGTATTGCAATGGTAGTTTTACCAGATGACTCAGGACCATAGATCTCTACAATACGGCCTTTAGGCAAACCGCCAATACCTAAGGCAGTATCCAGTCCTATAGAGCCTGTAGAAATCACTTCCATTGGCTCCTGGCTTCTCTCGTTCATCATCATCACACTGCCCTTGCCAAAATCCTTTTCAATTTTATCAATCGTTAATTTGAGCGCTTTTAATTTTTCATTGTTTGCTGACATATCAATAAATTTTAATCAAGGTAATATTTTGTCAAATGTAGAGAAAAAATGATTATCAACACTAATTTATTTAGTATTTAATACTAATTATTTTAACCCATTGGCTAAAAACAAAAACCCCGCTTTAGGCGGGGTTTAACGACTGAGAAAACTAATGTAATAAAACAACTGCTGCTTGCTAACTGTTATGAATTGTAAATTGACTACAAAATCTCGTCTTTAACAATACCACTTTCTGGTAGTTTTTCTACAATTACCAGCGTACCAAGCTGCTATTTGAAGAGGAATTACGACTTCCCCTCCCATCAAAAAGATTGTAACGCATGTAAAACAACATCGCATTATTTCGGGATATTGTTGGTGGCAAACTACTGTTTAACTGCAGGTTTATAAGATCTTTAAATGATTTATTATAGCGTAAGCCAAACGTAAACCTATTCAAATAATAATCTGCGCCTGTTTGCCAGCGCCATTCAGTAGGTGTAAGCCGGGCTGCTATAGAGTCATCTCTAAAGCGCAGCACATCTGATTTTACCACCTGGTTATTTTGATTACTCTGCTGTATTAAAGCAATACCACTTTGAAATGAGGAAAACTGTACCCCGCCATTGAAATATAGATTTTTAACGGGGCTATAGTGCAATGATACCGGCCAGCTGAAATAATACAGCTTTTGAACGTATACCGATTTCGAAAGGGTAGTACCACTCACACTAGACATTTCGTTCTGAAACAATAATAACCGCGGCGTATACTGTGGCATACTTAGGTTAATTTCTGTTTGTAAAAATACATTATCGTTTACATGGTATTGAACAAATGGTGAAGGCAAATAATCACTAACCGTACTGGTTTTAGCACTATTATTATAATTAATTCTCTCTTGGCTGCCTGTGGTTATACCTGCGTTCAAAGCCAAGCCAACAGCCCACCATGGCTCACCATCTGCTTTAAGGCTAAATGGTTTAAATACCTTTTCCATATTAAAGGCACGGCGTTCTTTGCGTTCTTCTTTCTTCAACTCTTTTTCAGCCTGTTTTAGCTTTTTTATGGTTTCAGCTACAGCTACTTCATCCACAGCATTTAGTGCTGCGTCTTTTTCTGCAGGAACCATATGTAATACTAAGCCGTTTATTGGTGTTACTGGTTTGTTTTTTACGGTAAGGGTTTGCAACAAACGCATTCGCTGTTGCTGTTTTTCAACAACAACTTCATCCAATAAAATTACATTATCATTATTTGCTGGTTGATTGCTTAAACCAGCCTGCACATTTATAGCAACTTTATTGTTAGCAATAGTATGCTGCTTTGGTGCAAGCCCTGTATTGTTATTAGCCGCAATAGGGCTTTCTGCTTGTTTGGGTATCACATTTTTTACAGTTCTATTATTGTTTTTAACTATTTTATTAGCAACTATATTATTTACTGAAGCAACTGATGTATTGCCGCTATTAGTACTAAGTGCACCTTTATTTGTAGTGCTGTTTTTATTGAAGGGCTTTACGTTTGTTTTTTTATCGGTAAAAGTAGAAGCACTATTATCAGCACCATTGCTTGTTGTTGTAATATTTGTGCTTACCGAATTGGTATTATTGTTATCAATGTTTTGTTTGTTATTGAGGGTGTTGTTTAAACCGGTTGCTATGCTTGTTTTATCTGTGTGTGTATGGTCTTTACCAATAATACTGTTATTGTTGGTAGTGCTATTAGCACCCAGCTGTTCTTTATTTACAGCATCATCACCTTTGTGATAATAGAATACAGCACCGGTACTAACCAGTAAAGCTGCAAAACCTACCCACCACCATTTGCCGCGGGGCCCGGGTATTCTACCACCGCCACGTGGCGTTTCATCTTCGTCGAGCAGGCGTTTCATCTGTTGCCAGCCAGCATCTGCATCGGGCACCGGCAGTTGCTGCAGCTTTTCGGCAATCAGTTGCTCATATAATTTTCTTTCACTCATTTTTCTACATGCATGGTTAGCAATAATTGTTTTAATTGTCGGCGGGCTTCGCTTAAATGCCATTTACTGGTACCCTCGCTTATGCCCAGCAATTCTCCAATTTCTCGATGATTATATCCTTCTATTACGTATAAATTAAAAACAGTTTGTGTGGCTTGTGGCAGGCTTCTTACTTGTTCTAATAACTCTGCAGCACTCATACGGCTTATGGCTACATTGTCTATTCCTATTTCGTGCACAGGCTTTAGTTCTACTTTATTTTTAAACTTTTGGTTGCTGCGTATAAAATCTATAGCACTGTTTACTACAATTGTTTTTATCCAGGTGTATAAAGATGCTTTACCAGCATCGTAGGTGGCCATGTGCTTATAAACTTTTAAAAAACCGTTATGCAAAACCTCCAGCGCATCTTCTTCGTTTTTGGTGTATCGTATGCACAATGCCATCATAGGGCCGTAAAACCGTTTATACAACAGCTCTTGGCACCGGCGATTGCTTTGTATGCAACCCGATATGACCTCGTCTTGTTCTACCCAATCGGTTATCAAAATAGCGGCAGATTTCATTGTTATTTTTATGATACCAGCTTTTGTGTGGCTATTTAACATTGTTGCGTCGCACACTTCAGCTGAAGTGTGCGACGCAACAAATGCTGAATAAAGAACTTATGCTGGTAACCTACCTATGTCTTTTCTTTTTTAAATATTATCCTTTCTGAAACTTGCTGGTCCAACGGCTGGTAGCAGTTTTAATTTCTACCATATAATAGCCCTGGCTCAACTGTTCAACGGGTAGTGTAAAGCGGTTATTGCCCACTGCTCCGTTTTTGGTATACTGCGCCTTAACGCTACCGGCTGCATCGGTTATAATAAAACTTACCAATTCGGCCTTTGTTAAAGTTAGTTCTAATACGATGCTATTAACGGCCGGGTTGGGAAAAGCGGTAATATTGCCGGGCAAATTAGGGCCCAGCTTTTCTATTCTGATTGTTTGGCAATACTCCTTCACACATTTTGAACCTGTTATAGCTTTTAAACAAACTTTATAACTGCCCGTATCTGTAAACAAATAAGTGGGGTTTAGCTGGTTTAGTATAGCTATTGGCGGTGTTACCACCCCGTTGGGCGTTATTTTGTAAATAGTCCACACCTGGGTATTAAAAGGAAGATCGTTGGTAATGCCATTAAAAGTTATTTGATTGGGGCGTGTGGCGCTTCGCTTATAATCATACTTAACATATACACTATCGCAATTAGCGCCTGCTTGTACTTCTTTACAAGTAGTGGTGCTGCAGTTGCCTTCTTTTACGGTTAAGCAAACTTTATACTTACCAGTTTTTTGGTAATAGTGTGTGGCAATAGCGCCGGTGCCTGCGGTGCCATCTCCAAAGCTCCAATAATATCGGGCAGTGCTGCTTCTGTAACTGGCTTCAAACTTTAATACTAAAGCACTGTTGGGGGTGCGATTAACTGTAAAGTTAGATTTACCGCTGCAGGTATCTGGTGCAATAACCCGAACACTATCGCAATAGTAACTAATGCAACCGTTTAAACTGGTTACGCCTAAACAAACTAAGTACACGCCGGGCTTTTCGTATTTATGAAAGCTGTTAAAGTCAGCCGACTCTGTTCCATCTCCGTACCACCAACGTGTTTTCCAGATGCGGCTTACAG
>REAR01000157.1 GCA_004295245.1 Sphingobacteriales bacterium | reverse complement strand
GCCATCGTTTAGAATTAGTAAATTCTCAAATGGAGGTATGACATTTTGAATTGCTATTTTTTGAGCATCTCTCATTCTTTCCAATTTAGCTTGAATTTGCTCAGGCTTAAGTCTCCAATTACTGGCTAAAAAATCGCTTCCAAAACCAAGTAAATCAGACCAGAGACAAATACTCATTCTCTCAAAAGTTGAATGCCTTTTAAAATTAAACATCTTAGCTGTGAAACTAGATAGTCTGTGGTCTTCGTGCATTTTTTGAATTAGGTTAATCATAACGTATTAGTATTGCAAAGCAGGTAGTGGCGAAATTACCGCTAACGCTTGTATTTATGATATTGTACGCACTGCTAATTTAAAAAACATTAATGAAAATCAATTCTTTAGTGTTCAACTTTTTGTACGTTGTTAGTACAATCTACTATTTGGGAGCTGCTTAACCGGTGGGCCTTAATATGAGTTAAAAGTTACAAAATATGGGTTAAAACAAAAACTGTTGTTTGCGGCGGCCCAAGGCGTTGCCGTTGAACCGAGCGTGGCAACGGTGCTGCCCATGGTGTTGCGGCTGGCTACAAGAAATTGTATTTACTGCTTTGGGCTATGGGTGGTGGTGGCGGGCAACTGGCTGCTAAAGGGTTTGTACCATACGCGGTATAATTGCAGGGCGGCAGAAATAATAAACACCAAGGCTACTATATAATTAATAGTGGCGTGGCTGGTTTTTAAACGGTTTACCAACCACTTGCCGCCGTATATAAACAGGGCCAGTCCGCAAAGGGTGCCGCAGCCAATGCCTGCGGTGTACCAATTGTAAGAGCTATTGGTGGTTTGTAGTATTTTATTGCTGAGCAGGTAGGTGCTCCATAAAAACCAAAAGGGTATTTGCACGGGGTTAATGGCACTCATGGTAAAGCCTAGCCAGAAGCGGTGCATGTTGTTATTGAGTAGTATATTTTTTTTAGGACCACTTGTTTTGCGGGCGGTGGCAAAACTGCTGATGGCTAATACTATAAATAGAAATACGGTGGCCCACTCCAGTATATGAAAGAGTTGCTGGTTGGCAGCCACCCAATGCATGCCTTTTAACGAGAGGCGTACATACAATACTTCTACCAGCGCCACACCCAATGAAAAGTAAATGGCTTTTTGGGTGTTTTCCTGCACGGCTACCTGCATGGCGGCTATATTTAAACTGCCCAGGGGCAAAGCCCCCAGAAAGCTAATGAATAAGCCGGTAAAAAATAGTTGCAGCATGGCCAGCATAAGGGCGTTTTATATAGTAAGGTGGTCTAATTTTTTTTCAAAAGCGGCATTCTCTTTTAACAGTTGCCGGCCTTCTTTAAAACTAAGGTAGGCAATCCCGTTTTTATGGTTCATGCGGCTAATGCGGCAGAGTATAACCCAGTGGCGGATGATTTCTTTCCAGGCAAAGAAGATGCTGTGTTTAGGATCGTACATATGTGTGGGCTCGCTGCCGGCGCCATTTATTTCAATAATTGAATAGTTCTCTCCACGGCTCAGCTCTTCCCAGGTATTAAAACGTATGTCTAAACGGCCAAAATAAAAACCGGGCACCTGCTGGCAAATGGCATCTATGGTGGCCGTTAGCTGTGGGGTAATGCGGTGGCTATCGTTTATAAATTTGGCGCCACGGGCATGGTTGCCATAGGGCACCAGTTCTTTCAGCTCTCCATTTTTTAAAACAGTGTGTAAGGCGTTGCCATATACCTGCTGTAATGTTTCTATTTGTAAAACGGCTCTTTTATCTTGTAGTATTAATTGCTGTATGCTGTCTTTGCCATTGCCGGTTACCGATAAAAATTCTTTGCGCACAATGCCAGAGAGGGTGCCGGTGGGCTTATTGGGATAGCGGTAATAAAAAATGCCAACTTCGTTGGGTTGCGGGGCAAACTCCTGTATTAAAAAATCGATAGTAGTATGTTGGGCATAGCTATCCACATCCTGTGGGGTGGCAATTTTACGTACCCCACGGCCGCGGCCGCCAATATCTGGCTTGGCTATTAACGGATAGCTATAGCCCAGCGCTGTTATTTTGTTTAAAATAGTTTGTGTATGGGTACCCGCTGTTACCAAAAAAGTGTTGGGGTAGGTGTGTGGGGGCATAATATCATAAATCTTCATTTTGCTTTCCATTACAAAACCACCGTACTCAATGCCGGGGTTTGAGGCAGAAAAGAAAAAAAACGAACGGGCTCTTAAAGCCAATAGTGCCCACACGGGTAAAACCCATCCATATACGGCGTTAAACGACCAGTATTCCCAATTGAATAACTTAATAAAAAAAGGACGGTGGAGTAGTTTTTGTATCACATTCATTATTGCGTAAGTGCCGCGTTTTTAAAACTTAATGCTTGCTGGTAGCTGTTGTTATCCTGCAAATCAAGATACTGCATTAAGCCAATATACGGTTGAATTTTTAAAGCTGTAATGCTTACGGTTAAAGTAATGCCATCGCGGTTCATGCGTAAATCATTGTGGGCATCACCTTCGCCGCCAAACAGGTGAAAGTTAATAATATCTTCCATGGCCGGCTGTGGGTGCTGCTGCAACCAAGTGGTAAACCAGTTATTTCTTTTTTCAATCACATCCGCATCATATAAAGTAGCCGATGACCAGCTGTAAGATTGCAAAGCATCCAGTGACTTTATGTGTTTTTGGGTGCCATCCCAGCGGCATTCATACAAAGCCGTGCCCGTCCATAGTATTACGGTAAAGGGTTCAATGGCCTCTAAAGAAATTTGCTGATAGCTCAAAAATAAATCGCTGCCGGTTAGTATGTCTAAAAAAGCAAGCCCCCGGCTTTTACGGTAGGGTGGCTGGTGCTGGTGTTTTGTAAAAGCGCCGTTTAATAAAACAGCGGCACCGCCATTTTGGTGCAGGGCAATCCAACTGCCTCCGGCATGTCCGTCTCTCGGAAAAACCAGTTGAAAATTTTTAATAGTATAAAGCTGTGGTGGTACTGCCCTTGCCCGCAATTTTTTTTCATCGCGGTTATGGGTTATGTAAACAGCTTCTTTAGCCGGAATAAAAGTTACTGTGCACATTCTTTACGATGCTTCAATGTAGAAGAGGCAACACCAAAGCCATCTGGTATTGCAATATTGCTTACTTCTTTAATGCCAACTTTAATTAAAGCCATATGGTGTATGGTATGCTCTAAATTATAGGCAATTTCCCGGTGGTAGTTGGTGTCAAATAAAATTAAATCGTTGCTGTCTTCATTATACGTAGCCTCTAAAACCAGGGTTTTATTAGGCTTGCCCAAACTGGCGTAAATATCTTTCAAAAGCCCGGCTGCAAAGTCTTTTTCAGTTTCAATTTTAATATCCCTTTTTCTTTTTTCATAATTCACCACACCTTGCTCATAGCCTGCATCCAAACAAATAAACATTTCTATAATATGGCGCACATGCTGGCCAATGCTGGCATTGCTTAATGTGGCACTGGGATATACGTATTGCTCGGCCGATAATTGTTCTAATGAGCCATTTAACTGTACAAAAACGTTTTGAATAGCTTGTTGTAATTGCATTCGTCAGAGTATTATTATCAATGAAATATCTACGGTCTTTATCAGGTATTAGATTTTTTAAAAATAAGGATAAAAGGGCATCTAATAACTGATTTTTTTACACGGGTTGTTAATTAAAATAAATGGCAATAACAGCCTTTTAAAAGAACTGTTTTTTAGGTAGCCAGCAGCAAAGCGTTGATGCGGCATTCTTGCGTCGCACACTTGTACCGCAGCATAGAAAGCAACATTTTTTGGCCTCGCTAAAACGATGGCCTATAAATATAGCGGGTAATAAGTTTTATTAAATTATTGGTTGATAGTTGTTGCCAAAAACCTGCAACCTATTGCCACTGCCCCCCACCAAAATACACCGCAAACTGCGCACACCATACAATTACGTACTTGTAATTGCCCAAATTGGGATTGCCCGGTATATCATAGGTTTGGCTACCACTGGTAGCTTTTAATTTGCCCAGGTTAATAAAACTGCTGGCACTGCTACTGGTAGCAAGGTACACCCGCAGGTCAGGCCCATTATTACTGCTAAAATTACTCAGGTATAATTTCCAGGTGCCGTTGTCATTATAAATCATGGCATCTCCATTGGCTTTGTCGCCAATCACGGGGCCTTCAATAATTTTTGCAGTAGCAATAACGGTGCCCTTGGGCTTATCATCTGTTACGGGTGTTTCAGAACTGCCTTTACTCTTACTGCAGGCAACTAATATAATACTGGTTAATAAAACAAATAATAACTTTTGCATAAGCTTGGTTTAACTGGTTTATAATTTATAAGAAAAGCCCAATCCAAAATTATTGGCTTTGTTTCTAAAACGTGCTACAATGGTACCATCGGGTGCTTTTTGTTGCACCGCTGAGGTAGTGTATTCAACAAACAAAAACTGGTAAATACCGCGGATGGCTATTTTATCGGTTAAGTTGTATTTTAAAAAGAATTCAGAGTTTAGTGTGCCCCTGTCATGATCGCCGGTAAGTAAAATATTAAAGGCAGTGGGTTTAACAGCGTTATCAGTAAAACTGCCCTGTTGCCCGTTTTGATTGGTGCCTGTAAAAATGCCGCTTTCTTTTCTGCCAAAACTAAAACCAATTACATCAATATTAAAACCGGCATACAGTTTTGAAGAAATATGATAACCAATATTAGCTGTAATATTGGTACTAAACACCAGTGGCCGTTGCACCTGCAGGGTATCAAAATTTTCTATCTTTTGGCCGGCAAAGAAAATTAAGAAAGGGGTGGTGCTGGTACGGGTTAGTTTTGCCGGGCCTGCTGTTATAAAATCTTTCTTGGTACCAAAATAACTGGTAATGCGTGCACCCACACCAATCTCCCATTTTTTTTGCTTGCCCAATTGCCAGTTGTAAACATAAGCACCCGCAACACTGCCTTGCGACTGACCCACTGTTACCGCCACATCAGCAAATTGGTTGACCGGCTTTTTTTGTGCGTTTAATAAATATCCGCTTAGCAGCATTAAAAAAACAATTCCCGTTCTTTTCATAATTTAAAATTTTCCTTTTAATAATTGCAGCACTTGTTGTTTGTTTAGCCACAGTAAAACAGCGCAGCAAGCAAACGTAATAGCTGCGTATGTAAACAATACGGCATCTCCATCGAAAACGATGCCTAGCTTTGTTAAATGAAAAAATATAGCACCGCTCATTAATCCCAACCCTAAGCCAGCGCCTAAATAAGTGGTGCGGGGTATTAATAAAAGAATGGCAGCAATCAGTTCAAATACACCGGTGCCAATACGGCCCCAAGGTTCCATACCCAGTTCTGTAAACAGTTTTACCGATTGCGGATGTGCTGTAAATTTAAAATATAGTGTTTGCAGCATTATTAAAGCTGCGATGATACGCAACGCCCAGATTAATAAATTTCTCATGTTTGGTTGGTTATAGTGTGTAAATAATTACTGAATTAGTTTTTGCCAGCTGGCATCTGCTTTTTTCTTTAGGTTGTTCTCATCTTTATTCCAATCGGTAAGGGTATTATTGAAATACTTATTATAAAAAAGGTAGAGTTTGCCATTCAGTACTTTAAAGGTTTTCGGATCAATTTCTACTTTCTCACCTTTTGCCCCCATGGCATACGCACACCAGCCTCCATATTCGGGTTCGTATTTAGCAGGATTCTTTTTAAAGGCCTCTTTATTTTCAACAGAAGAAAAATGATACAGCAGTCCTTCATAAATAACAGCAAAATTTTTATTGCCTTTAATGGCTTTGTTTTGTGTAATATAAGCTACTGCATCATATCCTTGCAAGGCAAGTCCATCGTTTGTATTAAATTGTTTTTTTCGCTGATCGCTATTTTGGGCAATGCTGCCCGCACAAACAACAACAAGGTTCAATAAAAGTAAAAGGTGTTTCATTTATTAATTTTTGTGTGTCAAAAGTAACCGTGGGTAAAACGGCTGGGTGTCGGGTGCACGACAAGCCTCAGGCTTTTATAATATTTTAACGTTGCTCTTGTTTTAAAACAAGCCTGCCTTGGTTTTATAAAGTGAAACAGTTGTTTTATGTTTGATATACGATACTAAATTTACTGTAGATTTACTTTTAAATACAGAACGCATGCAGGTACCTACAATGGCAGCAATGATGGCCTCCGGAGAACAGCCCGATATTTTATTTTGGGTGGGTTGTGCCGGTAGCTTTGATCAGCGGGCACAAAAAATTACCAAAGCTTTTGCCAGCATCTTACATAAAGTGGGGTATAAATATGCTATACTGGGTAAAGAAGAATTGTGCACCGGCGACCCGGCCCGCCGATCGGGCAATGAGTTTTTATTTCAGATGATGGCCTACCAAAATATACAGGTGCTGAATAATTACGGCATTAAAAAAATTGTAACCACCTGTCCGCACTGTTTTAATACATTAAAAAACGAGTACCCTGCCTTAGGCGGTACCTATGAAGTAATACACCATACCACACTACTGCAACAATTAATAGATGAGGGCAAGATTGTATTAAAAGAAGGCGGTATTTTTAAAGGCAAACGCATTAGCTATCACGATAGCTGTTATTTAGGGCGTGCTAATAATATTTATGAAGCACCCCGCAAAGTATTAGAAGCGCTGGATGCCGAGCTGGTAGAAATGAAGCGTTGCCGCAGCAATGGTTTATGCTGTGGGGCAGGTGGGGCGCAAATGTTTAAAGAAGAAGAGAAAGGCAGCACCCGTGTTAACTGGGAGCGTACCGATGAAGCCTTGGCAACCGGTGCCGGTATTATAGCTGCGGCCTGTCCGTTTTGCAACACCATGTTAACGGATGGAGTAAAAACAAAAGAAAAAGAAA
>REAR01000074.1 GCA_004295245.1 Sphingobacteriales bacterium | reverse complement strand
TACAACTTACAATAACGCTCAAAAAAAGGGTGATTAAAATGGCGTATTTAATTTTTTTAATTATCATGATATTTTCTTGTAGATAAATTTTCAAAATTCGCACTCCAGTATTACTGGTTGTTTTATATTCTTTAATACTAAAACTGGTCAATTGCCTGCCATTGATAATTGCTGTTTTTTACTAAATCAAGTAAAAGATCTTGCATGCCGTAAACAAACGGGTTTTCGTTGGTGGTGGGGTCTACTCTGGAGTTTAATAAAAGTGCTACACACATTCCGTTGGCGTGGCGCATAAACGCAGCACGGGTGCCAGGCAAGCTGCCATAATTAAACCATACGTTCTCTGCATTCCAAATGCCAATGCCACATGCATAACCATTGTAAACACCAGATGGTGTTGTAAGTGCTGTAAGATTGGTGCTGTTTAAAATATCGGGTCTGGTACTAAACCCGTCAATTGCAGTTACCAGTTTTAATAATTCACTAGCAGTGGTTATCAGTCCACCATCTGCATCTCTGCGTGGGAAGGCAATATTATACGTATAGTTAGCGTCATTGCCCTGTCCATAATAACTCACTTCATTTGTCTTTTTGTCTGCAAGTGTTTTGCCACTCATATCGGTTTGTGTGCCACCTACTGCAGCCATTATATCTTCTTTAATGTAGTTTATATAAGATTTGCCTGAAACTTTTTCAATAATTCTTCCTGCTATACAAAAATTTACATTTGAATAATCATATACACTACCCGGCACGCTGGGGTTGGGGCGGGTAGTGATGATCCAATCTAATAATTGCTTATAAGTATAAGTTGGGTTTTGATCAATAACATCGCCGCCGGTTGCAGCACCCCAGGAACCAGATACATTTTGCAATAAATGCCGTACTGTAATATTTAAAAGATTGGCATTGTACGGGGCCGTTCCATAATCGTTGGCCAAAACACCACCGGTGCCAAATACTTTTGCATCCAGGTTTAATTTCCCATCCTGTACCAGTTTTAAAACAGCAGTTGCAGTAAATGTTTTTGATACACTGGCTATCCGGAAACGGTGCATGGGTGTTACCGGCTCTCCGCTTGTTGTATTGGCTTTTCCAAAGCCTTTAATATATACCAGTTTCCCGTTTTTACTGATAGCTAAGGAAGCACCCGGAATATTAAAGGTGTTTAGAAACGTATTAATTTTTACATCTACCGCTGCAATATCTGCTTGCGTGGGTGAAGTGGTGCCGGTTGCCGGACTGCTTTTTTTGCAACCAGCTAAAAAGATAATTAAACTTGTAGCATATAAAATGCTCAATGATTTAAACATAAAGTTTGGTTTAATAGTGAAGTCTATTAAGAAGTAAATTGTTTATGAAAGAGGAGATTGAATAGTATTGTAAAAGTGAAGGATAGCTGCTTGCTTACAAATACTCCATTTGGATATATTTTTTAAAAACGTAAAACGGTCGGAGGCTTTTATACAAAACATCTGATAATAGCAGGTGCTTGATTAAAATGGAACAGCTAAAGCCAATGAGAGTAAACGAATAAAAAAAGCCGCTGTGTATTGCAGCGGCCTTTCAAAATGTAATGCAAACAGCTAGTTTGCCTTAACTAGGTAATAATTTTTCTTTCCTTTTTGCACCAGCAAATATTGCTGGTGTAATAAGTAGCTATTGTCAATTACTTGTTGAGCGGTTTCAATTTTTTTACGGTTAATACTAACACCGCCACCTTGTACGGTTTTTCTTGCTTCTCCTTTGCTGGAGAAAATTCCTGTTTCTGCCAGCAAACTTACCACATCAATACCGGCTTGTAGTTTTGCGGCTTCATAATCAATTTTCACAATGCCTTCCATGCCTTCTAAATCTTCCACACTCAAACTTTCTGCCGGCGCATTGGCATTGGCAAATAACTTTTCTGTGGTGGCCAGTGCTTCCTGTAACGCAGCTTCGCCGTGCACAAAACGGGTTACTTCTTCGGCCAATCTTTTTTGTAAAGTAAGTTTAGCTGCATCTGGTTGGTGTGCTGCAATCAATGCATCAATGGTAGCTTTATCAAGAAACGTAAAAATTTTAATCCATTTCTCTGCGTCGGCATCGGTAGCTCTTATCCAAAACTGGTAAAACTCGTAGGCAGATGTTTTATTGATATCCAGCCATACATTGCCTTTTTCTGTTTTGCCAAATTTAGTACCGTCTGCTTTTGTTATTAAATGATTGGTAAAAACAAATGCTTCGCCACCCGCTTTGCGTCTTATTAGTTCTGTGCCTGTGGTCATATTACCCCACTGATCGCTGCCGCCCATTTGCAGTTTGCAGTTTTTGTTGGCATACAGCCAATAAAAATCGTAGCCCTGCATCAGTTGGTATGCAAACTCGGTATAACTAATACCTGTGGTGCCTTCAATGCGTTTTTTTACACTGTCTTTAGCCATCATGTAGTTTACTGTAATATGCTTGCCGGTATCTCTTAAAAAATCTATGAACGAAATACTTTTAAACCAATCGTAGTTATTGGCCATTTCAGCAGCATTGGGTTTGCTGGCATCAAAATCTAAAAATTTTTCCAATTGGGCTTTAACACCGGCAATGTTTTTTTGCAGCATCTCTTCGCTTAAAAGATTTCGTTCTTCGCTTTTACCGCTGGGGTCGCCTACCATACCGGTGGCGCCCCCTACCAGTGCTATGGGTTTATGACCGGCCTTTTGTAAATGCACCAATAATAAAATAGGCACCAGGCTGCCAATATGTAAACTGTCGGCTGTGGGGTCAAAGCCAATATAGCCGGTAGTCATTTCTTTTTTTAATTGTTCTTCCGTACCGGGCATTATATCGTGCAAAATACCCCGCCAGCGTAATTCTTCTATTAAGGTCATAACTATTGCAAAAATTTATGCGCAAAAGTAGCTTATTTGAAGGCATTTTTTTTCAGCATTTTAAACAAAGCAACGCTGCTGCCAACGCTGCGTATTGATGTGATATGGCTGAATTATTGGTACCGTACAAGGGTGCGACGCAACGAATGCCTGGCTTTTTGCAATGGCTGGTTACAAAAATAGGTGGGTAGTCAAATGCAGCAGCTGGTTGGGCAGTGGTTGCGTCGCACCCTTGTGCTGTATAACCATGGGCAGCAGGTTATAAAATTGTTGCCTGCTAAATATTTGTAACTAGCGGCAAATAAACTACTTAGCCGGGCAATAAAAGACCCCGCACAGCGTTACCCAACATAGCGGCATTGTTTGTCGTATTATTTAAAATCCGGGCTTTTGAAACCGACATTGTGAAGCAGCCAATATCTGAAGAAAAGCGTCTGTTCAATTGCTTATACTGAAAATTGATTCGATGAAAAACAAGTTATTGTTGATTGTAACCTTTGTGCTTTGCGGTGCCAGTTCTATGGCACAGTTTCGCAAGTATTCCAACGAATTTTTAAATATTGGTGCAGGTGCCCGTGGTTTATCTATGGGTAACGCACAAGTGGCATCTGTTGCAGATGGCAGCAGTGGTTACTGGAACCCCGCAGGCCTTGTGAAGGTGAAAGAGTACCCGCAATTAAACCTGATGCATGCAGAATATTTTGCCGGCATTGGTAAATACGATTTCGGATCGTTGGCCATACCCATTAGCGGTGGTAAAAGAACCATTGGCTTTTCAGTATTGCGTTTTGCAGTAGATGATATACCTAATACCATTTTTCTGGTAGAGCCGGATGGCACTATTAATTTTGAAAACATTACTACCTTCTCTTCTGCAGACTATGCTTTTTTATTCTCTTTTGCACAGCAGATAAAAGTTAAAAAGAAGCACGATTTAAATGTGGGTGTAAATGCAAAAATTATACACCGCAAAGCGGGTGATTTTGCAACTGCCTGGGGCTTTGGTTTTGATGCAGGCATACAATACGAAGCAAAAAAATGGAGACTGGGTTTAATGGCCCGCGATATTACCACTACTTTTAACGCGTGGAGCTATACACTGGATGAAAAAGTAAGAGAGGTATTTTACCTTACACAAAATGATATTCCCAACAGATCTACAGAGTTGACCGCCCCCAAATTAATTGCAGGAGGTGCTTATAATTTTAAGCTTAGCAAAAAAGTAAACTTACTGGCAGAAGCAAATATTGATTTTACGTTTGATGGAAGACGCAATACGATTATTTCAAGCAGTGCGGTAAGCATAGACCCAAAATTGGGTTTGGAAGCTTCAGTTAATAATGTGTTTTTTGTAAGGGCAGGTATTAATAATTTTCAAAAAACCTTACAGGATGAAGACAGCACCAACACCAAAAAAGTATGGATTTACCAACCTAGTGTAGGTGCCGGATTTAAAATTTCAAACGTACAGATTGATTATGCATTTACCAATCTTGCCAATCAATCCAATCCGCTGTACACGCATATATTTTCATTAAAGCTGGATCTGAAAAAGAAGACTAAAAAATAACTTGCACTTATCTTATGAAACTAAGCAAACAAAGGAGTATGAAAAAGATTTACCTATTATTGCTGGCTGTGTTGTGGGGCGCTGCTGTAACAGCACAATTGTATAATAATGAATGGATAGACCCTAATAAAACCTATTTCAAATTTAAATCGGCCCGTACCGGCCTTTTTAGAATAGACCAATCAACGCTGGCAGCGTTAGGGTTTGCTGCCACACCCGTACAACAATTTAAGTTATGGCGCAATGGTGTAGAAGTGCCTTTATATACAACATCATTATCTGGCATACTGCCTGCAAACGGATATATACAGTTTTGGGGCTGGGCCAATGATGGAAAAGCGGATAAAGCGTTATACCGCGATCCTAAATACCAGCATACTGATAAAATAAGTTTGCAAACAGATACGGCAGTTTATTTTTTAACAACCAATACCATTTCTGCCAATAAAAGATTTTATGATGTGCCCAATGATGTGGCCAGTAACACATTACCGGTAGAGCCCTATTTTGTACATAAGGCGGCTAAATATTTCAGAGAGCGTATTAATGCAGGATTTGCGGCAGTAGTGGGAGAGTATGTGTATTCATCTTCTTATGATAAAGGGGAGTTTTTTAGTACCTCAGAAATTTCTCCAGCTACACCACGTACGGATGCACAGACCAATTTATATCCTTATCTGAGCGGCCCCGCAGCTTCTATAAAATTTGGTGCAGTGGGCAATGCTTTAAACACCAGAACGGTAAAGGTAAAAGTGAATAATACCGATGTTAAAGATACATTATGCGATTACTTTAATGATGTGGTGGCTACTGCAACAGTGCCCATTTCTTTATTGAATGCCGGCAACGCAGATGTACAGTTTGTCAATACTTCGCCTACTTCAACAGACCGAATGGTGGTCTCTCATTATGAATTAAGTTACCCACGCCTGTTTAATTTTGGTGGTGCCAGTACTTTTCAGTTTGAGCTGGCCGCAAAAAACGATGGCTATTACCTGGAGATTACCAATTTTGACGGTGGTGCCACACCTGTATTGTATGATCTTACCTACCAGGAAAGAATTCCAGCAGATATTTCAACCCCGGGCATTTTAAAATTTGCAGTTAGTGGGGGTACTTCAGACAGACAAATGTTACTGGTGAATGAAAATATTGGCAATATACAGGCTATTAGCCCTGTTGAATTTAAAGTTAAAAATTTCACCAATTTTAATTTGGCCGCCAATCAGGGAGATTACCTGATTATATCCAGCCCTGTTTTATACAACGGTGCTAATGGCATTAACCCTGTTGAGGAATATCGCTTATACAGAAGTTCGGTTAACGGTGGTGGGTTTACCGCTAAAACCATAGAAATTGATGAATTGGTTGATCAGTTTGGTTTTGGTATTAAGAAACACCCCTTGGCTGTAAAGAATTTTATAAGATTTGCCCGTACTAAATTTATTACGGCACCACAATATGTGTTATTAATTGGGCGTGGTATTGCCTATAATGAATATAGAAATAATCAGAATAGCCCATTAGCAGATCAATTAAATATTGTTCCCACATTTGGCTGGCCAGCATCAGATAATTTTCTTGGCTCTCCGGATGTACTAAATCCGGTACCTGCCACACCGCTTGGCCGTATCTCTGCCATTAATGCAAAAGAAGTAGAAGATTACCTGGAAAAGCTGAAAGAATATGAGTCGGCACAAAAAAATAATCCAAATACAATTGCTGCCCGCGGTTGGATGAAAAATGTGTTACAGGTTACGGGTGCCAGCGATAGTTATTTAGGAACGGTACTTTGTAATTATATGGCTACGTATAGCCAGATAGCAGAAGATACATTGCTTGGGGCAAACGTAAGCACTTTTTGTAAAACCTCTACCAACCCTGTTGAACAACTTTCAAATGATAAAATTGCCCAGCTGTTTGAAGAGGGGTTAAGCATGGTGACTTATTTTGGTCACTCATCTGCTACTACGTTAGAATTTAATTTAGATAACCCACAGAACTATAATAACCTTGGTAAGTATCCAATATTCTCTGTTAATGGTTGTAACGCGGGCAATTTTTTCACTTTCGATCCGCAACGGTTTACTTACAACGAAACCTTGTCAGAAAAATTTACATTGGCAAAGCAAAGAGGCGGTGTGGCATTTATAGCTTCTACCCACTTTGGTATTGTTAACTACCTGAACATATATATAAATAGCCTGTATGATTATATGGCACGATCTGATTACGGTTCATCGTTAGGTAAATTAGGCAGAGATGCCACCCAAAAATTGGTACAGATTGCCGGCACAGGCGACTATTATGCAAGATTACATGCAGAAGAAATTACTTTACATGGAGACCCTGCACTGAAATTCAATTTTCCAGCACTGCCCGATTATGTAATAGAAGAACCACAGGTAAAAATAAATCCACAGTTTATTTCTATTGCAGAAGATAAATTTCATGTAGATATTAAATTGTATAATCTGGGTAAGGCTCTAAGAGATTCTATAACCGTAGAAGTAAAACAGAAATACCCTGATAACTCAGAAGCAATTTTGTTGCGTAAACGAATTAAAGGCATCCGGTTTAAAGACTCATTAAGTTTTGATGTACCAATTGTGGCTACCAGAGATAAGGGACTGAATAAACTGATTATTACAGTAGATGCCGATAACCAGGTGACCGAAATAACAGAGCTAAATAATACTATTACCAAAGACTTGTTTATTTACGAAGATGAAGCCCGTCCTGCATCACCTTATAATTATTCTATTGTTAAGCAGCAAGGAATTAAATTATATGCTTCAACTGCAAATCCATTCAGTAATCTGAAGCAGTATGTAATGGAAATGGATACCACCGAAAATTTTAATTCGCCGGCAAAGGTTACTAAAACATTAAACTCTGTAGGTGGCTTGCTGGAGTTTGACCCGGGTATTAGTTTTACGGATAGCACTGTTTATTATTGGCGTACTTCTTATGTGCCCAGTGGTGGCGGAGATTACCGCTGGAATGTAGCTTCATTTATTTATTTACCCGCATCAAGCGGAGGGTTTAATCAATCGCATTATTACCAGCATCTGAAATCTCAGATAGAGCGGGTTAAATTAAATACCAACAGAACCTGGAATTACGAAAACCGTAATAATAGTTTATTTGTACGCAATGCAGTGTATCCAACAGCCGCCACACAGGATAATGAGTTTAGCGTATCTGTTAATGGAGATACTTATATGTTCAGTGCTTGCGTAGGCCGCTCTATCATCTTCCACGTTTTTGATCCTATTACTTTTAAACCATGGAAGAATACAGATGCGAATGGTAACAACCTTAATATAGGCGGTAGCGGTAATGCTAATTGTGCTTTTGGGCGAGATTATAATTTTGAATTCTCTTGTCAAAACGCAGCCGACCGTAAAAAGGCAATGGACTTTATGCAAACCATTATTCCAAATGGTTATTATGTAGCTATCCGTAATATTCCTTTAGCAGACTCTGCATTTAATAAATATGTAAGTGATTGGAAGGCAGATACAGCACTGTATGGTTCTGGTCAGTCTTTGTATCACAGTTTGTACAACAACGGTCTTACTCAAATCGATTCATTCTATCGCCCAAGAGTATATGCCTTTGTTTACAAAAAAGGCGATGCTACATTTATACCTAAACAAAAAGTGAGCGACGGTATTTATGATCGTATTCTGCTATTGGCAGATTGCCCAACCCCCGATACACTCGGTTATATTACTTCCCCTAATTTTGGGCCTGCCAAAAATTGGAAGAATATTCATTGGAGAGGAAGCTCTCAAGAAGCCAACTCACAAGACAATCCAACAATAGATATTATTGGGGTTACACCTACTAATACAGAAACAACCTTGTTTACTATTAATAAAAACCAACAGGATTTTGATATTAGCAGTATCAATGCAACACAGTATCCATATGTGAAGTTAAAAATGAGGAACCTGGATTCGGTTACCTTAACACCTTACCAATTACGCTACTGGCGTATTGAGTACGATGCATTACCAGAAGGTGCATTGGTACCCAACCTGTTCTTTAAAACTAAAGACACGTTGGATATTGGTGAGAAGCTGAGCTTTGGTATTGCGTTTAAAAACATCAGCCTTGCTGCTTTTGACAGTGTTAAAATGAAAATGTACATATTGGATAGAAACAACTCACCCATTTATATTAACCTGCCAAGGCGCAAGCCATTGGTAGCTGGAGACTCTATCCGTTTTGAATATGAAATTGATACCAAAGACCTGCCCGGTTTAAATACTTTGTATGTAGAATTTAATCCGGATAATGATCAGCCAGAGCAGTTCAAGTTCAATAATTTTATGTTCCGTAATTTTTATGTGAAGCCAGATAATATTAATCCGCTGTTGGATGTAACTTTTGATGGTGTGCATATTCTTAACCGGGACATTGTATCTGCAAGGCCACATATACAAATTAAACTGAAAGACGAAGCGAAGTTTATGCTGTTAAATGATACAGCAGGCGCCACCGTGCAAGTCCGCTTCCCGGATAATAACAACACTGTGCGTACCTATCGTTTTGATGGAGATACCCTGCGTTTCAATCCTTCTACCAATGGCACAGACAATACAGCTTCCATTGATTTCTATCCCAACTTCCCGGTAACTGCCGGGCAAGAAGAAGAAGAAAGAGAGTTTGAGTTAATAGTAAAAGGTAAAGACCGCAGCGGTAATAAAGCCGGTACCACAGAGTATAAAGTTACCTTCCGCATCATTGATAAACCAATGATCAGTAACCTGCTTAATTATCCTAATCCGTTCACCACATCTACCGCATTTGTGTTTACCATAACCGGTAGCCAGGTGCCAGATAATATGAAAATTCAAGTGTTAACGGTTACAGGTAAGGTGGTGCGGGAAATAACAAAAGATGAATTGGGGCCGCTGCATATTGGCCGTAACATTACCGAGTTTAAGTGGGATGGAACCGATCAGTTTGGTCAGCGCCTTGCAAATGGTGTATACCTCTACCGTTTTGTAACCACGCTCAATGGCAAAAAAATGGATAAGTATAAAAGCGATGGAGAAAGTACCGACAAGTTCTTCAAAAGCGGCTACGGAAAAATGTACCTGATGCGCTAACACAGCGCCAATACAATAAAGCAAAGGCTATCCCGTTTAATGGGGTAGCCTTTTTGCATAAAGGCAATATCCATTTAAAACCAAACCAGTTCTTTTTTATTTTAAGGTAACCAGCCATCGCAATACTATTCAGCAGTAGTTGCGTCGCACACTGCTACTGCGGTACAAAGCCCGGCTGCTACAAGTACAGAAGTACAAGTGAGTGACACAACGATGTTGCCATTAGCACTGCTGCCCGAAAAATAAAAATGAATAAGGTGTTATTTAAAATCCAATGCGTCCTGCAACTGTAGAAATACCAGCACTAACTGGCATACGTGCCATAGCGGCATTTATGGTGTTTCTCAGGCATTATCCACTCTTCAGCCCAAACAGCAGCATTGAAATTTTTCTGGCCAATCTTTGCAATGAGTTTCATACCGGTGTAACCTTATTTTTTGTACTCAGTGGTTTTTTACTGGCGCATTTGTATTATGATGTGGCAAGCGTTAAGAAATCTTTTTTGAAACATTTTTATGAGCGCCGCGTGGTGCGTATCTATCCCATATTTTTATTATTGAGTGTAGCTGCTTTATTATACAGTGTGCTGCAACAAACCGCAACCGGCACAAGTATAAAAGAGTTTTTATGGAGCGTAACATTTATTAAAGCATTTTCTCAGCAAACATTTTTCTATGGCATCCCTTCGTCTTGGAGCTTAACAGTAGAAATGTGTTTTTACCTGCTCTGCCCTTTTATTTTTGTGGCCATGAAAAGGGTGGGTGCAATAGTAGAACAGGTGCTATTATTTTTATTGATAGGCTTTTTATTGGTACAAGTGAATATTGAAGCCGGTGGTGTGTTATTTTTTGAGAGTAAACAGTTTGTATTGTCTTCTACTTTCTTTGGCAGAAGTTTTGAGTTTTTTGCAGGTATTTTAGCGGCATTGTATTGCCGTAAATTAGTAGGCACACAAGGTTTTCCGAAATTTACAGTGGCCGCAATAGCTACCCTTGTAATAATTTATGCAGGCATGGCATTGGCCACTAATTATTTTAATGTGCCTGCAAGTTTTGAAACATTACCCGGTGTTATTGTTCAAAACTATATTTTACCTATACCTTTTGCTTTATTATTAATTGGCTTGGTAACAGAACACAGCCGGGTACGGCAATTATTAAGCAGCCGTATTATGGTGGTATTGGGTAAAGCTTCTTATTGTTTTTATCTATTGCATGTAAGCTTTATAGCCGATGCAGTCTGGGGTGTAATAAAAACAGGCAATCATATTTTAAATATGGCTATTGGGTTTGTGGTACTTAATTTACTTTCTATTCTTATATGCTACTTTATTGAGCAGCCCTTACATCAATGGTTGCACCATGCCCGCTTGCAACGCTGGGGCCTGCAATTGCAAATACTGGGCCTGCGTTGTTCCTTCTTCATAAAAAACCTGCTGGGCCGTAAGCCGCAACTGAATAATTAATGGTTGCCGTTGTTTTTTCTGTTATTTTTAAGGCAGCCATAAAAGGCATACGTGCATACAATGAAATTACTGGTTAGCACCTTACTGAAACTGGTTGCAATTATTACACTCAAATTTTTAAAGGCAGCGCTTGAGAAAGACCTTTTCTCTGTAAACATTTTTTGGGTGCATGTAATTACCCTTTTACAGTTTTTATTACTCGCTTGGCTTTTAGTAACACCGTTGCTGTTTTGGTGGCGTACCTCAAACCACCGGCGCAAGGAAATTACAGCTCTAGCTATAACCGTTTTGTTATTTATAGTCTCTGAAGCTGGCTTGTATTATCATTTTAAAAACCCGGCTTTATATGGTTACCGCATTACAAAAGTGTTGCAGGATGTGTATGTGGCTTCAGCATTTCCTACCATTACGGTGCAACCGGGTAAGGCAGAGTACAATGATGCGTTGTTCTATAAACTATTACCACATGCTAATTTTTGGTTTGAATGTGCAGAGTATAAGGTAAGCTATAGCACTAATAGTGCTGGCTTAAGAGACGATGAGAGTTCGCTGCAAAAACCTTCGCTCATTTTTCTGGGCGACTCTTTTACCATGGGTTACGGCGTGCAGCAAGACAGCGCCTACCCACAGCAGGTAGAGCGGCTTACCGGGTTAAAAACATTAAATGCTGCTATTTCTTCTTATGGCACCGCCCGGGAATTGACTTTGCTGCAACAGCTGGATACTTCCAACTTGCAGTATGTGTTTATACAATATTGCAGTAATGATGAAGAAGAAAATGCAGCATACATTAAAAATTCTTTTAAATACAAGCCACCTTCAATAAAGTTTTACCAGCAAATGCAGCTGGTTGAACGCTGGCAGAAACAATATTTTCCGTTAAAGAATGCAGCATTGTTTTTAAAATACTGGAGTAACAGCATTAAAGCAAAGCAATACGCTAACCAGTCGCCCAAGGCCTATTATAACCCGTTGATTATTGCAGATACTGCAATTCATAATTTTATAAACATATTGTCAAAAACGAACTGGAGTGCTAAAAAATATAAGCTGGTGGTTTTACACAATGATCCGTTTATTACAGGTAACGATCCTTTTATTGATATATGTAAGAAAATGCAACAATCAGATATCAATTTAAAAAACCTTGGGGCTATTGACTTTATAAATGTAAATACGACTTTATTAAAAGAAGACTATTACCATTTTGATAATCATACCAACAATTCGGGCAACCGCAAGGTAGCCTCAGCAATAGTAGCCTATTTAAAGAAAGCGGGTATTAATAGCGGTACTCAATAAACAGTTTGTACGGCGTAAATACTCAGCGTTCCATTCTCTCAATCAATCAAAAAATCTGTTAACTTGCCAGCATGAAAATTTTGGGCATTTCAGCTTTTTATCATGATGCAGCAGCAGCTATTATTGAAGATGGCAAAATAATAGCGGCATTACAGGAGGAGCGTTTTACCCGCAAAAAGCACGACCCTTCTTTTCCGGTAAATGCAATTAGGGGTTGTTTGCAAATTGCCCAGTGCAGTTTGAATGATTTAGACGCTATTGTTTTTTATGATAAGCCTTTTCTTAAGTTTGAACGTTTGCTGGAGACCTATTACGCCTATGCACCAAAGGGGTTGGTATCTTTTTTAATGTCGATGCCGGTTTGGATTAAAGAGAAGCTTTTTCTAAAAAAAATTATTTATGATGGCCTGAAAGAAATTGAGCAACTGGATAAGAAAAAAGTACAACTTCTTTTTCCTGAACACCATCTCTCTCATGCTGCCAGTGCGTTTTTTGCCACAAATTATAAAGAAGCTGCAATAATTACTATAGATGGAGTAGGTGAATGGGCTACCGCTTCAATAGGTAAAGGGAAAGATAATACCATTACTGTTTTAAAAGAATTGGATTTTCCGCATTCATTAGGCTTACTATACTCTGCATTCACTTATTATTGTGGGTTTAAGGTAAACAGTGGGGAATATAAGTTGATGGGACTGGCACCTTATGGCAATGCCAATAGCAGTTTTTATAAAAGCTGTGTTGAAAAAATCAAAACAGTATTAACTGATATTAAAGAAGACGGCTCTGTGTTTTTAAACCAGCGTTATTTTAACTACGCTGCAGGTTTAAGAATGGCCAATGATGCTGCATGGAAAGAATTGTTTGGCATAGAACGCCGCAATAATGAAGCCTCACTTAGCCAACCGTATTGTGATATGGCTTTAGCTATTCAGCATGTAACAGAAGAGATTGTTATTAAAATGGCGGGCACCGCAAAAAAAGAAACGGGCTGCGATTATTTGTGCATGGCCGGCGGAGTAGCTTTGAATTGTGTGGCTAACGGAAAGTTGCAGGAAACAGGCTTGTTTAAAGAAATATTTATACAACCTGCAGCTGGCGATGCTGGTGGTGCATTAGGTGCCGCCTTAGCTGCCTATTATATTCACTTTAATAACGAAAGAATCATTGAAAAGGAAGATGATATAATGCAGGGCAGTTATCTGGGAGATGCATTTAGCAATGAATCTATTGAAGCAACGCTTCAACAATACCATGCAGTATTTAAAGAATATGCTACCAAAGAAAATTTGTGTGAGCAAACCGCTCATTTATTAAACGAGGCAAAAGTGATAGGCTGGTTTCAGGGCAGAATGGAGTTTGGGCCAAGGGCTTTGGGTGGACGTAGTATTTTAGCAGATGCCCGCAACCCGGCAATGCAAAAAAAACTCAACCTTAAAATTAAATACCGGGAAGGGTTTCGCCCCTTTGCCCCAGTTGTACTAGCAGAAGAAGTAGCCACTTATTTTAATTTGAAAACACCTTCTCCCTATATGCTGCTGGTAAAACCAGTAGCAAGTTCATTGTTAAATACGTTGCCAGATAATTATGCAGACTGGCCTTTACCCGAAAAACTTTATTTTCAACGAAGCCAGTTGCCTGCTATTACACATATTGATTACTCGGCCCGCATACAAACGGTGCATGCCGCTACCAATACTATTTTCTGGCAATTATTGCATTCTTTTAAGCAGCTAACAGGTTGTGCCATATTAGTAAATACCAGTTTTAATGTAAGGGGCGAGCCAATTGTGCATACCCCCGAAGATGCCTATCGCTGTTTTATGCGTACAGAAATGGATGCTCTGGTAATAGGTAATTTTATTTTACTGAAAGAGCAACAGCCTGTGTGGAAAGAATCTAAAGAGTGGAAGGAAGAATTTGTGCTGGATTAGCAAACTCATTGTATGCGCAAACGCTTATTATATTACGGCTTTCTTTTTATTATTACCTGTCTGTTGCTGGAACTGGCATTGCGCATTTACAACCCATTTAATTTTACTGTTAAAGCAAATAGCATTGTTCTTGCTGCTAACAAAACATACACCATTTACAACAATAGCATACCGGTATTGCCGCCGGTTGCCACGCATACCAAAAATAGTTTGGGTTTTCGAGGGCCAGAAAAACCAGCCGACTTAAATAGCTATCTCAGTATTATTACAGTTGGTGGCAGCACCACAGAATGTTTTTACCTGCACGATACTGCTACCTGGACTTTTCAACTGCAGCATAAACTTGATGATAATTTTTCTAAACTATGGCTGAACAATGCCGGCCTCTCAGGCCATTCTACTTTTGGGCATAAACTGTTATTGCGTGATTATATAGTGCAACTTAAACCAACAGTGATATTGTTTTTAGTAGGCATTAATGATGTAGCCCGTACCGATCTGACAGATTCAGATAAATCAACTATAAAATCTGCGTATAAAAATATAGGCAGTTTTCTTTCTCAAAACAGCGAACTCTGTAATGTAATACTGAATTTAATGCGCAGCAGAAAAGCGGCCATCAATCAATTACACGATTCCTATATTAATCTTGCCGCCACCCGTAACAATACCTTACTGCTTGCTCAACCGTTTATTGATAGTGTGCTGCAAAAAGAAACTGTTTTATTGCCTGCTTACCAGCAACGGTTGCTAAATCTTATCAATACTTGTCGCCAAAATAACATACTACCTGTGTTTATAACTCAACCATCTTTGTTTGGTAGCGGCACCGACCCCGTTACTGATGTAAACCTTGAAACATACCGTTTGGAAGACGGACGCAATGGCAACTTGTTCTGGCAGCGTTTAGAAATGTATAACAAGGTTACAAGAACGGTATGCAGTACCCAAAAAATACACTGCATTGATTTGGCAAACAGCTTACCCAAAAGCAGCAATTTATTTTACGATCGGGTACATTTTACTAATGAAGGGGCAAAGGCCGTGGCGCAGATTGTTCATCAAAATCTCTTTCAGTATCTTGCAGCACAGTTTCCACAACATGTAAAGCAGTAGTATGGATTTTTTAAAAGACCTTTGGAAGTTTTTATTGGCACGTAAAAAATGGTGGCTGGCGCCACTAATTATTGTGCTTATTATTATGGGTATTCTTATTGTGTTTGGGGGTAGCAGTGCTATTGCCCCATTTATTTACACCTTATTTTAATAAATGAAGTTTAACCGAAAGCATATTGAAACCATTATTGTATTAACCATTGCCATAGCAGTATTAGGTTGGTTTACAAAAAAACAACAATGGTATTGGGTAGCTCTAATTTTTGCCCTGGTAGCTTTAGCAGTGCCACCACTTGCCAAATACATTCATATTGGTTGGATGAAACTAGCCCAAGCGATTGGTTTTGTAATGAACAAAGTATTATTAACCGTGGTTTTTATTATAATCGTAATTCCATTGGGTATTCTTTCTCGTATTATGGGTAAGAACAGTATTCGTTTAAAAAAGGGAGGCAATACTTATTTTAAAACGCGTAACCACACTTACACAAAGGCCGATTTAGAAAATATGTGGTAAGCTTTGTTTGCCAGCTTCTGTTTTTCATGGCATCATCCTTGCGTCGCACACTTCAACTTTAATATTTCTGATTTGAAATCTCAAATCAGAAATTCTAAAGTTCAAATGCTGAAGTGTGCGACGCAACAATGCTGATAGTTGTACCCATGCTGGTTACACAAACAAAAAAGACAAAGCAAGGCTTTGTCTTTTTATAGTAGTTATGCTGTTGGCTTACTCGTGCACGGCAATAACCGGCACATGGCTATGATAGGCCAATTTTTTTGTACTGCTGCTGGTAAATAAACCACCTAAGAAGGAGTGGCTTTTTGGTACTGTCAATATCATATCAATGCTATTGTCTGTGGCAAACTGATTGATGGCTTCCACAAAATCAAACAAGCGTATAAAGTAGTACTCTCTTTTATGATCTTTTAGTATCTCCTCTAACACGGCTTTCTCTGCTTTGTATTCTTCAGTTACTTCTACATAATGTTCGCTGTCTACATTTACCACATGTACTGTTGGGTTAAAAATATTCAGCACGGCTTGTATGGGTTTAACCGGTGTAGTTTTAGCTACTTCTTTAAAGTCGCTGGTAAAGGCAACATTTTTAATACCGGTAAACTGTGCATCGGGTGGCACAATCATAACCGGGCAAATATTTTTATTTACCATAGTTAAGGCGTTGCTGCCAATAAAAATTTGTTCTAATCGGGTAGCGCCGGTAATGCCCATAATAATCATATCGGCCTTTTGGCTGCGGGCCAGGCGCTCAAGGCTGTTAATAAACGAACCATCTTCTTCGGCTTGAATGGTAACGGAAATATTGGGTGCAATTGCAAGCATATCTCGTTTTACACTTTCCAGCGCCGTTTCCATAATTTTTTTACGGGCTTCGTGGTTATTCTCGTAAGTAGAACCATCGCTGCCACCGGTTTCTATTTTGTCAAATACATTGTATAAAATAATACTGGCATCGGGCAGTTGCGCCGCTACCTGTGCCGCAAAGCGGGCTGCGTTCTTAGAAGTCTCTGAAAAATCAGTAGGAACAATAAAGGTTTTCATCTGCGTAATTTTTTATTGGGCAAATATAGCGTTTCCTTATTCATGCCATTACATTGTAGTGGCAGGCTTCTTAAAAATACAGAAAACCACTTGTTTTCAATAAACCGGGGTTTTGTTTTTCTTTAAATAGCCGGCGGGTAAAATAATCATTGCAGTGAAAATGAGGAACGCAAGACCTGTTCAGCATAAATGAACTAATTTTATTATTACATTAAATGCTGCTTGTATGAATAAATTTTTTCTTATTGCCGCTTGCACCTTGCTTTGCTTAGGCGTATTGGCGCAACCGGCTACACCCGCTATCATACCACAACCGGTGCAATTGCAACAAGGGCAGGGCTTTTTTACCTTGCCTGCCACAATTACTATTGCAACTAACAGTAAAGAAGCGCTACCTGTTGCCCAAATGTTGGGTAAGCAAATAAATAAAGCAACCGGGTTTAATTATGCCGTAAAAGAGCAGTCAGAAAAACTAAACGGCGCCCTGCATTTAGTAATAGGTAATAATATAGCTGGCATTGGGCAAGAGGGGTACCAATTAGCGGTTACAACTACTGATGTACAGTTGCAGGCAAATACGGCTGCGGGTTTATTTTATGGCGTTCAAACCTTGTTGCAATTGTTACCTCCGGCAATTGAGAGTAATACCGTAATAAACGATAAATCTATAGCATGGCAAATGCCGGTAGTAACTATTACTGATTACCCTCGCTTTGGTTGGCGTGGGTTGATGCTGGATGTAAGCAGGCATTTTTTTACTAAGCAAGAAGTAAAAGATTTTATTGACAATATGGTGAAGTATAAATACAATATGCTACACCTGCATTTAACAGACGACCAAGGGTGGCGCATAGAAATTAAAAGCCTTCCTAAACTAACAACAGTTGGGGCATGGCGTGCAGAACGCACCGGCGATTGGGGCACTTTTACAAAACCCACACCCGAAGAACCTAAAACTTACGGGGGCTTTTATACACAAGAAGACATTAAAGAATTAGTACAGTACGCCAAAGAGCGTTTTGTAAGTATTATGCCTGAAATTGATGTGCCCGGTCATAGCATGGCCATGGTGGCTGCTTATCCTGAACTTTCTTGCACCCCCGGCACTTACCTTGTAAACAGCGGAGATCGTTTTATGATATGGCCCGGCAACGGCACTTTTTATGGTACTATAGACAATACCCTTTGCCCTGCTAACGAAAAAGTATTTGAATACCTGGATAAAGTATTTGAAGAAGTGGCCGCATTATTCCCTTTTCCGTACATACATATGGGGGGCGATGAATGTTATAAAGGCTATTGGGAAAAAAGTGATGCGGTGAGTGCATTAATGAAGAAAGAAAAATTAAAAGACATGCACGAGGTGCAGAGCTATTTTGTAAAAAGGGTAGAGAAAATTGTAAGAAGCAAAGGAAAGCAATTGATGGGGTGGGATGAAATTTTAGAAGGGGGGCTTGCAGAAGGGGCCGCTGTAATGAGTTGGAGAGGTATGAAAGGTGGTATTGAAGCTGCTAAAATGAATCGCCCTGTGGTAATGACACCCAACACACATACTTATGTGGATTTATACCAGGGAGACCCCGTTGCAGAACCGCCAACATATTCAAGATTACTACTCAATCAATCATATAAGTTTGAACCAGTGCCCGATGGCGTGGATCCTAAATTGATATTAGGTGGTCAGGCTAATTTATGGAGCGAACGATTGAGTACCGTACGCCATGCAGAATACATGTTGTGGCCCCGTGGGCTAGCCGTGGCCGAAAGTATTTGGAGCCCCAAAGAAAAAAAAGACTGGAATAGTTTTTTAAAAAGAACAGAAGCGCATTTTGACCGGCTGGATGCTGCAGCAACCAATTACTCTCGCAGTATGTATGATGCTGGGTTTACTGTAAGCAAAGATGCAACAGGTAATTTATTAATCACGCTAACAAAGCAAGTAGAAGATGTAGTGCTGCATTATAGTTTTGACGAGAGCTTTCCCGATCAATTTTATCCCGTGTATACAAAGCCATTAACTGTGCCTAAAGATGCTTCTAACTTAAGAGTGGTTAGCTATCGCAATGGCAAACAAGTGGGCAAACAAATAAAAATGCCTATTGCAGAATTAAAAAAGCGTTCAGAGAGAAAATAGATAGGGTGTCCAGCGGCCTATTTTCATGGCAGCATCGTTGCGTCGCACTTTTCAACAGTTGTGCAAACATCCACCGTAAATCTAATGCAGGTACTTTAGTATTTGGGCAGCAATTTTTTTATGACCGCTTGCTTTTGGGTGCTGATAATCCAGTATATAAAAATCATCCTTATTTAATAAACTGGCAACCGGCACAGTAATAAGGTTATTGCCAAAGTGGGTTTTTAAAACTGGTGATTGCTGTAAAGAATCTACAAGGTGCAAAAACTGATTATTCGTGTTTTCGTATTCGTTTAAATCTACCAATAACAGCTTCACTTTTTTAAAATTAACAGTACTGTGTTGCAAAACATTTAAAAAATAAGCAGCTTCCTGTTGTAGTTCCCGGTAGCTGGTGTCTGGCGCAGTGCTGGTTTTTTTAAACTGGTTAGCAATTATTGTAGAAGTGTGTAATTTACTCATGGTAATAAAATGCTTGCCCGGAAAATAAAGCTTGCTCCAGTAATGCACGGCGGTAACAGAATCATATTCCTGTCTGGTAGAAACCGGTAGTTGGTTATTTCTTATCGTGTATCGTTTGTTTTCAACAAAATCGTTACGGCAGTATTGCAGCACAATGTATGTAAGGCTGCTGGTATCTATTTGTTGCAATAATTTCAGTTCTCGTACTGTGCCATAACTTGAGATGCCTGCATTGAGCGTTTTTAAACCACTGTTTTTTTCAATTAATGAAGCAAAGCACTCGCTCTGTGCAACACCCCAACCCATGGTATAAGAATCGCCCAGGCATATGATTTCAGGGGCAGTTAAAGCTGCATTACTTGCTCTTAGTCCCTTACTATTGGTGTAGAAACTGTCGGCAAATTCATAATTACGGTATTCAAAACGGGCTTTCGGTTTTAGTGTATAAAATAAAGCGTTGTCGTAAACAGCAAATGCAGGGTTGTACTGAATGATATTTCTTTGAATAAGGGTATAATAATCTCGGCTTACTAAACGCAATTTATTGGGTATTAGCTTTGGGTAATGTAATAGTAAAGTGGTGGCGGTTTCAGCTATCAGTGTTAAAGCTAAAAAGCAAATTGTCCACCATTTATTAAAACTGCGGAAGCTTTTTTTTGAAAAAAATACCGGCTGTAATAATAATGCCCCCAACAACCAGAGTAATAAAAGCACCTGTAGGCAAGCAATAAAATTGTGGTGAAATATAGAAGCAATAGGCCAAAGCCTGTCAAGCCCTTTTTTCAGTAACTCAAACAATAGTATAATTCCAATTATGGCAGCTGTTTTATACAGGTATTTCATAATGTTATTGCGTTATCTGAAAACTGGAGTCCCTCCAGTGTAATAGTAAATGCTGGCCAGGAATAAATGGGTGTTCCTTCCCCATACTATCTAAAACCATTAAATTTTTAGTGGTTGCAGTATGCATAATTGTATTGTACACTGCGCTTCTAGCAGTAATTTCTTTTTTAGAAAGCAAAACAACACTATCTACTTTTAAGGTAGGGCATATCCATTGCAGGCCTTCAGTAAAATTAGAACGAAAAAGAAAGGCCCCTTTGTATTGGGTGGGCAACTGCTGCAAGTAAATTTTTTTATAGTATTTGTTTTGTGGCAGTTTATTAAAACTGCTGCGGGCAATTTGTGCGGCTTGTTTATACTCCTGAGAAAAACTGATAAAGCATACTGTGTAATAAAATCCTATACCCACCAATACACAACTTCTTACAATAGGAGAACGGATGATGCGGATGCAGCACATTAATAACAGCAGCAGGATAAACAAGGAAGGCATGTATAAAAAGCGGCCACCTTCTCCATCGTGGGTGTCAATTCCTTTTGATACTACCGGTATTATGGCAACCATAAAAGCGCCCAGCAAAACCCATGTCAGTTTGTAAAGGTTGCGATTTAGCTGGTAAAGCACATACATTACAAATGCAATACAGGCTAATACTAAACCATAGCAAACAATCATCCATGTACTGCTTTGTAATGGCATAATAAAAGCACGGGCCAATAAGGCATTAGCATTGTAAAGTAAAGCGCTAATATTAAAATCTAGTAAATAGGCTGCTTCATAGGTGTCTGCCAGTTTACCCATTAATAGCAACCTGTATAACAAAACAAATAATAGCAACACAAAAAAACCTGCTATATACCATTTTCTAAGTCTCGAGCTATCCAATCCTGTATTGATAGCAGCAATAATCAGTACCAAAAAAGGGAAAATAAAACTGCTTTCATAGGTAAATAAAGCCAGTGAAAAAAACAAGTATGCTAAATAAATATAAGCTCCCTTTTTTTCGCTCTTCAAAAAGTATATAAGCGATAGCAGCATCCATAAAAAAGACAAACTGGCTCCCCGGCCCAGTATCCAAAAAATAGCTTCGGCATGAAAAGGATAAACCATAAACAATACACTCATTAACCAGGCGCCGGTTTGTATTTGCTTTTTGCCCCAACTGGTACTATTTATAAAAAATAATTTTGAAAAATAAAAGAGGAGTAGTGTGTTTGAAAGATGAATAAAAAGATTGGTTATATGATAACCAGTGGCGTTTTTGCCCCATAATGTATAATCCAGCCAAATAGTAAACTCTGCCACCGGCCGTACAAAATGAGTGTTTACAAAAAGACCCTTACCCAATTGCGGAATGTGCAGGTAATCATCGTTAACAAAATACAAACTGCCGGGCCAAGCCGCCCAAATTACCACTATCAGTAATGTAATGGTAATAATGCGTTGGTATGTGGTATTAATGGTTATAATCATAACCCGCGTTTACGTAAAAGTATTCTTTATTTATAAATAAGCTGGGTAATAGTAATTCTAAAATATTCGGTTGCTTCAAAGTTTAATACTGCCGGTAAGTTGTAGCATAGCTACGTAAACAAGTAAGTTTGTATGTTATCAGCTTTTTGCTGCTGCCATTGTCTAATTTTTTAAACAGTGCTACTATCTATAAATCAGGTAAACAGCTAGTAATGAATTAATCGTTATCAGTTCTGAAAGGGCAAAGCGGCAAACCTTCATTGCTGAAAACAGACCCTATTAGTGTATTGGTAAAACCATAACGCACATACAAAGGCTCTTTCACAGTTTTGGTACTTACTACTATTTTGCTATTGTTAATAATAGCAGTAGCGGGTTGCCAGTTTTTATCAGCTCCGGCAATATAAAAACCTATAACAGCATTGCCTTTATTAACCAGCCCGGTTGGGGCATTAATAATGCTTAGTTCAATTTTATTTTTATTAATTGCAAAAGAACCCAGTGCCGGACTTTTATAAACAATGGTATCTTTTCCATAATTATCTGCCAATGCCCAGTTGGCTAAACGGGCACCAACTTGTCTTTTATCTTTTGGATGAATATCAGCTACGGTATCTACCTGATCGGTTATTACCACCATCCCCATTTTTTTATATTGCTGTGCTTTTGTTTGTGCCTCCATTAATAATGCCCCGTTTATATTATCGTTGCCGTAATTGTAAGGGGCTATCTGTACATAATAAAACGGAAATTCTTTTTTCCAGGTGCTGCGCCAGCTTTCTACCATGGTAGTGAGCAGTTTTGTGTATGTGTTGTATGCACCAACATTACTTTCGCCCTGATACCAAATAGCACCTGCTATAGAAAAACTACTTACCGGGTATAACATGCCATTGTATAAATAACCTGGTGCAACTGGCCCCCAGGGCACTTCTTGCATTTTTTCTGCAGCGGCTTTTAAAGTAGCATCGCTGTAAACACTGTTTGCGTTTGCCCATGTTTCAGCAGGTGTGCCACCCCAGCTGGCATTAATTAAACCAATAGGAACGTTTAATTGCTGCTGTAAACGCTTACCAAAAAAATAGGCAACGGCACTAAAGGCTTTTATGCTATTACTGTCGCAAACCTGCCAGTTGGTTTTTATATCTTCCTGCGGGTATTGTGCTGCAAAACGCGGCACATGGTAAAAGCGTAAGTTGTTATTATAACAGGTGGCAAACTCTTCTTTAATAAACCGGGCGCCATTGTAGAAACTCCATTCCATATTACTTTGCCCGCTGCATAACCATACTTCTCCAATCAGCACATCTGTTAAAGCAATCTGTTGGCCACCGCTGTTTATTGTAATAGCGTACGGGCCACCCGCCACAGGTGTTTTAATGCGCACCTTCCATTTACCAAGGTTATTTATTTTATCGGTATAATTTTTATTATCCCAACTGGTGTTAACGGTGGCGTTAAGGCCAGTGTAGCCCCAACCCCAAATGGTAACCGAGTCTTTTTGCTGCAACACCATGCCCGATGATAGAACGGATGGCAACCTTAGTTGTGCATTACTAATACTGCCACACATAACAACTAGCAGAAAAAAAATATATTTCATGTTGGTTATTTGCTTAAAGATAATTAAAGCTGTTAAAATGAAAACAGGTTTGGTAACCGGCATCTATTTTCATGGTAGTCCCAAAACTTCGGGATTGCATCGCACACTTGTACGGTCGCATAGGAGTCTGCAAGTCCAGTGTCTGAAAGCCCAAAATGTTTTTACAATATAAACAAATATCTTCCGGACTTTGGGTCTTGCTGAGTTACAGACTATTTGTACAAGTGTGCGACGCAACGGCTGCTGAATTGTATTACTGCGGCTGGCTACAAAATAATAAAGCCCCGCAAAAGCGAGGCGTTATTATTTAAACTGTAGAAAAATTTATTGAATCATTATTTTTTCTGTGGTAATTGCAGCATTACTTACCAGCTTAACTGTGTAAATACCTTTTGCCAAACCCTGCACGTCTATACTGGTGTTTTGTTGCAGGTTGCTAAGGCGCTGCTGCTTCACTACTTTACCGGTACCATCAATCAGTTGTACGGTTACAGCATCGGCAGCATTAAATACAGCTACATTAATAAGGGTGCTTGCCGGGTTAGGAGTAATGCGTACAGAAAAACTTTTGCTGAAGTTTACTTTCACCACTTTTGAATATTCAAAGCGGCCATCTTTATCAGTCATTTTTAAACGATAAAAATTATTGCCCGTAACTGGCGCATTGTCGGTAATGCTGTAAGCACTTGCAGTACCTTTTGCAGCAACGGAAGCAATAGCGGTAAAATTGCGGCCATCGGCTGCACGCTCAACGGTAAAATCTTTGCTGTTTATTTCTTCTGCAGACTTCCAATTTATTACAACAGCTTGATTGTTTCTTACAGCGCCAAAGCTGTTTAATTTAACAGGCAATGCAACGCTCAAATCAAAACGTGTCATTAGCGGAAAGTGATCAGAAGTAGTGGTGCTGAAATTGGTAATACCGGCACGGGTGCCAATATCACTCAGCAACGACGATGAAAGGCCTACATATGCAATGGCTAATTCGTTTGACATTATTAAATGATCTACCATGGCATCATTATTATAGGTAGAGTTTAAATCAAACCTGCTTATTGCTAATGAAGTAGAAACATAACTATCCGTATCTACAGAATCTTTTACAATATTATCGTAAGAAGTTATTCTTGGAGATACGCTTGCGGTGATGGTAGAATCAAGATCATCATTAAAGTCGCCCAGTATAATAACATTGGCATTACTGAATTGTGCGTTCAAGGTGTCTTTTAATTCTGTAGCACCTGCAAAGCGGCGGTCGTAATCAGATTGTGTATCACCAGCTTTTGCATGCAATGCAATAAAGTGAATAGTGCGTGCCGGAGAATTTTTAGTAACCGTTGCCGTCATTAAATAAGGCAAACGGCCAGTGGCAAAATTAGTATTGGCGCTGGCACTGCTAATCATCATGGCACGATCTGCCGTTACATTGGTAACCACACTTGTTTTATATAAGAAAGCCAGTTTTTGTGAAGAGGCACAGGTGCCGGCAGTGGTACCGCCAGAACAGTAATAGCTTATTTTGTAAGCCCATGGGCCATTGGCAAGGCGGGTAGTTAAGTTTTGCAAACGGGTTTCGCTTACAATTTCACCTAATGCATAAATGTCTGCATCCATAAAATTCATTGCAGTAACGGTATTATCTTCCTGCAACTGATCATCGGCAGGGCCTTGTGCACCGCCAAACCACTCAATATTCCAGTTAACAATGTTTAATGTATTACCACGGGGGTAAGAGTTGCCTTTAGCAAATACCAGATTAGTATTTAAGCCAGTAGTTGAAAAATTCAAGAAGCCATTATACCCTTGGTTAATTGCCAACGGATTTAAACGCAGGTAGGTGTTAACTTGCTGGCTATTTGCCTCAACAGCCGTATAAATAATACTATTGTTATAGGTATTGCCATCTTTGCTTAATTCAAAACCGGTGGGTGCAGTAACGGTTAGGTTACCCGCCAGATTTTCGGCTCTAAATGTAAATGTACGGGGCAGGGTTACGTTGCCAAATGTGGTATCGCGGGTATCTACAAACTTGGTAACATTTGTAATAACCGGTGCAGGCGCACTGCTGGCATTAATAATATTAATCTCATCTACGTTCCAACGGGAGGCGCCGGCTGCAGGAGAAGAAGTGTATTTAAATGCTATCCGCACATTGGCTTGTTTGTATGCAGATAAATCAATATCGTTAGAAAGCCTCCAGCTATTAGACAATGCTTCCGGAAAACGGCCATTTAATTCTGTCCATACCGTTGTGCTTACATTACCCGTGTAGTTGGTGGTAATAAATAATTGCAGTTGCGGCCCTACAAATTTTGTTTTGCTGTAAAAAGATAATAATGGAAAGTTTGCCGTTGATAAATCAAGTGTTGGAGAAACCAACCAATCTTCATTATCTAATGCAGTGCCATTAAAGCCATTCATTTCAACAGCGTTGGTGGTTTGGCCAAAAGTGGTACAAGCCCATGCTTCTGTGCCGGTAACACTTTGTGCGGTAAAGCCGTCACTCAAGGCGCCGCTGCAAGTTGCAAACGTAAAATTGTATAAAGAAGTAACATCGTTATCAATTAAATTAATTGAAGCACCAGATGGAGCACCTATTGTGTAGCCGTTATTGGCACTGGTTAATGTGCAAGTGATGGTTTCAGTTAATTCACCGGTGGCATCGTCTACCGCCACCAATGTAATAGTGCCGGTACTGGCTCCTTGAATAATAGTAATACTTCCGCTTAATGCATCTGTATAATCGGTAGTTAAAATGGCCGTGCCAGTAAAGCTATAATTAACGGTAACACCACCCACCGGGGCGGGGCTGCTTAAGTTAACAGCAAAAGTTCCGTTTGCACCACCTTCTGTTGCATTGCTGCCTGCGGTAATAGTTGCTTGTGTTGCTACACCCGTGGTTGCAATTATAGAAAAATCATCAATAGCCAAACCATCATCAGCTCCACTGGCATTAGAATCGTTCCAGCGAATATAAAAGGTAGCGCCGTTTGCAATGTTTAAACCGGTAATGGTAAAAGAAACTGCTGTACGGTTAGCGGTGGCATTGCCATCTAAAGCACCTACTGTGCCTGTACTGTTGGGGGCGGTAAAGTCAAGGTTGTTTACATCCGTCCAGAGGCCGCCGCTAAGGCCGGTGGCATCGGTGCTGTATTGAAAATCTAACCGATCGTTTCGGCCAGTAGCACCTAAGCGCCATTGTTCACCGGTAAAGCTAATGGCAAGAGACGTAATAACGCCACCCGTATTATTGGTAAAACCTGCACCAATGGTTGGTGTAAGGCTACCAGATAAAACACCACCAAAAGCTCTTTCGGCATTAGCGGCAGCACCAAAACTATAAGTTTCGCCACTGTTACTACTGCCAGTGCTTGCAGTATACGTTGCATTAGCATTAGTACCACTTTCTAACAATAACCATCCCATTGGAAGGGTGCTTGAAGTACCAGTAGATGCAAGCGTATTAAAATCTTGCGTGTATGTGGTAGTGGTTAGGCTGATTTGTGCAGTAGCTACAGAAAAAATGGCAAATAACATTGCCAACACTAATGTGTAATGTTTCTTCATACGTAATTTGATAGTTTTATAAATGGGATGAAAGGGTAGGATTAACAAAACCGTATTTACGGCAGCGGGCTCTAAGGTTATTGTATTTCAGTAGAAATTTGGAACAGCAAAACTAACCTTATTTAGTTACCGGCAATGGCAACAACAGGTAAAATAATTATTAACAATCCGCTTCAAAGGCTGGTGGGTATTTTGAGGCAAGCATTTGTAAAAAGGGCAACCGTTGTTGCGTCGCACACTTGTACTGTTATACAAGCAGCAGCCCATAAAAACTGGCAGGTTATAAAATATTTTTACCGGGTGCGCTGTCAAATTTTCTTATATGTTGGGTTTTGAAGCTAATGGCATTGTGTTTGAACCCTGCCAACTTGCTGTTGCCACAGGCACAACCGTACAAGTGTGCGACGCAACGGCAGTTGATTTATATTCTATTGTCTGATATCAAAAAAAATAATTATGCAAAAAGGAAATATCCGGGTACAAACAGAAAATATTTTCCCCATTATTAAGAAGTTTTTATACAGCGATCATGAAATTTTTTTACGTGAGCTGGTAAGTAATGCTGTTGATGCTTCACAAAAAATGAAAACCTTATCGTCTATTGGCGAGGCTAAGGGAGAACTGGGTGAACTTCGTATTGATGTGGTAATTGATGCTGCTGCTAAAACGCTTACCATTAGTGACCGCGGTTTGGGCATGACGGCAGAAGAAGTGGATAAGTACATTAATCAGGTGGCCTTAAGTGGCGCCGAAGAGTTTGTAAACAAATACAAGGGGCAAACAGAAGGTAATATTATTGGCAAATTTGGTTTGGGTTTTTACTCGGCTTTTATGGTGAGTGAGAAAGTAGAAGTGATTAGTAAAAGTTTTAAAGAAAACAGTGAAGCGGTTAAATGGAGTTGCGATGGCAGCACCGAATATGCTATTGAAACTAGCACCAAAGAAAACAGGGGTACTGATATTGTGCTGCATTTGAATGAAGAGAGCCAGGAGTTTTTAGAAACGGAACGCATTAGCAGTATTCTAAAAAAATTCTGCCGCTTTTTACCAGTAGCCGTTTATTTTGAAAACGAGCAATTAAATAATACCAGCCCTGCATGGACTAAAAAGCCCAGCGAGCTAAAGCCGGAGGATTATCAGGCTTTTTATAAAGAACTGTACCCATACAATGAGCCGCCGTTGTTTTGGATTCACCTGAACGTAGATTACCCCTTTAACCTTACAGGTATTTTATACTTTCCAAAAATTAAGCAGAGCTACGAAATACAGAAAGATAAAATTCAGCTGTACTGCAACCAGGTTTTTGTAACTGATGAAGTAAAAGATATTGTGCCGGAATTTTTAATGTTGTTACAAGGGGTAATTGATAGCCCGGATATTCCGTTAAACGTGAGCCGCAGCTATTTGCAGGGAGACCCGAATGTAAAGAAGATAAACAATTACATTACTAAAAAAGTAGCCGATAAGCTGGAAGAAATTTTTAGAAACGACCGGCCCTCTTTTGAAGAAAAATGGGATAGCCTTGGTTTATTTGTGAAGTATGGCATGATGACGGATGATAAGTTTTTAGAAAAGGCCAACCAGTTTTTTGTAATGGAAGATACTGCCGGCAACAAATTTTACACACTGGAGGAATACCGCAGTGCAGCAACGGCATTGCAAAAAAATAAGGAAGGTAAGCTGGTAATATTATATACTACCAACCCTGTGCAGCAAGATTCTTTTGTGAAAGAAGCACAAGGCCGCGGCTATTTTGTTATAAAAATGGAAACGCTGGTAGACGCATCTTTTATTAACCAGATGGAGATGAAATGGAATGATGTACATTTTACCCGGGTAGATGCCGAGATTGCGGATAATTTAATAGATAAGCAAGAAAATGCAGATTGTGCTTTAAGTACAGAACAGATAAAACAGGTAAAGGAGTTATTTGAAAAACAAGATACCAAGTTACATGTAACAGTTGATGTAAAAGGGCTGAGCCTGGAGGCACCACCGGTTGTAGCAACAAGACCAGAGTTTATGAGACGCATGAAAGATATGGCTGCAGTGAGCGGGTCTATGGGTAGCTTTTATGCAAATATGCCCGATGAAGTAACGCTTACTGTAAACGGTAACCATGCCATATACCGAGATGTTATTTTGAAGCAGGAACTGATACAGCAGGAAAAAATGGTTCAAAGTTTGGCCGATCTGGCGCTATTAAGTCAGGGCCTTTTAAATGGCAGCCAATTAACCAATTTTATTAGTCGTAGTGTTGAACTAATGGAAGGTGCTGGCAAATAGCTACGCGGCAAAACGGTATTGATATAGATTAATAGAAATAAATATTTGAGGAAATTGCCCCAAATAACCACTGCAACCGTTTGAAATGAGTGGGTTATTGCAAAAAAATGGTGTTAAAATTTGGTTATCTCGCAAAACCCAATACCTTTGCCGCTGTTTAAAAATTTTTAAAACAAAGTGTAATGAAAAAATTATTTGCTATCCTGACTATCGCTACTGTATTCGTAGCTTGTAACAATGGTGCTGAAACTGCTGCTGCTGCTGCTGATTCAGCTGCTGCTGCTGTAACTACTGCAGTTGATAGCGCTGTTGCTACAGTTGATTCAACTGCTACTGCAGTTGTTGATTCTGCTAAAGCTGCTATTGATAGTGCTGTTAAGAAGTAATCGTAACCCGATTTAAATATTTACTTCTTGCAAGAAGGTCTCCCGTTCTGATAGAACGGGAGATTTTTTTTTTATACCGTTACTGTACTTTCATTCTCTCTCAGTTTTAACTCTGTTATTTTATCCAGGGCTCCGGCTACCACATCGCACATAACAGTATAAAGAGCACCCGGTACAGGGTTGGCATAAATATATTCCAATGCCTGATTTTCGTTGGCAATTTTTGTTATGGTAATAGTAGTGTTTACAGCACGAATGCCTTCTTCCAACAGGTTCATTATTTCTTCTGCCGTACGGCCGCGCAGGTTTTTATCGCAGCGCATAATTATTTCATCAAAGTACTGGCCACTAATGGCGCCCAGTTCACGTATATCTTCATCTCTACGGTCGCCAGTGCCGCTAATAACTCCAATCTTTCGGGTATAGTCTAACTTCTGTACAAACTCACACAGTAATTTTAAGCCATGCGGGTTATGTGCAAAATCGGCCAGCATGGTAAAGTTTTTAAAATGAAAAAAGTTTAAACGCCCGGGTGTTTGTGTACTGCTGGGTACAAAAGAGGTAAGTGCTGCCCGTATATCTTCAATCGTAATATCTCTGTATAAATAGGTGGCCATTACTGCAGGCAAACAGTTGGCAATATTATGTATGGCTTTGCCTTCATAAGTAAGCGGAATGTCTTTTACATGCATCACTCTTATTTTCCAGGTGCCTTTTAATATACTTACATAGCCGTTTTCAAAAACAGTGGCTAATCCACCTTCGCTGCAATGGGCTTT
>REAR01000003.1 GCA_004295245.1 Sphingobacteriales bacterium | reverse complement strand
CAATTTATCAGGATTGTTTGCATTATTACACATCCAACCCATAACTTCCGGATAAAAATTACCACTTATAGACGACATCCCTGTTGCTCCTGATTGAAGAGAATACATAGCATTGGGGGTGTGTGCATCATAAAATTCGAGCATATTGCCCGGAGGTACTTGTTGAAGCTTTGCTTTTATTTGATCCATATCCAAACAAGTGTCTTTATGATAGATGAAACGTCCCGTTTTAATTAACTGCTCAAATACAGTTGAAGATAAAATACGCTTATAAGGCGCCGGGCACTCATATAAACCTAAAGGAATATTATTAGTATACTGCAAAACAGTCTCTATATTTTTTAGCAATTGAATATCTGTATCTGATGGCATAGCAAAATGACTTGTTATTAGAATAACACCGCTAATACCAGTGTCATATATTTCCTTAATAAATTCGGCTTTCTGGTTTATTGTAGCACCAAAAGAACCAGTTGCTACCACCGGCACACGCCCATTCACTTGCTTAACAACAAAGCGGGTAAGTTGCAATCTTTCAGTTGAAGTAATACTAAACATTTCACTGCTGAGGCAATTTGCAAAAAGACCTTTTACACCGGCAGACAAGTAAAACTCAATCAAAAGGGATAAGGCATCATAATCAATTTCAAGGTTATCACAAAAAGGGGTAATCATTACCGGAACAAACTTCTTTTCAGTTGCTGGCTTCATCGTTAATTCATAGTTTTAAGCTCTCAATATTCACTTATCAGCAGCAGTAAAACAATGGAATTTATGAGTACAAAGATTGACTATTTTATTATTTATAGCTGCCACAAGTACTGTAGCTGAAGGGTGCGACGCAACGGCAGTTGAATTGAATTCCGAAGACGGTTCACAAATTAATAATTTTTCTTACCTGCACTAAAACTTGCAACTATTATCCCAACTAAAAAAATCGTCAACGTGCCCACCACAATTATCATATTGCTGTGTAAACTACTTTTTACAAAACTGTATTCGCTGCTGATGCTGTCACTAAACGTCATCCATACAATAACAAGCACACCAATAATAGTAGCAGTAATAGCCCCCGCATTTTTTGCCTTCCGGCTTATTAGCCCCAGTAAAAATAAACCAAGCATGCCACCGGCAAAAATGCCGGAAAGTTTCCACCAGGTATCTAATAAACTTTTCGCACCAATCATAGCAAGGCCTGCACTTAAACCAATCAAGCCAAATACCACCGTAGCAATATGCAATGTTCTTAGCTGTTGCTTATCACTAACAGATTTATTAAAATATTTTTTATAAATATCCATGGTAAACACCGTAGCACTTGCATTCATATTACTGCTGATAGTACTCATGGCAGCAGATAAAATTGCGGCCACTAACAAACCCAATAAACCAGTTGGCACTTTAGTTACCATAAAATGCGGCAATACTTTATCTGCATAATCTGCCGGTTTGAATGTGGCTGCCAACTCCTGTATTTGTTGAGATGAAGCTAATGCACCTAACTTTTCTGTGGCCAATTTTATTTTAACCGGGTCAAGACAAACAATAACGAAACCGGAACATACATCACTACACAAAGCCAAACGGATTTTGCCGCTTGTTTTGAAGAGCTTGCTGTGTGATACCGCTGAATATAATTCTGGTCCATACCAAAATTATTCAAGTTGATAAAAAAACCATAGAGGAGCACCACCCAAAAAGTTGGTTGTGTAAAATTGAATGAAGTACTTCCTAAACTAAATTTATTATCTGCCCTGGCAATTTCAATTACTTTATTAAAGCCACCGGGAATTTGTTTTATCACCAAATACAAAATAAGCAATGCGCCCAGTGTTTTTATTACTCCCTGCACCACTTCAGTCCATATCACTGCTTCCATACCGCCAAGTACGGTATAAATAATAATGCACACACCCATTACAATCATAATACTTTGCATACTGAACCCGGTAAGAGCCTGCAAGCTTAAAGCCATACCAAAAAATATGGTGCCCATTCTTGCAAACTGTGTAAGCAAAAAACAAACTACGGCATAGGTTCTTGCCCACGGGGCAAAACGTTTTTCTAAATTGGTGTAGGCAGAAATCTCTCCGGTGTTTCTATAAAAAGGTACAAACCATTTTGTAGCCACCCATGCGGCTAACGGCATAGATATACTGAATACAAAAACATTCCAGTTGCTGCCAAAAGCTTTACCGGGATTACCCAAAAAAGTATTGCTGCTTAAAAAGGTAGCATAGATAGAAAGGCCAATAGCCCAGCCCGGAATTTCACCTGATGCTTTGGTAAATTGCTCCGTGTTTTTATTCTTCTTAGAAAAATAAAAACCGATAGCCACCATGGCCAGCAGGTAGAAAATAATAATGGCGATATCAAATATGGGAAGGTTG
>REAR01000156.1 GCA_004295245.1 Sphingobacteriales bacterium | reverse complement strand
AACAGCAATACTTTACTCAGCGTTATTGGCACTATAAAATTTGCCTTGGTGTTTATGCATTTACTTATTTTCGTTCTGCTTAATTAATTGCTATGATTATTGATTTACGATCTGATACATTAACGGTACCTTCTGCACCAATGCTGGAAGCTATGTTTGCCGCACAGGTAGGCGATGATGTTTTTGCAGAAGACCCCACGGTTAATGCACTAGAGAAGATGGCTGCCAATTTATTTAATAAAGAAGCTGCCCTGTATTGCCCCAGCGGCACTATGAGCAATCAAATAGCAATTAAGTGCCACACCCAACCCGGCGATGAAGTGATTTGTGAAAAGAACAGTCATATTTATTTATACGAAGGTGGTGGCATAGCCCGCAATGCCGGTGCGCAGGTACAATTAATTGCAGGAGACTATGGAAGAATTACTGCTGCGCAAGTAGCAGCAGCCATCAACCCCGATGAAGTATATCGTGCCCGTACAAAACTGGTAAGTTTAGAAAACACTACCAACCGCGGCAGTGGAAGCTGCTATCAGTTTACAGCAATTGAAGCCATAAAAAATGTTTGCCGTAAAAATGGGTTGGCGCTGCATTTAGATGGAGCCCGTTTGTTTAATGCACTGGTTGCAAAAAAAGAAACCACACAACAATACGGTGCAGTGTTTGATTCTATTTCTATTTGCCTGAACAAAGGTTTAGGCTGCCCCATAGGAAGTATACTTATTGGAGATAGCGCATTTATTAAAGAAGCAAGAAGAGTACGTAAAGTATTTGGTGGTGGCATGCGCCAGGCAGGTTATATGGCTGCCGCTGGTATTTATGCCCTGCAAAATAATATTGAGCGGCTGGCAGAAGATCATTTGCATGCGCAACAAATTGCAGCGGCACTGGCTAATAAAAATTTTACTGGCAAAATACTACCCGTTGAAACCAATATAATAATATTTGAAGTGGTGGAACCTTTTACAGCAAAAGCATTAGCAGCGCTGCTAACAGAAAAAGGTGTAAAATGTTTTGCCATGTCTGAAACACAAATACGGTTGGTTACCCATTTAAATATTACCACGGCAATGGTAGAAAAAGCAATAACAATTATTAATGCACTTTAAATAGCGTTGCTATTTGTACAACGGCTGAAGTGAGTGACACAACGATGCTGAGTAACACTACTACTGTTTATTAAAAAATAAAATGGCTCCGTTAAAACGGAGCCATTTACTTTTTAGCGATTAGCAACCCTTATTGAACCATAATTTTTTGAGTTTGTAACTGTCCTGCATTTAATATACCTGCTACATAATTACCAGAAGGCAGTTGTGAAAAGCCATTTACAGTAATAGTGTTTGCACCTTGTTGCAAAGCAATGGGTCTTTGCATTACCACGCGGCCATTCATATCAAACACCTGCAATTGAGCTTGTGAAGCAGCAGTAGCGTTAACAGCTATAGTAGCATTATCATTAACCGTAGTGGGGTACACTTTAAATGCAGTACCGGTTTTATCAGTTGTGTTAAATACCAGTACGTTGCTGTAAGTAACAATACCGTTAGCGCTGATCATTTTTAAGCGGTAATACGTTTTACCAGCAGCATTGTTATCAGTATAGTTATAAGAAGTTTTGTTTTCTTCTGTATTTACCCAAATGGTTGCGGCAGTAGTAAACACATTGGGATTGTTTGTTTTTTCAACAACAACCGTTGTTAACGGGTTACACTTTGCCAGGTTCCACTGCAGTTCTACCTTACCTTGTTTTTGAACACCGGTGAAAGCTGTTAAGCATGGGGTGCTTAAAAATGAATTAGGGTAACGAAAGCGTTTAAAATAAACACTTCTTAAACGGCTTGAAGTAGTTGTGGTTTTATTATCAACCCCCACACGTATTATAAGTGTAGAAAGATTTGCATTAACAGTACTAAACATAACCTGTGTAGCAGAAGTATCACGACCGGGATAATCTATATTACCAATATTGTTACCAATAAACCAGCCACCAGACTCTACCACTAATAATTCTCCGGCCAGCATATCATAATCCATAAAGCCGCCACCATTCAGGTAAATTTCATCATACTCGTTAATGCTGCCACCGGTACCGGTTTGGCCATCCACATCAATACAAGTAACGGGTACTTCTAATTGATTAGATGGCGTAAAGGTACCTGCAAGAACAAAAGTGATTGTCATTTCTAAATGACCCTTTGTATTAGCTGTATTACGCAATGTTGGTTGTATAGCTTCAGGATAACCAGAAGTACCATCCATTTCTGTTACCGTAACACCAGGAGTGATATCGGTAATTTCAAGAATAGCATCATGACCCGGCTTTACGTTGGTGTAACGGTAAATTGCACCAAGCTGGCGGTCAGTTCCTGTTAATAATGTTTTTGTGCTGAAATTGTAGTCTGGCTGTGTAAATGCGGCCAGGCTGATACAAGTTAAAAATGTAGTTAATACAACTACTAAAATGTCTTTTTTAATCGAGGTTTGGGTACCATTCGCTTTCATAAGTACGATCAATTAAGGGTAAAAAAATAAGTACGAATGGTTAATCAAGGATTACGGTCAACAGTTGTTAATCTTTCAGGGGATGTTGGATGGAGATTTCTCTGTAGGAGTCTGTGGATTTCTGAAGTGTTTTAGTAAATCAACGATGTAAAGCTAATACCGGGTTTTAATAAATGCAAGCCTGTAGGCGCTTTCAGCTATCGTAGATTTACGAAAGCCGTTTCAGATCAATTGCTTTTCAATAGCTTAGTATTAGAAAAAAACTTAAAATATTTTTTCAATTTTAGTAGTTCGTAGTTCTAATAAGTTTAATGCGTTGGGTCTAAAGCCTGTTATTTTAGGATTCACCAACCTAAAAATTTCATCGTACCAAAGCGGCACTACCGGGGCGTCATTCATTAATAGTTGGTCCATTTGCTGGTATAATAAATAGCGGGCACTGTCTGATGTGGCTACCAGTGCTTTTTCATATAAAGCATCAAACTGTGGGTTTTTGTAACGGGTATAATTGGGTGGCGCCGGGTTTTTTGAGTAAAAACAGCTCAGGTAATTCTCCGCATCCGGGTAATCGGCTATCCAGCTACCTCTAAAAAACAAGGCTTGCGCTTTGGCAGTTTGCTCCAGCAAAAAACTCTTCTGCACCACTTCTACCTGCACATTAATGCCTACATCTTCCAACTCTCTGGCAATAAAACTGGCCAAATCAGAATAAATAGGAATGGTAAGCAGTTTTATAGCAGGCAACGGATTATTACTGTTAAAACCCGCTTCTTTAACCAGTTGCTTTGCTTTTACGGGGTCATAATAATAGCCTTTTACTTTGTCTGCATTAAAAGATGGCAGCCCAGATGGAACAAAACCACTTTCGGCGGGTATGCCAATAGAGTTGCGCAGGTATAGCATCATCTTACGCCTATCAAAACCATAATTAATAGCCTTACGAATTTGTGTTAACCGCGTGGGCGAATTTTTTAAAGCAGTATTTGTACTATCTACTAATAAGCCCAGGTATTCAATATTCAGGTATGGATGCTTTACCAAATTTAATTTTCCATTCCATTCTTTTTTCAAAACCCCTTTTTTAGTCAATACTTCGTCTTTAAAAGAAGCATCCAAATCGTTAATAAAATCCAGTTGCTGTTGCTGAAATAATAAAAATTCTGTAGCCTTGCTATCAAAAAAAGAAATTTTAATACCATCCAAGTAAGGCAATCGCTCTCCTTTTTTATCTTTTTCAAAGTAAGCGCCATTCTTTACTAATACCATGGCCTGCCCTTCCTCCCAGGCCATCATTTTAAACGGGCCGGTACCACAGGCATGCGTACGAAAATCTTTTCCATAAAACTCAACTACTTCTTTGGGCACAACAGAACAATATTGCATACTTAACAAACCAAGTATTGGGTTGAAAGGTTGTAGTAGTTGCAACTGAAAAATCGTATCGTTAATAGCTCTAAAGCCCAGCAAACTATCCACCTTATTATTAAATATCCAGGCACCACTACTGGCCGTTTTTCTATCTATAATTCTTTGTAAACTGTAAACTACATCTGCCGCCGTCATTTTACGGCCCTTACCATTTTTAAAAGCCGGACTATCGTGAAACCAAACATCATTACGTAAATAAAACGTATACGTTTTTCTATCATCACTCACCAACCAATGCGTAGCCAGCAATGGAACAATATTTAAATTACTATCTGTTTCCACCAGTGTATTATACACCTGGTGCACGGCCCACATTATAGATTGGTTTTTTGCAAAAGCCGGGTCCATCGTGGCAATGCCCGTAGCTTCATTATAATGAAAAATAGCTTTGTTGTTTTTTGCAGGGTTATTGCAACTAAAAGCAGCAGCTATTATAACTATTATAAATATAGTAATACCAGCTTTGGTAACACGGAGGCGGCATCGTTGCGTCGCAATCTCTTCAGCCATTGGTACAATACTGTACTTTTTTTGAATCATAAATACCATAAATTTAGCACTCAAAAACCAATCACCACTGCAAGATGAAGAAATTAACGGTAGCCTTTATTACTTTATGTATAGCATGGGCAGCAAATGCACAACTAGATCATAAAATTAAGCCGCTTAACCAGCAAGATACTTTAAGAGGCGCTATAACTGCTGAAAGAGCTTGGTGGGATGTGCAGCATTATGCAATAACAGTTAATCCAGATTTTGCAACCAAAACCATTTCTGGCAGCAACAATATCCGTTTTAAAGCAATAGCTGCGGGCAGTATAATGCAAATAGACCTGCAAGGTGTTTTGCAAATAGACAGTATTGCTATTGTATATTCCAGCCCACAAACAAAAGATAAAAAATGGAATGCCGATACTAAAAAAGACCTCACCCGCAATGGCAATGCCTGGTACATTCATACACCCGGCGGTTTTGAAATAAATCAAAATTATACGCTCACTATTTATTACCACGGCAAACCCAAAGAAGCACTTCGTGCACCATGGGATGGAGGATGGATTTGGAAAAAGGACCAAAACAATAACCCATGGATGAGTGTGGCTTGCCAGGGTTTAGGTGCCAGCGTGTGGTACCCATGTAAAGACCATCAAAGCGATGAACCAGATAATGGTGCAACGCTTACTATAATTGTGCCTGATACATTAACAGCCGTAGGCAATGGCCGCCTTGCTAATAAACAGCAAATGGGCAATAGTACTACAGCATGGGTTTGGAAAGTAACTAACCCTATCAACAATTATAACATCATTCCATACATTGGTAAATACACCAATTTTACAGAAACCTATATTGGAGAAACAGAAAAAAACCTGGAGCTGAGTTATTGGGTATTGAACTATAACGAAACAAAAGCAAAAGAGCAATTTAAGCAGGTAGTGCCCATGCTGCAATGTTTTGAAAAATGGTTTGGCCCCTATCCTTTTTATGAAGATGGTTTTAAACTGGTAGAGTCTCCGCATCTGGGCATGGAACATCAAAGCGCAGTAGCGTATGGCAACCAATTTAAAAATGGTTATTTGGGGCGAGATCTTTCAGGCACTGGCTGGGGATTGAAATGGGATTTCATTATCATACACGAAAGCGGCCACGAATGGTTTGGCAATAATATTACTTCAAAAGACCTGGCAGATATGTGGATTCATGAAAGCTTTACCAACTACAGTGAAACCATATACACCCAATGCCAGTTTGGTATTGAAGCCGGTAACGATTATGTTATTGGCACCCGCAATAATATTGCAAACGATATACCCATTATTGCGCCATACAATGTAAACAAAGAAGGCAGCGGAGATATGTATTATAAAGGAGGTAATATGATTCATACCATCCGCCAGATAATTAATAACGATGAAAAATTCAGGCAACTATTACGTGGGTTAAATAAAACATTTTATCATCAAACCGTAACAACACAGCAGGTTGAAACTTATATCAGCCAGCAAAGCGGCATTAATTTTTCTAAAGTGTTTGATCAATACCTGCGCTCTACACAAATACCCGTTCTAGAATACAAAATTAAAGGCAACACAGTAACTTACCGTTGGAGCAATTGTGTATCCGGCTTTAATATGCCCGTAAAAATTTTTGCCGGTAAAGAACAATGGCTTAAGCCCACCCAAAAATGGCAAAGCACCCGTTTTGCAGATTGGTTTAATGCCAAACAATTTAAAATAGACCGTAACTTTTACATTGAAACCAAAAAGCTTTAATTAGCTGCTGCAGTGGTTACAGTAGCAGCGGCACTTGGCCTGCCAGCACCCACAAAAGTGCGGGAGTAATACGGATCATTCAGATCACTAATAACAACGCCGTAGTTTAAAGAAGCATGTATAAACTTATTATTGCGCAGGTAAACACCTACATGAGAAATGCCTTTGCGGGTGGTATGAAAAAAAACAAGATCCCCCTCTTGTAACGCTTCTTTCTTTACCCGTTTGCACACCTTATATTGATCTTTGGCTATACGGGGCAGGCCAATACCAAAAACATTTAATAATAACGCACCAGAAAAAGCCGAGCAATCAATACCATTTTTAGTAGTACCTCCAAACTTATAACGGGTACCGTACCATTCGTTCATAAACCCTAACAAACCGGGGTTACTTAATTCTTCCACCGCCACATCAAGCAGAATACTGTATTTAAAAGGCAATACTTCTAATTGCTCAATTACATTATAATTATTGCTGTTGGTAACGCTGCCCGTAACAGGAGTGCTTACAAAAACGGTATTATTACTTACAGAAGATTGGCTGCTTATACTTTCTATAAACACAGGTGCAGCAGTACGCTGTTGTGTAGCAGCCTGGTTTTTATCAACCACAGGCTTAAACACCTTACAGGAGCTGAAACAAATAACTGTTACTATCAGGTATATACAACGCATAGTGGTTTGTTTAATGTGATATTGGCAGTGAAGCGCAAAAATAGTGCAAGTTGTGGAAATAATGTGCTTTAAAGGCTTCTAACTTTGTTGTTAATTGCAGGTTCACTTTTTTTATGTACTGAGCTTCAGTTCTTTATTCAACAGTTGTTGCGTCGCACACTTGTACTTAGGCAAGTTAATTGACCATAGTTAATAGTCAATGGCAGTAC
>REAR01000135.1 GCA_004295245.1 Sphingobacteriales bacterium | reverse complement strand
CCTTTTCGTTGAATTATTTCAAAGAAAAGAGTAGGGCGGTCTTCAACCGGTTTGGTAAATATTTGCAACAGGTATCCTTCTTCATCTCTATCTACCAAAATGCCCAATTCTTTCAACGGCGCCAGGTCTTCATCAATATGTCCTACTCTTGCCAGCAAATCGTCGTAATAAGAGGTGGGTACTTTTAAAAAGTCAACACCCCGTTGTTGCAACTGTGTTACTGTACTAACAATATCATTGGTGGCCAGGGCCACATGCTGACAACCTTCTCCATCATAATACTCCAGGTATTCTTCCACCTGGCTTTTTTTCTTGCCTTCTGCAGGCTCGTTAATAGGAAATTTTACAAACCCGTTGCCGTTGCTCATTACCTTACTCATCAGTGCAGAGTATTCGGTAGAAATATCTTTATCATCAAAGCTCAGAATATTTCTAAAGCCCATTATTTCTTCATAAAAATGCACCCACTTGTTCATTTGGTTCCAACCCACATTTCCCACGCAATGGTCTACATATTGCAAGCCAGTATCGGTGGGGTTATAAACAGTTTCCCATTTTTTATAACCGGGTAAAAAAACACCGTTGTAGTTTTTGCGCTCAATAAACAGGTGTACGGTTTCACCGTACGTGTGTATGCCACTCATTACCACTTCACCGTTTTCATCTTTTAAAACGGTAGGTGGCAGGTAAGACACTGCACCCCGTTGGGTGGTTTCTTGCCAGGCACTGCTGGCATCTTGCACCCGCAGCGATAAAAATTTTACACCATCACCATGTTTGTAAATATGATTGGCTATTTCATTATTGCTGCGCAAAGGAGTGGTAAATACAAAAGTTAATTTATGCTGGCGCACGGCATAGCTTGCACGGTCTTTAATACCCGTTTCGGGCCCGGCATAGGCCAAACTTTGAAAGCCAAAAGCAGTTTTATAAAAATGCGCCGCCTGCTTGGCATTGCCCACATAAAACTCTACGTAATCGGTACCTTCCAATGGTAAAAAATCGGTGTTGTTGGTAGCAGTTTTTTCTGCAGTAATAATTGTTGGCATAAGCTTGATTTAATTTCTTTTTTAATTTTTTTTAACCAACTGCAGCAACGGTTTCAGCATTCTTGCGTCGCACACTTGTGCTGCAAAACAATGGGCAGCACAAGCTTTGTGCAGTTACTAGTAGTAGGTAATGGTAAAAGTTGGAGTGTACTACTCCGTACAGGTATTAAAAGAGAAAATAAGGCGCATCCATTGCCAGACACACCATCAGCAGGCAGTAATTAAAGCGCTTGTCGCCAAAAATTTTATGGGGGTAATCAGGTCGCATGCAGGGCAAAGATAACAATTGTTATCTTTAGTACAATAGGAGGGAGCTTACTCAATTACTTTGAAAGAGATGCTGCGAGGGTTGAATCCCCGGGGTCGGCTGCGCCAGACCCCGGGACGAAAAGCTACAACAACCAACAGCGAAGGAAAAGCCGTACCCTGAGTTACTTAATTTTATAGTTGTTTACAAACTACGGAGAGAGGGGGAAAAGGAATGTTTCGTGGAGACACGAACCATGGCATTGAATTTTCTGGGTTATCTTTTAAGTCCATAAAATGGTTGATTTGTAGTCAACCTATTTCAGGACGAGACAGATAAGCTTTGCCGGGCTGGCCCCTACACAATACAGCAGCGGTAGCAGCATACAGGGGAAGCCAAGGATATATAAGCGTGGAGGCAAAAATTTACGAGA
>REAR01000134.1 GCA_004295245.1 Sphingobacteriales bacterium | reverse complement strand
TAGTATCTGCCGGTAATTGATTGGCGCTGCTTACAAAGCCACGCTCTGGGTTGTATTGGTGAGGGTTTTCTGCCTGAGGTATAGTGCCCTGCCACATATAACTGCTATCGGTGCCCGGCATAACAAAATCGCCTTGTCTGCGCCACTTGGCCGGAAAACTACCCTGGCACCATAACGCAATATCACCACTCTTGGTGGCAAACACACAGTTTTGGCCGGGGGTTTCTAAACTCTTAATAGCATCGCTGTAATCAGTATAATTTTTTGCACGGTTCAGCAGGTAAAATAATTTTATTTCATTGCTGGGGTCGTGCGCCTTCCAGCGTACGGCATAGCATTTACCATCTTTACCCACGCTCTGGTAATTTTCATCAAACATCACCGGGCCAAAAACAGTGTAGGCTACGGTATCAATAAAATCGGGTTTGTTTTTAATCTTAATAGCTTCGTATCTAAACTCACTTTTCTTCCACGCATTGTTAAACCAATATTCTTTATGCGTGGCATCTTTAAATTTTATTTCATAATAATCCCGCACATCACGGCCGGCATTGGTAAAACCAAAAGCACAGCTATCGTTAAAACCAATAGCCACGGCCGGCGCACACGGAAAAGAAGCGCCATATACATTAAAGTTGGGCGTTTGCATATGTATTTCGTACCACAGCGAGGGCAGGTTTAAACCCAAATGCGGATCATTACACAAAATAGGATGACCACTTTTTGTTTTGCTGCCACTTACAGCCCAGTTATTACTACCATTATCACGGTCGGGCTTCTGTGGCTCGCGGGGCAAACTATCTGCCCCATTTTTATAAGTAAAATATAAACTATCTGCACTGGCTGGTTTAACAGGCGTAAAACCCGGTGCATTTTTTAATGCCGCATCCATGGCAGGTATTATGGGGTCTAAAGAATCGGGGCGCAGCGGGTTAAGGGTTTCATAATCTAACTGCGATAAAATATTGCGGGCACTAGTAAATTCAAAATCGTTTTCGTGGCCCGCCAAATCAAACGCCATATATTTTAAAAACAACGCACTTTTAAAATTGCTCCATGGTTCTGGCTGGTAGCCCAGCAATTTATATTCAATAGGCATATTGCTTTGGGTAAGCGTGGCAATATAACTGTTAATGCCAGCGGTGTAGGCATCCATCATATTTTTAGTAGGCACATCTGCTTCGGCCACGGCCAATGCTTTTTCTGCAGCGTAGCGCATGCCCAATCTTCTAAAATAGCGGTCGGCTTTATTCAGCAAATCTGTTTGCCCTAATTTATCTCCCAATATTTCGCACAGGCGTCCACCGGCAGCATGGGTTTGAAACTCCATTTGCCAAAGCCTGAATTTTGCATGCAGGTATCCTTGTATAAAAAAAGCATCATCATCATTATCGGCAAATACATGCGGCACCAGTCTGTCATCAAAATACACTTCTGCATTGCCTTTTAATTGGGCAAAACTCAGGGTTTCAGTATAGTCTAAATTGGCCGGCTCAGCATTTTGCCAAATGCCATGTTGCGGACTTAATAAACTGGCCAGTGGTGCTGGTAACACCATGCGACTGTTTAAAACTACGGTAATGGCAACAGTAACCAGTAGGGATGCAAGAAAGGCAACAATTCTCATATAGCGTGGTGGTTAATTTTATAAAAGCCGAATATAAAATTAATTTCTGAGAGTGGTGTAGCCAGCGGCAGTAACTCCGGTTAAACATCGTTGCGTCGCACACTT